>DGIT01000010.1 GCA_002386465.1 Burkholderiales bacterium UBA4615 | reverse complement strand
GCCGCCTTACCCAGCGCATGAGCCAGCGCCACCGTCACCGCCTCGGCATGCACAAAGCCCTGCGTGCGCAGCAGGTTGGCCTGCATGGCCTGCGGAACCACCACCAGACCTTCGAGTGCTTCACCGATCGCCTGCGTGGCGCTGCCTGCGCATTCGAACAGCGCACCCAGTGTCCACCAGTCGTAAGGCCAGGTGCCCAGACCGCGTTCGTGCTCGCCCGCCTGTTGAGCCAACAGCGTCGACACCAGTCCCGGCGCACGCAGTCCGGCTTGCAGCGCAAGCATGGCCGCGACCGGGTTTCTCTTGTGCGGCATGGCCGACGAGCTGCCCCGCCGGTCGCCCGCCGGTTCGAGCACTTCCCCCACTTCCGCCTGCTGCAGCAGCGCGAGGTCGCGACCGATGCGGGCCATCGCGCCCGCGGCCAGAGCCAGCTCGCTGCCCAGCCGTGCGATGCGATCCCGGCTGCCATGCCAGCTGATCCCGGGATCGCTCAGGCCCAGTCGCACAGCAAGGGCCTGCGCGACCGCGTCGCCTCGTCCTTGCAACGCGGCCCGTGTACCGGCCGCCCCGCCGAACTGGATCACCGCCGCTTCATTCAGGGCATGCGAGAGCGCCTGCTGCAGGCGCGGCACAGGTGACAGCCAGCAGGCGACTTTCCAGCCGAAGGACACCGGTGCAGCCGGTTGCAGCAGCGTGCGCCCCACCATCATCTGCGTGCGGTGTGCTTCGGCCAGCGCAGCCAGCAAGTCACCGATGCGCGCCAGCTGCGCCTGCAACTCTGCCCCGGCGGCACGCGCCTGCAGCGTGAGCGCCGTATCCAGCACATCCTGACTGGTGGCGCCCCAGTGCACCCAGCGCGCGGCGTCGGCATTCACGCGGGCCACTGCTGCGGTCAGTGCCCGCACGAACGGAATGGCCAGCGTGCCGGCATGTCTGGCCGCGTCCGACAGGGTTTCCGGCTCAAAGCCTGCGGGCGGCGAGGCCACGCCGTCGAGCCGTTCACAGACCTGGGCGATCTGCTCGGCGGCAGCGCGCGGCACCACGTCCGCATCGGCTTGTGCCAGCGCCAAGGCAGCCTCAAAGCGGGCCATGGCGGTCAGGAGCGCAGCATCGGTGAAGTGCCGCGACACGGGGTCGCTGGCAAATTGGGCATTGAGGGTGGTCGGCATCGTGGGTCGATCATCTCTGCGCACAGAGTCGCATGCAAGTGCGGTCTGCCTTGTGGTCCTGTGCGCATTGGGCGGGCGCCCGGACCGCCCGCACATGAAGCGCCCGCAGGCCGTTCAGGCCGCTGCGGATAGAATCGCCCTTCGCAGCCGCTGCTGTTGCTCCCCGACTCCCTGGAACGCCACGCCATGCCCTCGATTCGCTTCGTCCTGCCCGATGGCACTGAACGCATCGTCCAAGCGCGAGCGGGCACCAGCGTGATGCGCGCGGCTGTCGATCACGATATGCCCGGCATCGTGGGTGAATGCGGCGGCTGCGTCAGTTGCGCCACCTGTCATGTCTGGGTCGATCCGCAATGGGCTGACCGATTGCCCGTGCCCGATGAAGACGAACTCGACATGCTCGACTTCGTCGAAGCCGAGCTGCGCGTGGGCAGTCGTCTGGGCTGCCAGGTAGCCCTGGACGACGCACTCGACGGCATCCTCATCGAGATTCCCCCGCTGGCACGCTGAGTGCCCTACCATGGGCTTACGCACGACGCTTTGCACCAGAGCAGAGCGCGCCCACAGGAGACTCCAATGAACCTGCGCTCCCTAGCCCTGGCTGCTGCCCTGTCGATTGGTCTGGTTGCCCCGGCCGCTTTCGCCCAGCAGAAAGTCACGCTCAAATTCCACACCTTCGTGGCACCCCAGTCCAACGTCTACAAAGGCGCGTTGGTGCCCTGGATGGAGCGCATCGAAAAAGAATCCGGCGGGCGCATCGTCTTTGAGAAGTACCCGTCCATGCAGTTGGGCGGCACGCCGCTGCAGCTCTACGATCAGGCGCGTGACGGCGTGGTCGATGTGGTCTGGACGCTGGCTGGCAACACGCCCGGTCGCTTTCCGCGCGTCGAGGCGTTCGAGCTGCCCTTCATGATGACCAATGCCGAAGCCACCTCGAAGGCCTACTGGGAGTTCACCCAGACCTGCGGTGCCGGCGAATTCAAGGATACCCAGCTGCTCACGGTCAATGTGCACGGCCCGGGCATGATCCACTCGCGCGACAAACCCGTGCGCACCGTGGCCGACCTCAAAGGCATGAAGGTGCGCGGCCCTACCCGCACCACCACCAAGCTGCTGTCGGCCATCGGCGCCACGCCGGTGGGCATGCCGCTGCCGCAAATTCCC
This sequence comes from Burkholderiales bacterium UBA4615, assembly GCA_002386465.1. Lineage (GTDB taxonomy): Bacteria > Pseudomonadota > Gammaproteobacteria > Burkholderiales > Burkholderiaceae_E > UBA4615. The sequence goes on along the minus strand of DGIT01000010.1, from coordinate 44,943 downwards.
GATGCGCTCTCCAAGGGCGTGGTCGAGGCGGTCGTGGTGCCCTGGGAAATCGTGCCGTCCATCAAGGTCGACGAGCTGGCCAAGTCCCACACCGAGTTCGATATCCGAGGCGGCGGCCTGTACACGGTGGCCTTCATCACGGTCATGAACAAGGCCAAGTACGACGCGCTGCCCGCCGATCTGCGCAAGATCATCGATGCGAACTCCGGCATGGAAGCGTCTGGCATCGTCGGGCGTGATCATCAGGCCGGCGACCCGATCGGCCGCAAGGCCGCCGAAGACCGCAAGAACACCATCATCACCGTCTCGGGCGCTGAGCTGGAGGGCTTTCGCAAAGCCGCCGATCTGGTCGACGACGACTGGGTGAAGGAGATGAACGGCAAGGGTTTGAACGGTCAGCAGCTTCTGGATTGCGCCAAGGGTCTGATCCGCAAGCACACTCGCTGACGTGAGTCCGATCGATCCGGTGGGCCGCGTGCTTGAGCGGCTCGCCCAGGGTCTGGCCATTGCGGGTGGTCTGGTGCTCACCGGGGTCACGCTGATGTCGCTCTACAGCGTCGTGATGCGCAATCTGGCAGGCGCACCGATCCAGGGCGACTTTGAACTGGTGCAGATGGGTTGCGCCGTCGCGGTTGCCGCCTTTTTGCCGTTTACTCAGTTGCGCAACGGCAATGTGTTCGTCGATTTCTTCACAGCGCGCGCTTCGGATCGCACCAGGGCGCGGCTCGACGGCTTTGGCGCGCTGCTGGTCGCTCTGGCCCTGGCCCTGATTGCATGGCGCACGGGCGTGGGTGCGCACGATGCCTTTCGCAGTGGCGAGACCACGATGATCATGACGCTGCCCATCTGGTGGGGCTATGCAGCCATGACGCCGTCCATTGCGGTGGCGGCGCTGGCTGCGTTGCATGCAGCCTGGCGGCACTGGACGCAGCCACCTGCGCAGGCTGAAGCGCACCCGGCCGCTGCGCCTGAGCAGGCTGACGACGCTTTGCAGCACGTCCGCCCCGGGCCCTCCCGATGAGCGGCGTCAGCATCGCGCTGCTGCTGTTCGGCGGCATGCTGGCGCTCATGGCGCTGCGCGTGCCGATCGCACTGGCCATGCTGGTGCCCGGTGCGGTGGGCTATGTGGCGCTTTCGGGCTGGGTGCCTTTCACGCATTTTCTGAAGGGCCTGGCCTGGGCGCGGCTGGCCAACTACGACCTGACCGTCATTCCGCTCTTTTTGCTGATGGGCGCGTTTGCCACGCAGGGCGGCCTGTCGCGCAGCCTCTTTGCTGCGGCCAGCTCGCTCGTGGGTCATCTGCGCGGGGGGCTGGCCATGGCGGCAGTGATGGCCTGCGCGGCGTTCGGCTCGGTCTGCGGCTCATCGGTCGCCACTGCAGCGACCATGGCCAAGGTGGCGCTGCCCGAGATGCGTCGTCACCACTACTCAGGGCGGCTGGCCACGGCCACCCTCGCTGCAGGTGGCACGCTGGGCATCATGATTCCACCTTCAGTCGTGCTGGTGATTTACGGCATCCTTGCCCAACAGAACATCGCCAAACTGTTCGCCGCAGCCATCATCCCCGGGCTGATCGCCACGCTGGGTTATTGCATCGCCATCGCGATCTATGTGCGCCTGAACCCCGAGCATGGGCCACCCACCGAGCGCGCAACGTTCGCGAAGCGTGCGGCGGCGCTCAAAGACGTCTGGCCAATTGCCAGCATTTTTCTCGTGGTATTCGGTGGCATCTATGGCGGCTGGTTCACGCCCACCGAGGCCGCCGCCGTGGGCGCCGCCGCCACCCTGATGGCGGCCTTGCTGCGCCGCGAACTGACCTGGGCCGGGTTTCTGGAGTGCTTCTACGACACCGCCGTCACCACGGGCATGATCTTCATGATCTTTCTGGGTGCCGACATCATGAATGCCGCGCTCGCCCTGTCGCAGTTTCCCGCGGCGCTGGCGAGCTTCGTGCAAAACGCCGGTTTGGCGCCGCTGGCAGTTGTTGCAGCGATCCTGGTGTTCTACGTGATCCTGGGCTGCGTCATGGACGAGCTCTCGATGATTCTGCTCACGCTGCCGATCTTCCTGCCCACCTTGCTGGGCCTGGATCTGTTCGGCCTGCCAGTCGACGCCAAGCTGATCTGGTTTGGCATCCTGGTGCTCATGGTGGTGGAGATTGGCCTGATTGCGCCGCCCGTGGGCCTGAACGTGTATGTCATCAACGGACTGGCCAAGGACGTGCCGATCGGCGAGAGCTATCGTGGCGTCGTGCCCTTTCTCATCTCGGATGTGATCCGTACACTCTTGCTGCTGTGTTTTCCGGCGATCAGCCTCTGGCTGGTGAAGGTGCTGGTGCCGTAAGGTGCGTCAGGGCATGCCGTCCGGCTGCCCCATCCGACCCCGTGCACTCTGCAGTCCGCCGCGTGCGGGTTCAAGCGTGCCGGCCGCACCCAGACCAAACGCAGGCATGTTCACGTACACGTTCTCGTAGCGGCCTTCAGTGACCGAATAGGTCTCGTGCCAGATGCCCACGGAGCCATCGGTGCCCACCGATCGGTTGAAGGCCTTCCAGGCTGGCAGATGCGCAGCATCGCGGTTCTTGGCGTAGTCCATCAGCTGATCGAGCGAGCGCCAGTACTGCAGAATCAGAGGCGATCGCGAGAACCACATCTCGGCGTGCAAAAAACCGAGCTCAGGATGCTGATGCAGTTCCTTGAGCATCCTGGGCATCGCGGTGAAGACTGGCCACCACCGGTCCACCCTGAGCGGACGGTTAAAGCGCATACCGATCAGAAACACAACGAAATCGCCCTCGATGCGCGCGGTCAACCGATCTGAATGGATCATGGTCTTTGCCCAATGAAAAGGGCCGGTTGCCCGGCCCTTGCACTTACATGCCTTCGTGCAAGCGGGCTTATTTCGTTTCGGTGGCGGCCAGTGTCACGATGGCCTGGGCCCACTTGGCATATTTCAGGTTGGCCAGATCCTCGATGGTCTTCACGTTGAAGGCCTTTGCCAGCAGCTCGGCATCGCCGTCGCTCACGCCCTGCAGCGCATTGACCGGGGCTTTGACCAGCTCCTTCAGGCTCATCGACTCATAGGGTTTGGTGACAGCATTGTTGATATTCATCGCAACCACTCCAATCGGATTTGGGGTTTGAAGAGACCAGGGGCGCGGCATCGTGGCCGCCTCCCGCGCTTAGTCTAGTCCGACCCTTGCCAAAATGCTCGGGCGTCATGCCTGATCTGCAGGCGATGACCCCGCGGCGCGTTCAGCGGTGGTCTTAATACAGCGCGCCGTCTTCCAGCGACAACAGCGGAAAGGCGCTCAGCGCATGCGCGCGCCCGGTCGCATAAGTGGATCGCACATAGGAAGGGTTGAGCTCGGCAAGCGTGTTCACTCCCAGCAGACCCATGCAGATGCGCACTTCCTGTTCCAGCAGTTCCAGCATGCGTACCACGCCGTCTGTGCCGTCCGCTGCCAGTCCGATGCACTGCATGCGCCCCATGCCCACCATGTCTGCGCCCAGGGCGATCGCCTTGACGATATCGCTGCCGCGATTGAACCCGCCGTCCACGATGATCTTCGCGCGACCGGCCACCGCCTGCACAATCTCGGGCAGCACATCCATCGACCCCATGCCGTGGTCGAGCTGGCGCCCGCCATGGTTCGACACATAGACCATGTCGATCCCATGTTCGACCGCCATCACGGCATCTTCGGCCGTTGCAATGCCCTTGAGGATCAGCGGAATGGCATGTTTGGCGCGCACCCGCTCGATGTCTTTCCAGCTCAGGCGCGCCAGAAATTCGCGGCCAGGCACCACGCTGCGCCGGATGTTGCGCTTGGCAATATCGCGCTCACGCCGACTGTAAAGCGCCATGTCGACCGTCAGGCAAAAGGCCTGATTCCCGGTCTCGATCGCCTGACTGATCATGTCGTCGATCCAGCCCGCATCGCCATACACATACAGCTGAAAGATGCGCAGCGCATCGGGCGCGGCCTGAGCCACCGCCTGCATGCCAGGCGCACACACCGAGCTGAGCATGTGCGCAATCTGATAGTGCTGCGCGGCTTTGGCCGAGGCGGCTGCGGCTTCATCGGCGAACAGTTCCAGGCTGCCGACTGGCGCCATCAAAAGCGGCAGGCGCAGGGTTCGGCCCAGGAATTGCGTGGCCGGATCAATCTGACTGACATCACGCAACACGCGCGGACGAAATGCGATCGTGTCCAGCGCCATCCGGTTGCGTTCCAAAGTAGTTTCGGTCTCGGTGCCGCCGACGATGTAATCCCAGTCGTCCAGCGTCAGTTTCTGACGCGCTTTTTTCACCAGTTCATGCAGGGTCAGGAAGGCCGACGAAGCGGAGGGCGCGGGGGGTGGCGAGGCGGTCATGGAGCCTTGATTCAGAGAGCGAACACTGTCGGCCCACTCTAGGTGGGCGGGCTGTGGGCGTCAACGTCCGGTGCGCATCAATGGAAATCCCTAGAATAGGACGCATTCGACCCACTTTCCGAGACGCAACACATGACACCCGAGATCGTCAGGCAACTCGCTCCCCACGGCATGCTGCGTGCCGCCCTGAACCTGAGCAACTTCCTGTTGGTGTCCGGTAAAGATGCCCAGGGCGAGCACACCGGTGTGGCACCCGACATGGCCCGTGCGATTGCAGATCGCCTTGGAGTGGGCCTCAAGCTCGTGCCCTACCCCAGCCCCGGCGTGCTGGCCGATGCCGCAGGCACCGATGCCTGGGACATCTGTCTGATTGGCGCCGAACCTGCACGCGCCGAGAAAATCGCCTTTACTGCAGCGTATGTCGAAATTGAAGCCACCTATCTCGTGCCGCCGGGCTCGCCCATCCGGACCATCGCTGAAGTCGACCGCCCCGGCGTGCGCATCGCCGTTTCTCAGCGCAGTGCGTACGACCTCTGGCTGGTACGCAACATCAGGCACGCGCAACTCGTGCATGAGCAGGGCTTTGATGCCACCTTCGACATGTTCGTGCGTGACAAGCTCGATGCCATGGCCAGCCTGCGGCCGCGCCTCTTGAGTGATGTGCAGAAGATGCCCGGCTCGCGCATCCTCGATGGCCAGTTCACCGCCATTCAACAGTCGGTGGGCACGCTCAAACCGCATGCCGAGGCGGCCGCCTTCCTGCGTGCTTTCGTTGAAGAGGCCAAGGCCAGCGGGTTCGTCAAGCAACGGATCGATCAGCACAAGATCCAGGGCTTGAGCGTGGCTCCGGCCCACACGACCTGATCGCTTGCTGACGTGCGCGCGCGAGGCTGCCAAGATGCAGTCGCCCGCACAAGTTCGCCCGCATAAAGTCGCCAACATCAGTTAGCCAACATGACCCGGCACCGCGTGTCCAGAGGACGTCGTATCGCCGGCGCTGCGCTGGCGTGGGTGCTGTGGTGGGCACTGCCTGTCGCGGCGCAGACCTTATCCGACGCATCTCCTGCCGACGAGGGCCCGCAGTGGCCCACGCGCCGCGCGGGCTTATGGCAGATCAGCCTGCAGACGCAAGGGGTGGCACCCCAGGTGGTGCGCCATTGCATCGATGCGCGAACCGACCGGCTCATGCAGCAACTGGCCGAAGGCACCGACGCGACCACCTGCTCGCGCCGTACCTACCGCCGCGAGGGCGATCGTTTCATCGGAGAATCCGAGTGCAGGTTCGGCACTTCCACCGCGCTGATTCGCTCCAGTGTCGCCGGTGATTTTGCGCGCAGCTACAAAGGCGAGGTCGACAGCCGCATTGAGCCGCCCACGGCAGGTCTGAACCAGTACAAGGTGAGCCTGACCGCACGCTGGCTCAGCGCATGCCCGGCGGGCTGGAAGCCGGGCGATATGGATGTGCCCGGGATGGGGCGCGTCAACATTGCCGAGGTGCAGGCCGCGCGCAAACTCAGCACAGCACCAACGCCCAGCAAGCCCGCGCGCTGAGCGCTACCACGCAGCGATCAGACGCATAAATCCCGCTGTGTCGCGCGACTAAGCCACATCCATCCGCCGCAGGCGCGCCACCTGCTCGCACACGGTCTGACCCACTGCCAGCCCGGCCTGAACCCCTAATGGATTGACGTAGCTGATCACGCCATGCTCCAGCCCGTCAGCAGCCTCGCCAATACGCGCCGAGCTGTGTGCATAAGCCGCTGCAATCACGCCGACTTCCTGCAGCATGCTCAGCCCCACGATGCCGGCTTCATCCTTGCCCACGCCCGCGTCGTTGAAAAATACCGCCAGCGGCTTGACCGGCAGCACCAGGACATACCGTGCAGCCGACACGCCGCCGTGCGAACCGCACACCACCACGCCGTGCTCCATGGCGGGTTCGGCCACTGCAATCGAGTCAACGATAAAAAGTGCGCGGGTCATCAGGGTGCGAAGTGAGTGTGAGGTACAAGGGCTGGTGTAGTGTACGGCCCGACCCCTGTGTTGACCTCCATGCCGAATCCGCCGCCCAGATCAACCCATGACTGATGCCTTGCTTGCCACGTCCGATGGCCTGGTACTGCGGGGCCGCGCGCTGCCTGCTGTGGGTGAAGTCCGCGGCGCGGTGGCCATGGTGCACGGTCTGGGCGAGCACAGCGCGCGCTATGCGGACCTGCACCAGGTCCTGACTGCGGCGGGGTTTGCTGTGGCCAGTGCCGATCTGCGCGGGTTCGGCCGATCTCCGGGCCCGCGCGGTCATATCAATCATTGGAATGATTACCGCGCCGACACGGCGGCCATGCTGGAATTGGCCCGCACGCTGGCGCCGGGCAAGCCGCTGTTTCTGTTCGGTCACAGCATGGGCGGTCTCATCGTCCTGGACTATGCACTGCAGCGCCCGGCGGGCCTTGCGGGCGTCGTGGCCAGTGGCCCGGCCCTGCTGCCTGGCGGGCCACGCCGACGCGCCCTCGAAGTCGTGGCCAGCGTGCTCTCGATCCTCACACCGAAGCTGTCCACGCGACTGGGCATTGATAAGACCGGCATTTCCACGCTGCCCGAAGTGGTGGCCGACTACATCGCCGATCCCTTGCGCACCGAAGCCGTATCGATGCGCTGGGGCACCGAGATCATGAAGGTCATGCCCGCAACGCGCGAAGGCGCGGCCCGCTTCCCGCTGCCCCTGCTCGTGCTGCACGGGGAAGACGACCCGATTACCTCGCCCCAGGGCAGTCGCGATTTCATTGCGGCCTGCGGGCACCCGGACCGCCAACTCATCCTGTACCCAGGCTGCCGGCACGAAGTGCACCACGATGTGGGCCGCGCAGCGTTTGAGCGCGATCTGATCAACTGGCTGAGCGCGCATGTACAACCGGCCGCCACAGCGCCCGATGCGGCGCTCGTTGAGGCGCCAGGCCCGGCTGACCACGGGCGTGACCAAGGGACCTGAATTGACTGAGCTGCACGCGATGACACCGACACACGCTTCCACAGCACTGCCCGGACGTGGCTGGCTTATGGCAGGGGCGCTGCTGGCTGCTCTGGCGGTGCTCACCGACGCGTTTGCGGCCCACGGCCTGCGCGCTGTGCTCGAGCCCGCGCAACTTGCCACCTGGCAGACCGCCGCGCGCTATCAGTTCCTGCATGCCTTCGCACTGCTGATCGTCGGCATGCTCACTGCACGACTGCAGGGCCGCTGGTTGTGGGCAGCCGGCCTGTGTTTTGCCCTGGGTATCCTGCTTTTTTGCGGCAGCCTTTATGTGCTGGCGCTCACCCGCCTGCGCGGGCTGGGCATGCTCGCGCCGGTGGGTGGTCTGGCCTTCGTGGCCGGGTGGTTGTGCCTGGCGCTCAGTGCCTGGCGAGCGAAGACAGCGCCGGCAAGTTAGGGTCGATCGCCTGCGCAGCCGCATCCAGATCGGCCAGCGTGCCCAGGTCCACCGGCATGCCTTGCGCCCGCTCGGCACGGGCGCGCCGCTCGGGGTCACCGGGCATCATGATCCGATCGGTGGCACCCGATAGCGGTGCCGATTGGACCCAGTCTGTAAAGGCCCGTGCCTCCTGCGCAAAGCGCTCGGCTGCACCGATGCGGTTCGGATCGAACACGATGGCGAACATGTTGTTCCAGACCGCGAATTGCATCGTGCGGTTGGCTGGCTGCGCGGTCTCGCCTCCTGTCAGCGCTGCGCCCAGCAGTTCACACACCATGGCCAGCGCATGACCCTTGTGTGCGGCGGCGGTCTGCAGGGCACCATGCGGCCCCTGGGCAGGCTCGAACATCACGGTTGGGTCACGCGTAGGCCGGCCCTGCGCGTCGATCAGACTGCCTTCCGGTACTTCCGAACCCGGGTCGGACTTGCGCTTCATGTAAGCCACGCGCACCTTGCCGTGGGCGATCGCGCTGGTGGCGAAATCAAGCACGATCGGGTCGCCGCCCGGGCGCGGAATACCCACGGTAAACGGGTTGGTCAGAAAGCGTGCATGTGCCCCGCCATAGGGCGCCACCATCGGGATGGTCGAGACGGCATTGGTGAAATGCACCGAGGCCAGTCCTGCGGCTACAGCCTGTTCAGCCCAGTGTCCCACGCGCCCCAGGTGATGTGAATTGCGCAGACCCATCACGCACACCCCGTGCGTGCGGGCACGCTCGATCGCGATTTCCATGGCCTGGTGCGTGACCGACTGACCCATACCCCGACGCGCATCCACCGTGATAAGCGGCCCGTTATCCAGCACCACTTCAACCGTCTGATTGAGCTGCAACTCGTTGGCCTTGAACGACTTCACGTAGCGCGGCGCCATGCCAATGCCATGCGAGTCGTGGCCTGCCAGATTCGCACCCACCAGATGGTCAGCCGTCAGCCGTGCTTCGCGCTCACTGGAGCCCGCGCGCAGCCACAGGTTCACCATCCAGCGGTGAACGTCATCGGGGTGAATGATCTTTTCGGCCATGCTTGAAGTCTCCGTGTGATGGGCTGATACGCCTCATGCGCCGGTGCGCGTTCAGGCTATGTTAACGCGATCGTCAGCTATCCTTGGGCTATGAATGCCCCGCTGAACCTGCCATTCGACCTTGCCGCACTGGGGCCTCTGGTCAATGGCCTCATCCATGAACTGACCACTGCGCAGGGCTGGTGGGCGCCTGCAGCGCTGGCCGTATGTGTGGCGCTTTCCATGAGACTAGCTGCGCGGCTTGATCGTCGCCTGGCTGAGCGCGGGCGCTCCGGGCGCATCACGTCCTGGGTCCACCGTATCGGCTGGCCATTCATTGCATTGGCGCTGGCGATCGTGGTTCGCTCGGTGCTGGCGCGCTTCGTGCCGGTCAGCCTGCTCTCGGTCGCGATTGACCTGCTGGTGGCGGTGGTGGTGATCCGCTCCATCCTGCTGGCGCTTCGCCAGACCTTTCCGAAGGCCCGATGGGTGGCCGGATTCGAGCAGCCGATCGCTTTCACGGTGTGGTTGCTGACCGCACTGAATGTGCTCGACCTGCTGCCTGCGCTGCTGCACACCCTTGAAAGCGTGGTCATTCCGCTGGGCAAATCGCGCATCACCTTGCTGCAGCTGGTCACAGGCCTGCTGACCGTGGCGCTGTCCACTCTGGTGGCCTTGTGGGTGAGCAGTGCGCTCGATGCCCGACTGGCCAGCGCGACGGCCATGCCCAGCAGCGCCCGCGCGGTGATCGGTCGCATTGCCAAACCGATGCTGATGCTGATCGCACTGCTCATTGCGCTGCCGGTGGTGGGCATCGACCTCACCATGCTGTCGGTATTCAGCGGGGCGCTCGGCGTGGGCCTGGGTTTCGGCATGCAGAAGATTGCCGCCAACTACATCTCGGGGTTCATCATCCTGCTCGACAATTCCATCGAGCCGGGGCGACTGATTCGCGTCGACAAGTACCGTGGCGTGGTTTCTGAGATCGCCACCCGCTATACCGTGCTCAAAGGCCTGGATGGGGTGGATGCCATCGTGCCCAACGAGATGCTTGTGGGCTCGGTGGTCGAGAGCGAAACCTTCACCAACACCAGGACCCGTATTCCGCTGCAGGTGGGGGTGGCCTACGACTGTGATGTCGAGCAGGCCATGGCGATCCTGGTCGACATTGCACGCGCGCAGCCGCGTGTGCTGACCGACCCGCCGCCGCTCGCCTTCCTGGTGAATTTCGGTGATTCATCCATCACTCTGGAGCTTGGCTTCTGGGTGAGTGATCCCGAGGCCGGCACCCTGGGCTTGAGGTCCGCCATCAACATGGAGATCTGGCGGCGTTTTCGCGACGCCGGCATCCAGATTCCGTTCCCGCAGCGCGAAGTCACGGTCAAGTCGGGCACGCTGCCCGGCATTGTTTAGACCGGCTCATTTCGGGCCTCGCACGGCGCCTGCGTGGTTGCATGCTTGACGCCCTGGCAAGGTCACCGGATGGGCTGTGTCGCCTCAGGCAGCGTTCAGCACCAGACTGGCCCCTTTTTCGCCAATCATCAGCGACGCCGCATTGGTGTTGGCCGAGGTGACCGTTGGCATGATCGAGGCGTCAATCACGCGCAGCCCGTCCACGCCGCGCACCCGCAGTTGCGGGTCCACGACCGAGTCCGTATCCGTACCCATGCGGCAGGTGCCCACACAGTGATAGACCGTGCCGCCGTGGTGGCGGGCAAAGTCCAGCAGACCCGCATCATCGCGTGCCTCGGCGCCTGGCAGCACCTCAGCGTCGTAGTACTTTGCGAAGGCCGGTTGAGCATAAATCTCTCGCAGCATGCGCAGCCCGGCCACGATCGCCCTGCGATCGGTGTCAGTCGACAGGTAGCGGGTCTCGATGCGCGGTGCCGCCAGCGGATCGGTCGAGGTAATCGACAGTCTGCCGCGTGCCTGCGGATGGCACTGCCACACGGCCGCCGTAAACCCCGAGTAGCGGTGCAGCGGCATGCCGGGCTTGTCCACCGACAGCGGCATCACGTTGAACTGCACATCCGGGCGGCCATTGCGCGCATCGGCCGTGCAGGCAGCGCCACCCACCTGGCCCGCGCCCACGGTCAGTGGGCCGGCGTTCTTGAACAACCACTGCAGACCCATGGCGGCGAGCTTGGTGGGGCGACGCACGTCGTCATTGAGCGAGATCGGATCACGCAGGCGCACGATGGTGCGGGCCTGGTAGTGATCCTGCAGGTTCTCGCCCACGCCGGGTGCATCAGCCACCACGTCGATGCCATGCGCACGCAGGAGCGATGCCGGCCCGATGCCCGAGAGCTGGAGCAATTGCGGTGATTGCAAGGCCCCGCCGCTCAGGATCACCTCGCGGTTTGCCCGCGCCTCGCCCTGCTTGCCAGCCTGCACCCACTGCAGCCCCACGGCCCGCCCGCGCTCGAACAGGATGCGTGTGGCCTGTGCACCGGTGAGTACGCTCAGGTTGGGGCGGTTGCGAATCGGCTTCAGAAACGCGGTAGCCGCGCTGCTGCGCCAGCCATCGGCAATCGCCAGCTGATAAGCGCCCACACCATAGGTGCTGGCGCCGTTGAAATCGGGGTTGCGGGGCAGACCGAACTGCGCGCCCGCTTCGACCCATGCAGCACACGCGGGATGGTCATTGCGCAGTTCGGAGACCCCGAATTCGCCGCGCCCGCCGTGGTACACATCCTCGCCGCCCGAATAGCGTTCGTAGCGGCGAAAATGCGGTAACAGCGACTGATACGACCAGTCGCTCGCGCCGCCTGCGGCCCAGTCGTCAAAGTCTTCATGCTGACCTCGGATGAAGATCAGACCGTTGATCGAGGACGAGCCGCCCAGCACGCGTCCGCGCGGCCAGGCAATGGCCCGGTCTGCGGTGCCTTCGCAGGGCTCGGTGGGAAAGCTGCGCGAAAAGCGTGGATCGAGCATGGTGCGGAAATACCCGATCGGCAGGTGAATCCACAGGCTGCGGCCGGGCCCACCAGCCTCGATCAGCAGCACGCGGGTGCCCGGATCGGCCGATAACCGGTTGGCCACGATGCAGCCCGCCGAGCCTGCTCCCACGATGATGTAGTCGAATTCCACAGCTTGGCTCTCCCCTAACGGGTGCATGGTACGGTGATTGTCGAAACGCCTGTCCGGGTTTCGGCGCGCCGCGACGGGTCGGGCTCGGTTATCGTGTTCAAATATCGAACGAGCGTCTCCAGACGCCACTCTGACTACTGATCCAATCCGTCGATGAACCTCGCGCCTTTTCGCATTGAGTCGCTGCGCGCGCTGCTCTACCGCTGCCCGATCGACACACCGGTCGTCACGTCCTTTGGCGTCATGCGCGATCGCCCCATGGTGCTGGTGCGTGCTCAAGACGACGCCGGCAACGTGGGCTGGGGCGAAGTCTGGTGCAACTTCCCCTCGGTCGGTGCCGAGCATCGGGCCCGACTGCTGACCGGCGTGTTGGCGCCTCGCGTCGAGGGCCGTGCCTGGCAAGGTCCGGCCGAGGTTTTTGCCGACCTCACCCAGGGCACATCGGTACTGGCCCTGCAGTCGGGCGAGCCGGGCCCCTTTGCGCACACCATCGCCGGCATTGATCTGGCCTTGTGGGATCTTGTGGCGCGCCGTGCGGGACAGCCCTTGTGGCGTCTGCTGGGCGGCCGGTCCCCCACGGTCGGGGTCTATGCCAGCGGGCTCAATCCCGACCTGCCCGAGCGACTGGCACGGGCACGCTACGAGGATGGCTACCGGGCGTTCAAGCTGAAGATCGGCTTTGACGGTGCCCGCGATCGCATCAACCTGGACGCCGTGCGACACGAACTGGGCGACGACGTCGAGCTGATGGCCGATGCCAACCAGGGCTGGTCCCTGGATGTGGCCCTGCAGCGCGTGCAGGAGCTGGACCGCTTCGGCTTGGGCTGGCTTGAAGAACCTCTGCGTGCCGATGCGCCCTGGTCTGATTGGCAGACCTTGGCCCGGGCAGCGCCGATGCCGCTTGCTGCAGGCGAGAACCTGGCGGGAGATGCCGCCTTCGATGCAGCCATCGCCTCGGGTGCGTTGCAGGTGATCCAGCCCGATGCCGCAAAATGGGGCGGGCATACCGCCTGTTTGCCGGTGGCACGCAAGGCGATTGCAGCGGGCCTGCGTTATTGCCCGCACTGGTTGGGAGGTGGCGTGGGCCTGCTCCATTCAGCGCATCTGCTGGTGGCCGCGGGCGGCGATGGCCGACTGGAAGTCGACGCCAACCCCAACCCCTTGCGCACGGCAGTGTGCGGCGCCCTCAATCGGATTCAGGCAGGGCAGGCGGTCCTTGATGATGCGCCGGGCATTGGCCCGCCACCGGATCTGGCGGCCATCTCGCGGTACGCAGCCAGATACTGACCCGCTGCCTCCGGACGCCAGGCACTTGAGTGCCTGGTGCGTGTTTCCCGGCCGTGCGTCAGACCATCTTGACGCTGATCGCAGCCACGCCCGCGACGCTGCCTTCCATGACGTCGCCGCGCACCACAGCGCCCACGCCCTCGGGCGTTCCCGTAAAGATCAGATCGCCCGGCTCCAGCCGCCAGTAGGCCGACAGATGTTCGATGGTCTCGGCAATGTTCCAGATGAGTTTGGCCGTGGTGCTGGATTGCTTCACCACGCCGTTCACTTTCAGTTCGATGGCAGCGCTGCTGGGGTTGCCCGCTCTGGTGGCCGGCACGATCGAACCGATCGGCCCTGATGCGTCGAAGGCCTTACCGATTTCCCACGGACGGCCCTGCTTTTTCGCATCGTTTTGCAGATCGCGTCGGGTCATGTCCAAGCCCACCGCGTAGCCCCAGACATGCTTCATGGCATCGGCGGCTTTGATGTTCGCGCCACCGATGCCGATCGCGGCGACCAGTTCCATCTCGTAGTGCAGGTTGGCCGTACCGGGCGGGTAGGGCATGGCGCCCACGGTGCCTTCGGGCACATGCATCAGACCGTCGGCCGGCTTCATGAAAAAGAACGGAGGTTCACGACCGGTGAAGCCCATTTCCTTTGCATGCTCTTCATAGTTGCGCCCAACGCAATACACCCGGCGCACCGGCCAGGAGCCGCCGCCGACAACCGGCAGCACGACGGGAGAGGGGGCGGTCACGACATGGCTCATGGGAAGCTCCAGACTGTTCGGCGGTGGCGGGATGTGGGGGCTCAGTCGGGAATGAACTTGAGCGCCACGCCATTGTTGCAAAAGCGCTTGCCGGTGGGCGCCGGGCCGTCATCAAAGACATGGCCATGGTGGCCGCCGCAACGTGCGCAATGATATTCGGTGCGCGGCCAGATCAGACGGAAGTCGCGGCTTGTTTCGAACACACCGGGCAGTGTGGTGAAAAAACTGGGCCATCCGGTGCCGCTGTCGTACTTCATGGCCGTAGTGAAGAGCGGCGTCTCGCAGCCGGCACACACGAAGGTGCCGGCGCGCTTCTCATCGTTGAGCGGGCTGGTGCCGGCAGGTTCAGTACCTTCATGGCGCAGCACCTGATACGACTCGCGCGACAGCAGAGCGCGCCAGGCTTCGTCGGTCTTTTCAATTTTGTCGGTCATCACTTCACCATGCGTTTCATGCGTGCGAATTCAGCCACCTGCCGCCCGACCATGGCACAGGCCTCAATCGCTGCGGCATCGGCCGGCTGACCATCCCCACCAAAAGGCCGCTCACGAGAGTTGAGGGTGGCTGCAAAGGGAGTCGGCCAGCCCCGCAGCGCATGCACGATGGCACGCAGCGAGGCTAGCGTTGAGCCCATGGCCTGCGGCCCGTCAGCCGACACGATGCAGCCGATCGCCAGCCCGTCGAAGTAGACCCGTGCATCGCCGCGCAGGTCCTCGGTGAAATCGATGGCGTTCTTCACCAGCCCCGAGATGCCGCCGTGATACGCGGGGGTAGCGATGATCACGCCATCGGCACGCCGCAGCGCGTCGACCAGTGCGACCGCCTGCGAGCTGCGCTCGGGGCGGGTGGGATCGTAAGGCTCAAGGGGCAGGGCCGATGCGCCGAGCAGTTGCGTCGTGCAGCCAACAGCTGCAGCTGCTTCGAGTGCTGCAGCAAGGGCTTTTTCGGACGTGGAGCCGGGGCGCGTCGTGCCGCCGAGGCCCACGATGAAAGGTGGGTGTTGCATGGCCATCCCTGAGGGTATCGGTCGGGAGCGGCCCTTAAATTTGCTGGCCGTTTTTCAACGATGCTAGCACGCGGCCTCACCAGTTCTCGATCCATGGCCGCAGATCGATCTCATGCGGCCAGGCCTGAAGATGCCCGCAGTGCCCAGCACACACGCCATGCGCTGAGGCAATGAGCCACGCGACCTTTTCAGTGCTCTTGCTCGTCCTCGTTCGGCGCGTCTCGAAATCGATCACTCGACATGCCGTGCTCAGCCGCCCGGATGGATACTGTAAGTTTGCATCTACACCGACTCAAGCGTGCACGGACGTGCACCATCGGAGACACGCATGATCACACTGCATGGCGCACCGCTCAGCAACTACTACAACGCGGTCAAGACGGCCCTGCTGGAAAAGGGCATGGCCTTCGAGGAGGTGATGACCCGGCCTTCGCAGGACGCTGCCTATCTGGCCCAAAGCGCCATGGGCAAGATCCCCTGCATTCAGACCGATGCAGGCTATCTCGCCGAGACCCACGCCATTCTGGATTTTCTCGAAGACGCGCAGCCCACGCCCGCGCTGTTGCCGGCCGATCCCTTTGCGCGCGCCAAGGTGCGCGAGCTGGTGCAATCGATCGAGTTGTATGTCGAGCTGGTAGCGCGTCGTGGCTATGGAACGCTGTTTGGCCGCGAAGTGGCGCCCGAAGTAAAAGCCGAGCTCGCCCGCGATCTGACGAAGGGCATTGCGGCTGTGGGCAAACTTGCCAAGTGTTCGCCCTGGATCGCCGGCGACGCATTCACCTATGCCGATTTGTTTGCCTACTGGGCCTTTGCACTGGCCCAGCCGAGTGGTCAGCAAAACGCCGGGCTGGACCTGCTGGGCAGCTTGCCGGGCGGGCAAGCATGGTACGAACGCGTGGCTGAACGCGACAGCGTCAAGCGGGCGCTCGCCGATCAGGCTGCAGCGCGCAAACCGCGTACCTGACCCTCGACGCCATCGCGGTTCACCCTGCCCGCCTGCAGAGCCTCTTCAAGGACTGTCTGTCATGACCACGCCATCCGCCCCGATCGCCCCCGCCCGCCGCATCGGCCGCCTCAAGCGCCCCGACTGCGAGATCCACTACGAAGTCACCGGCAACGGGAGCGGTCCGGCCATCGTGTTCGCGCATGGCTTAGGCGGCAACCAGATGTCGTGGTGGCAGCAGGTGGGGCACTTTGCGCCCACGCATACCTGCGTCACGTTTGCGCATCGCGGATTTGCGCCCTCGACCATGCCGCCCGGTGGGCCTGACCCGGCCGACTTCGCCGATGATCTTATTGCGCTGACCGATGAGTTGAAACTCGCACGCTTTTATCTCGTGGGCCAGTCCATGGGCGGCTGGACGGTGGTCGAGTACGCCATGAAGCGCACTGGCAAGCTCGCGGGCGCGGTGTTGTGCAACACCACCGGATCGATCGACTTCAGAAAGATCGCGCAGCCCTGGCTGGGTCGTGTCGATGCCTGGGAAGCGCAGTCGCGCGCCACCGCATCACGGCTGGTTGCGAATGGTATTCACCCTGGATGCGGAGAACGCATGGCGCGTGACCAGCCCGCGCTGCACAACCTCTATCTGCAAATCGATCAGATGGGCCATGCGCTCGACAAGGACGCCTTCCGGCCCAAGCTCTCGGCGCTGCGCCGGCGCGACCCTTCCGACATCGCCAGCATCGGCTGCCCGGTGCTGTGCATCGTGGGCACCGAAGACATCCTGATTCCGCCTTTCGCGCAGCAGGCGATCGCAAGCGTCGCTCCCAACGTGCAGGTCGTCCTCGTGCACGGTGCGGGGCACTCTGCTTACTTCGAGCGGGCAGCTGAATTCAATCGGGCGCTTGAGGCGTTCGTAAACCCGCGCTGAGGTCAGGCACTACCAGACGCTGCGCACGTGCGGATAGGAGCGGATCTTCTCGTCGGCGCTCAGCACCGGCGCACCTAAAGCACGCGCGGTGGCGACGATGATCCGGTCGGCAGGGTCCTTGTGAAAATCACCCGGCAGCGCCACGCTGGCTAAGGCAATGGTGTTGTCCACAGGAACGAATCGCAGGCGTTCGATCTGTTCGACCAGCGCAAGCCATGGCGAAATTTCCATGGCCAGCGCCAGCCGGCCACGTTCCGTGAGCATCGCGAGCTCCCACGACGAGATCGACGACACAATGATCTCGCCACCGCGCTGCTCTTTATCGATTGCGCGCAGGGCCTTTGACGAGAGCTGCTGCGTGCTGCCCGACGCCCACCACACCAGGGCGTGGGTATCAAGCACGATCATCGCATCGCGTCCCAGTCGTCCTCGCCCACAGGATCTGTGGGACGCTGATAGCGCAACAGGGAGCCTTTCAGGGCCTGCAGGGGAGTTGGCTTGGTGATCTGATAGGGCCTGACTTCCAGCACTGGCCGCCCATGGTCGGACACGATCAGTGGCCGACCCGTTGATTCCACCTGCCTGAAATATTCCAGCGCCCGGGCTTTGAATTGAGACTTCGGGATCGGGTCATTCATGTTTAAGCCTATAGTCATCTGCCTATAGTCATATTGTGCTGGACCCGTCAGCCTGCATCAAGCCAAGCCCCTCAGCAGTAGCCCATGCCTTGCGCGTTGAGCTTCAGCGCATAGATCGACTGCGAGGCCGTCACGAACAGCCGGTTGCGCTTGACGCCGCCAAAGCACAGGTTGGCCGCTCCCTCGGGCAGGTGGACGATGCCGATGCGTGTGCCATCAGGCGCAAACACATGCACGCCGTCGTGGTCCGGGTCACCCCAGCCAACTGCCGCCCAAACGTTTCCTTCGGTGTCTACCCGGAATCCGTCGGTCGAAGCCGTCCCGAAGTCGCAAAAAACCCGCGGCGACCCGAGCTTGCGCCCATCGATGACATCGAACACATGAATCTGGCGCGGGTGCCCGCGTTTGTGAGAGGCCCCTGTATCGGCCACGTAGAGCAGCTTGTAATCGGGCGAGAAAGCCAACCCGTTCGGCTTTTCGATCGACTCGTCCATCACGCTCGCCTGCCCGGTGTGCGGGTCCAGCCGATACACGCGAGTGGGCAGTTCAAGCGGGCCCGGGTCACCCTGGTCCAAAGACAGCAAGCCGTAGCCGGGATCGGTAAACCAGATGCTGTCGTCGGGATGCACCACGATGTCATTGGGCGAGTTCAGCCGCTTGCCCTCGAAGTGGTCGATCAGCACCGTGATCGTGCCGTCGATCTCGGTGCGCGTGACACGCCGGCTGCGGTGCTCGCAGGTCAGCAGGCGGCCTTGCCGGTCGCGCGTGTTGCCGTTGGCATTGTTGGCGGGCTGGCGAAACACACTGACCTGGCCGCTGTCCTCGCACCAGCGCAGCATGCGGTCATTCGGAATGTCGCTCCAGATGAGGCTGCGCAGGTCGCCAAACCAGACGGGCCCTTCGTTCCAATGCCCGCCCGTCCAGATCCGTTCGATGGCGGCGCTGCCGATGCGGATCTTCGCAAAGCGCCGGTCCAGATGCTCGATGGCCGGGTCGGGATAGCGAATGGGCTGGGTCCAGTCACGGTCGAGCTTTCGGTCGGGCGGGTGCGGGGTGCTCATGAGCTTCTCCGAGGGGTGGGGCGGTCAGTGAAGGGCAATGCATCGGGCCCTCTGTCTGCAAGCAGGCCGCGCTGCGCCGCGAGTCCGATGCATCGGCCAACGTCGATCACCATCGGGCCGTCGCGGCGCACGGTCACCCGCGCGGTCTCGCCTTCAGCAAGCGTGTGGAGACGGTCACCATCGAAGGCCACCACGCCGGGACCCTCGAACAGAAATACATCGTCGAAGGCCAGCCGCTCGCACAGGCTGACCCGCACCGTGCCAAAGAGTCCTGGCGACACCGGCACCTGCAGCGTACGGCCGCTGCCACAACGCAGCGCCAGTCCGCAGTCGTCCTCAAAGCTCACCGGATTCAGATAGCCACCAATGGGTGACATGCCGACCGAGCCGGGTTCGGCGCGCGTGAGGACCAGTGCTGCCAGTCTGTCGGGGTCAAAGGGCATCAGGTTGCCGGTGGAGTCATTGCGCAGCAGCACAGCGTCGATCACACCCAGATCGGCCCAGGCATCGGTTTGCACGTGCACGAGCTTGCAGCGCGCACCCGCTTCGCTGGCTGCAACGGCGCCCGAGGCTACCAGTCCCGCCGCCACACCCGCACTGGTGGCTTCGACCGATACCGGAAAGACGTTGTTGGTGCCGGTGGACAAGGGCACCAGCGGCACCTCGGGCCAGGTGCGCGCAATGATGCGGTTCGTCCCATCGCCACCCAATGACACGATCACGGTGCAACCGGCCTCGCGTGCGGCACGCACGGCCACTTCGGTATCGGCGGCGGAGTGCGTGACCTGACCGGTCTGCAGGACATGGACCCGGGCACGCAGCGGCATCCACTGCAGCGCGCTGGTAGAGACCCGCGCGGGCTCCTGCATCACCATGATTTCGTCGATGCCCAGCGCATCCAGACCGGTGGCAATGCGGGCCACCTGCGCGCCCTTGGCCTCATGGGTCACATTGGTGGCGCGCGCAGCCAGCCTGCGAACATCCCGGCCTGATGCCGGGTTGGCGATGATGGCAACCTTACCGGGCATCTGATCGGCTCGCGTGGTCTGAAGTGGTCAGGACGACAGGCCAGCGGCCATGATCGGATGCGTGCTGGTGCTCAGCTGGCAGCGACCGCCACGTTGGGTTGTACGGCTGCCAGCGTTTTGCCAAAACGGTCCTTGTGGGCCGAAGTATCGAGCT
The DNA here is from genome assembly GCA_002386465.1 of Burkholderiales bacterium UBA4615. Taxonomy (GTDB): domain Bacteria; phylum Pseudomonadota; class Gammaproteobacteria; order Burkholderiales; family Burkholderiaceae_E; genus UBA4615. The sequence goes on along the minus strand of DGIT01000010.1, from coordinate 25,214 downwards.
CGTCCAGAAGGATCTCGCGCGACATGACCTGACGCTTCCATTCCTGGTGCGCCGGCTCGGCTGCATGGAACTCGGGCATCACTTCATTGGCAAACAGTTCCAGACTCTCGCAGATATGTTCGTGCGAATTCTTGCCAGCCTGGTTGAGCAGAATGATCTGGTCGCAGTGGCTGCTCTGGAACTTGCGCAGTTTCTTGCGGATGGTGTCGGGCGAACCCACCAGGCCACCGCGCAGCGCGGTCTGTACGGCCTCGGGGTTGGCGTTCTTCCATTCCTCGAACTTTTCCCAGACGTTGACCGTGCCGGCACGCGGGCGCTCACGATTAGCGCTCTGGCCGTAAAAGCGCAGCGCAAACTGGAAGAAGGTCAGACCCTCGGCGCGCTTGCGTGCCTCTTCATCAGTCTTGGCGCACATGAAGTAAGACACCAGTGCGATGTTCGGGTTCACCGGGTAGTCGGCAAGCTTGTCCAGCCGACGGGTCAGCGAGTTGTAGTACGCATGCACCCAGGCGTGCGCGGCATCAGCCGAGACAAACTGAAAGCCCAGCGCGCCCATGCCACGGCGGCCGGCGTATTCGATGGTATCGAGTTGCGAGCAGGCCACCCACAGCGGCGGGTGCGGCTTTTGCAGGGGCTTAGGCACCACATTGCGGTACGGGAACTGAAAGTGCGGGCCGTCGTACTCGCAGGGCTCGTCCTTGAACATCGGGATCAGGCAACGTACCGCGTCTTCCCAGATCGCGCGCTTGTCTTCGAATTTCACCCCGAACGGATCGAGTTCAGTGGCCGAGGCACTTTCGCCCAAGCCCAGTTCCACCCGCCCGCGCGAGACCAGATCGAGATTGGCCACATGGGCAGCCACCTTGGCGGGGTGGTTGGTGGTGAGCTGAAAAATGCCGTGGGCCAGTCGAATATTCCTGGTGCGCTGACTGGCCGCACCCAGAAAGACCGAGGGCGATGAGGAGTGCGAATACTCCTCAAGGAAGTGGTGCTCCACTTCCCAGGCGGTGTCGTAGCCCAACTTGTCGGCCAGCTCCACCTGGGTGAGGGCGTCCTGAAACAGCTTCAGCTCGCTGTGGGCTTCCCAGGGCCGAGGCAATTGCAGTTCGTAAAAGATGCCGAATTTCACGAGCGTCTCCTCTTGATGTTCGAGCCGGTTGAACAGCCTGACGGGGTCTGGCCCGATACGGTGTCGGGCAGGTGTTTGAAGGCAGTATCGCAGCCTGAGGCGGCCTTGTCGTGCTGAAAGTCGCGAAATTGGCAGGCCGATGGCGTGTTCATGCGACCGCGTCTTGGACGACCGGCAAAGGCGCGCCCGGGCGTCTGGCCGGATCCGTGTAATCTCGCTCAGCTAAGCTCGACTGAGTCGGTGTGCTTTCCGACTGCAAGAGGTGGAGCCCCTTTCAACCAGGACCGATCCCATGACCGCCACCGTTGCCTTTGAGCGCAGCCATCACATCACCATCGATGCGCCACCCCAGGCGGTGTTCGATTACGTCACCAACCCCCAGTCCTGGCCCGAGTGGATCGCGGTCTCGCACCATGTGAACAGCGCCAACCGGCCGCTGGGCAAGGGCGAGACCTTCAGCGAGAAGTGGTTCTCGCGCGAAGAGATTCAGCTGGATTGGGTGGTGCTTGAAGCCGACTGGCCCACGCGGTGGGTCGCGCAGACGGGGGCCGGTTTCATTGGGCCGATCGTGGTGCAGTACGACTTTGAAGTCACGCCGCAGGGCACGCGCTACACCCGCACGGTGCGCAACCCGGCCCGGCCCAAAGCGCCCACCGAGGCAATGATTGCGCGCATCGATGCGGAAGCCGCGATTGCGCTGGCTAACATCAAGACTAACGTTGAGCGCAAGGTGTCGGCGTGAAAATGAACGTGCAAAGGCAGAGTCTGAAGACTTTGCAGAACGTGGGCAGCCTGGATGCTCGGCCGGCTGGTCTCGTCACTGGCGGCACTGCGTGGCAAATGAGCCCGATGGAGCCTAAGGAGCGCCTTGGCCGCGTCGTACGGATGGCGCAGGCTGCCGCTGCAGTGGCATTGCTGACGGCAGGCTGTGCAGCACCGAGCGGATCGCCCGGCTCCGGTGCAACCGGTTGGCTGACCAGCCTCACGAGCGGCGCTCAGCCTTCGCTCACCGAGCGTCCGCCCATCGTCTTCGTGCACGGTAACGGCGACGGTGCGGCCAACTGGCTCACCACGCTGTGGCGTTTCGAGTCCAACGGCTGGCCGCGTGAGCGGCTGCATGCGATCGATGCGCCCAATCCGCTGTCGCGCGACGACGATGCGGTGGCACAGGCTGACCGTACTTCCGCAGCCGAGCATGCGGCCTACCTGGCCAGCGAGATCGATGCGGTGCTCAAGCGCACCGGGGCGAAGCAGGTGGTGCTGGTGGGCAACTCGCGGGGCGGCAATGCCATTCGCACCTATGTGCGTGACTATGGCGCAGCCAAGGTCTCGCATGCGGTGTTGGGAGGCACGCCCAATCACGGCGTGTGGGCACGTGCCGATTTTCGACCTGGTAACGAGTTCAATGGCGCGGGCCCTGTGCTTATGCGCCTGAATGCGCCGCAGGGCCCGCAGGGTCTGGAGGTGTCACCGGGGGTGAAGTGGATGACGCTGCGCTCCGATGGCAATGACAAATTCGCGGTACCCACTGGCGAATGGATTGGACAGGGCCCGAGCTTCAAGACCAACGTCGATGCGCGCGGCCCGGAGTTGAAGGGCGCCGATAATCGCGTGTTGGTTGGCCTGGACCATCGCGAAGTGTCCTATCACCAGAAGGCATTCGAGCAGACCTGGCAGTTCATCACGGGCGGACTGCCCGCGCGCGGCATCGAGCCGCAGGCGCAGGTGGTACTGGACGGCAAGGTCACCGGGCTGGCGGGCAGCGCGCCCACCAACCTGCCGCTGGCGGGTGCGCGCGTGCAAGTGCATGCAGTGGACTGTGACAAAGGCGAGCGCCGTGGTGCACCACTGCTTGATCGCACCATCGGCGCCGATGGTCGCTGGGGACCGCTGCGCACCGATGCGCAAACCTGTCTGGAGTTCGAGTACGGAGCGCAGGGCTTTGCCACGGTGCATCAGTACCGCGCACCGTTTCCGCGTTCATCCGATATCGTGAACCTGCGCCCAATTCGTATCAGCGATGCTGACCGCAAGGCCGGTGCTCTGGTGAGCCTGACGCGTCCGCGCGGTTACTTTGGCTTAGGACGTGATGAGATGAGTCTGGACGGCGCACCGCTGCCCGGCGTGGTCGCCGGCGTGGCCGGTCAGTCGTTGTCGCGTCTGTCTCTACCCTCAGCGGAAGTGCGCACGGTAGTGGCGCGCTTCATCACCGAACGCATCGCGATGCGTACCTGGCCTGCAGCGCAGGGGCATCTGTCAGTGGCAGAGCTGCATCAGTAGGGCGACGACGAACACGCTTCGGAACCACGACACGGCTCACTCAGCCGGCGCGATGCATACTGCGTCACGCTGGTGCCTTGCCCTCGTCTGCGTCGTCTGCAGATAGCCATTGGGCGTCGAGTTGCTGCATGTTCTCGAGCATCTTCAACAAGTAGTGCAGCGTGTGCGTAACGTCGTTCACCGAAAAATCCGACAGGATCGCCTCGTAGTAGCCGTGAATCTTCGGTAGGGCGAGGTCTTCCCACACATGCCGTCCTGAGGCGGTCATGGTGACCACGCGCGAGCGGCGGTCCTGCCCGCTTGCCGCGACGCTTACATGCCCGTCGCGTTCCATCCGGCTGATCACGCCGGAGAGATTCTGCCGACTGACCATCAGGTAACGGGCCAGGTCGCCAATGCTCATGCCGCCCTGCGATTTTTCGCGAGACAGCGCGCCCAGGACTGCCCACTGCTGCGTCGTCAGCCCTTCTTCTTCAACCGCTCGGCTGCCGGTTTTGTGCAACATGTTTGCGCACTGATACAACCGGAAAAACAATCTGTTTGCCAGATCGATCTTGGTGTTTGGCGTATTTCTGATGGCTTTCTTCAATTCATCGGCCCAAAGTGCTTGACGCCAGGAAGGCGCCTCTCAGTACGGCGTCAAGATATTGACGTATCGCGCCGAAAAGATATGTCAGATCGTTACCGTATTGATCTGCTTTTGCAACGCAGCGATCCCGATGCATCCGAGATTCGATAAACAGGCAGTGGTTGTGAGCGGCGCAGTAGCCTCAGCGTTTATTACATGCAAGTCTGCTCTGCGCCATCACAGCAACGATGCGCGTGTACGGTGCGCGCTCCCATGTCATGCCGTCCCTGGTAACTCCACCGCGCTGAACCGCCTCCACAACCCGGCAAGCCCAGCCCGATCCTGCTCAATCACCGCGCACAGATACCCCCTCGCAAACGATGCGCTGTGCGCCATGTCCGGCTGGTTGGTCTCGATCTCGCCGAGCAATCTGTCGGCCGATGCGGCGTCGTTCAACCAGCCGAGCGCATCCTGCAGTGCGCCGAGCCGCTTCAGATAAAGGTCCGCTCGTTTGGTCGCCAGCATCGACTGGAAGAACACCGTCGCATACCGCGCCTTCTTGGCCGCAATGCGCAGCTGATGCAGCTGTTGCGGTGTGGCACCCGCCAGCTTTGTCCCGTGCTTGATCAGATCTTCATGACGACGCATCAGGATGCGCGGGGTATGTCGACGCAGCGGCTGGGCGAGGGCCTTGATACCCTTCTTGTCGAGCGATGCCTGCCAGCCTGCGTGCTGGCACCACTCGCCCAAGGTGAGCATGAGGCGCGCATAGCGTTCGGACGACACCGCATCAGCGGGCTGCTGGCGCATGTGCATGGCGATCGTCGATGCGACTTCTCTGAGCGCGACTAAGTCTGCCCGGTGTGGGCAGGCCTCGATCACCTTCACCAATGTTCCGTCGGCCAGGACGTCGGCGTCACGCGCCGCACCCAGCTCACTATTGAGCCAGCCAAGCTCTTGTCGCAGCGGTTCAGGACAGGACACCCATGGGGCAAACAGCCGCAACGCCGTGCGCAGCCGGCGCAGGCCGACCCGTATCTGGTGGAGGCCTTCAGGGTCGCTGGATTGAACAACGCTGAGTGCGTTGCCCTGAATCTGTTGCAGACAGTCAATAAGGATGACCCGAAGCCCGTCTTCTACCGTCACGCTGCGGTCCAGAACCAAGGGAGTGGACTTCAGCGCGGCTGCGGCCATTTGCGACTAGTCCTTAGGCGAATCGAAATGCGTATGCAAAGGCCGCGCCTGACCCATGCCAGCCCATGAGTCGGTGTCGAATTTGAATTCGACCAGCGCGCAGGTTGGCAGATCGCTGATCTTGCGGTTGAAGTGATGCGCAAGCTCGGTCAGCCCAGGGTTGTGAGCGACCAGCATCACCCGGCTGAGCGCATCGTCGAGCCCCTCAATCACAGCCAGCAGGGTGTCTGGTTCGGCGGCGTAGAGCCGCTCGTTAATCACGATGTGATCCACCTCGTACCCCAGTTCTTTCGCAACGATCTGTGCTGTGGCCTGTGTACGCACGGCCGAGCTTGCGATGATCAGCTCGGGCTTTATATGCTGATGCGCCCAACGCTGACTCATCTTTGCGGCATCCCGCTCGCCACGGGGCTCAAGCGGGCGATCGTGGTCTCTGAGCGAGGCATCGTGCCAGCCGGACTTGGCGTGGCGGAGCAGGTAGAGGGTTTTCATGCTGGCGTCAGGATTGGGGCTTGGTGTTGTCGCGCAGGAATTGCTCAAAAGAGACTTCGGTCATTGTGCCGGCAGCGAGCGAAATGACCGCTTGCGCAGCGCTTTCCTCGGTTGCAGTAAATCTGAAGCCATTGAGTTCGAGAAAAAGGATGCTCACCAAAAACCCTGTGCGCTTGTTGCCATCGGCGAACGGATGATTGCGGACAATCCGAAAGGCGTACGCTGCAGCTAAGGCAAGTATCTGAGGCTCGTGACCGTAGACGAGCAGATGACGCGGGCGCGCAAGCGCCGACTGCAGGAGGTTGAGGTCGCGAATGCCTGTGGCACCTCCATGCAATGCAATCAGGCGGTCGTGCAGTGTGAGCGCGTCGCGCTCGTCGATCCAGACCGGGTCAATCACTTCGACAATACGTGCAAGGTGTTCCGGTACCGGTCAATGATGTTGTCGGCCTGGGCCATCTTCTTTGAAAAAACCGGATCGTAGGGCGTGAGCTGGTAGCTGCCGTCGGGGGCTTCGATCAGGTAAAGCGGCTGCCCATCGCTAGTGTGCAGGCGGTTGATGACTTCTTTCGGCAAGACAACACCCAAAGAGTTCCCAAACTTCCGCACCTTGAGCTCGACCATGTAGACCTCCATTGTTATTACATATGTAATAACTCTCGGCGCCTGCTTGTCAAGTGCGTTCGTGCTGCTCGGTCACGCTCCCAGCAACCCCATCCATTGCGGCAAGCACAGGCTGCGCAGGTCATAGCGCTCCACCACGGTCCTTCTCGCCGCTTCGCGGATACCAGGAGGCGGCTCGGCTAACGCCTGCGCCACCGTCTTGGCAATGGCCTGAGGATCGAAGAAGTCGGTGAGCAGACCGTTCTCGCCGTGCGTGATCACCTCCTTCACCGGCGCGGTGGCCGAGCCCACTACCAGGCAGCCTGCGGCCATCGCTTCCAGCATCGACCACGACAGCACGAAGGGCACGGTCAGGTACACATGCGCGGCCGACACTTGCATCACACGCAGATAGTCCTGATAGGGCAGACGCCCGGTGAAGTGCACGCGGCTCCAGTCCACCGACTGCGCCAGTTGTCCGCAATACAGTTGCCGATACGTGGTGCCCGAAGGCGGCCTGCGGCCGTAGCTCACATCGTCGCCACCCACGATCACCACATGCGCCTCGGGGCGCAGCGCCTGCAAATGCGGCAGCGTGCGCATGAAGGTATGAAAGCCACGATAGGGTTCGAGGTTGCGCGATACAAAAGTCACCACCTCATCGCCAGGCTTGAATTGGTGATTGCCTACCTGCACCCAGGCCTGCGGGTCCGGCTTCACGCGTTCGGTGTCCACGCCTTCGTGAACCACATGCAGGCGCTCTTGCAGCAGCGACGGAAAGCGTGACTTCTGCCACTGCGTGGGGGACAGTCCTAAGTCACTGCCCATCAGGCTGATGAGCTGGGTGGCGTTTTTCACCCGAACGCGGGCATAGTCGTCCAGCGTGTCGGGAAACTCGGGGTCGAAGCCCACATCACCGCCGTGCGAGTCGTAGTAGTACTCGAAGTACTGCAGCACCCGCGCATCGGGAAACGCATCTTTCAGGAACAGCCCCTCGCCCCAGCCGGGGTGCGCCAGAATGAGATCGGGCGCCCAGCCGCTTGCCTTCAGTTGCATCAGCGTGCGCAACACGACCTGCCCACGACGCACGTGGCCTTCATGATCACGCAGATACGGATGGGTCGTTGCCGAGCCGCCCTCGGGCACTTCGTAAGCCAGCACTCGGATCTTCGGGTGCACCGCAGGTCGCTTGCTCAGCGTACGGGCATCGCCTATGGCCACCACCTCGTTTTGAGGGTTGTCAGCCAATGCCCGGGCCACATGAACGAATTGGCCGGGAAAGTTCTGGTGGATGATCAGCGCGCGCATGGCGGCATCGTAAGGGAGTTCGTGGGCTGGTGAATTGCCCGGAATGGCATCGCCCGAGCGAGACAGCGTCGACACGCCTCTGGGGCTAGAATGGCCTGATTGGGTTCCCTCTGGAGTTATTCCCATGCGGCTTGCTGACTACATTGAGGTTGATGCGCGAGTCATGCTCGGTAAGCCGGTGATACGCGGCACCCGCGTGCCGGTGGAACTGGTTCTTCGCAAACTCTCGGAAGGTGCAACGGAAGCGAGTCTTGTCGAAGCGTATCCACAGCTTTCTTCCGCGGCCATTCAGGCGGCGCTGGCCTACGCCGCGGCGGCCTTGTCGCTGGAGCATGACCAAGCACTCTTCGGCTGAGCGCACGGTCGCTAGCCCAGATGGACTTTCTCGCTGACGAGAGCTTTGACTTTCGGTTAGTGCGTCCCTTACGTGCGGCGGGGCATTCGGTCACGTCTGTGCTGGAAACCCGACCTGGCGCAGATGATGCAACGGTGATTCGACTCGCTGCGGAAAGCGGGCGGGTCCTTCTGACGGAGGACAAAGACTTCGGTTGGCTTGTTTACGTCTCTCAATCAGCTCCCGTGGTGTGATCCTGGTGCGTTGCCCGGAAGGTGATCAAGGTTCTTTGGCCGCAAAATTGCTGGGTCTCGTTCTTTCAAGGGCATCGGAGCTTCAAGAGTCATTCGTCGTTGTGACCCCAGAAAAGGCACGATTCTCCAAGCTGCCCAAGCTGGATGAATGACCGGAGTCGCATCCCCCGTCAAGGAGTTCACAGCCTTGCATCCCGCCCCACGGTACGATTGAGGGTTGTCTGCCACAGCCCTAACCGGGCCGCACCGCCTTCATGACCACCGCATCGTCCGCCTCCGCGCCCGCCCCGTCTGCTGTCGAAACCCGTCTGCGTGAGCTGCTCGCCCAGCGCATTCTCATTCTGGACGGTGCCATGGGCACCATGATCCAGCGCTACAAGCTCACGGAAGAAGACTACCGGGGCCCCCGCTTTGCAGACTTTGCGCACGATGTGAAGGGCAACAACGAGCTGCTTTCACTGACCCGCCCCGATGTCATCTCGGAAATTCACGCCGGTTATCTGCAGGCCGGCTCCGACATCATCGAGACCAACACCTTCGGTGCTACGGCCATCGCCCAGGGCGACTACCGCATGGCCGAGCTGGCCCGCGAGATGAACCTGGCTTCGGCGCGTCTTGCGCGCGAGCAGGCGGATCGTTTCTCTACACCCGACAAGCCGCGCTATGTGGCCGGCGCCCTGGGCCCGCAGCCCAAGACTGCGTCCATCTCACCCGATGTGAACGACCCGGGCGCACGCAACGTCACGTTTGAGGAACTGCGCGTCGCCTATGTGGAGCAGACCGAAGCCCTGATCGAAGGCGGCGTTGACCTGCTGCTGGTGGAAACCATCTTCGATACGCTCAATGCCAAGGCGGCGATTTTTGCGATCGAGGAGTGCTTCGAAAAAATTGGCTACCGACTGCCGGTGATGATTTCGGGCACGGTCACCGATGCATCAGGTCGCATTTTGTCGGGCCAGACGGTCGAGGCTTTCTGGAACTCGATCAGGCATGCACGCCCGCTCACGGTGGGCCTGAACTGTGCGCTGGGCGCCGCACTCATGCGGCCCTACATCGAAGAGCTCGCCAAGAAAGCCGACACCTTCATTTGCGTGTATCCCAATGCCGGACTGCCCAACCCGATGTCGGACACCGGCTTCGATGAAACGCCCGCAGATACCTCGGCGCTGCTGAAGGAGTTTGCGCAGGCTGGCTTCGTGAATGTGGCGGGCGGCTGCTGCGGCACCACACCCGAACATATTGCAGCTATTGCCCAGGCCATCGAGGGCATGGCGCCACGCACCGTGCCCGAGCGCCCGCGTGAGTTGCGCCTGGCTGGCCTGGAAGCCTTCAACGTGGCCGATGACGCGCTCTTTGTGAACGTGGGCGAGCGCACCAACGTGACCGGCAGCAAGGCCTTTGCCCGCATGATCCTCGCCGGTCAGTTTGACGAGGCATTGCAGGTGGCACGCCAGCAGGTGGAAAACGGCGCGCAGATTATCGATGTGAACATGGACGAGGCGATGCTGGACTCCGTCGCCGCCATGACCCGCTTTCTGAACCTGATTGCGTCCGAACCAGACATTGCGCGCGTGCCCCTCATGATCGACTCCTCCAAGTGGAGCGTCATCGAGGCTGGCCTGCGCTGCGTCCAGGGCAAGGCGGTGGTCAACAGTATTTCCATGAAGGAAGGCGAGGCTGAGTTTTTGCGTCAGGCCACGCTGTGCCGCCGCTATGGCGCAGCGGTGATCGTGATGGCCTTCGATGAAAAGGGTCAGGCCGACACCCTTGCGCGCAAGACCGAGATCTGCGCGCGCGCCTACAAGCTCCTGACCGAGCAGGTGGGCTTTCCGGCTGAAGACATCATCTTCGACCCCAACATCTTCGCCATTGCGACAGGCATTCCCGAGCATGATCACTATGGCGTGGATTTCATCGAAGCCACGCGCTGGATCAAGACGCATTTGCCGCACGCCAAGGTTTCGGGCGGCGTCTCGAACGTGTCGTTTTCGTTCCGCGGCAACGACCCGGCGCGCGAGGCCATCCACACGGTGTTCCTGTATCACGCCATTCGTGCGGGCATGACCATGGGCATCGTGAACGCCGGGCAGCTGGGCGTATATGAGCAAATTCCAAAGGAGTTGCTCGAGCGAGTGGAAGACATCGTGCTCGACCGCGCGCCGGCATGGCCTGCCGATCTGTCCGCCGATTCGCCCGAGCGCGAAAAGACTGCCACCGAGCGCATGATCGAATTTGCCTCGACGCTCAAGGCAGGTGGACCGAAAAAAGAGGAAGACCAGCTGTGGCGCTCGCAGCCAGTGAACGAGCGCCTGGCGCATGCGCTGATCCACGGCATGACGCAGTTTGTGGTGGAAGACACCGAGCTCGCACGACGGGAAATTGAAGCGCGAGGCGGGCGGCCGATCGAAGTGATCGAAGGTCCGCTGATGGACGGCATGAACGTCGTAGGTGATCTCTTCGGTGCGGGCAAGATGTTTTTGCCGCAGGTGGTGAAGTCTGCACGTGTGATGAAGCAGGCGGTGGCGCATCTGGTGCCCTTCATCGAAGCCGAAAAGGCCGCCGCAGGCGATCTGCGTGCCCGCGGGAAAATCGTGATCGCGACGGTAAAGGGCGATGTGCACGACATCGGCAAGAACATCGTGACCGTAGTGCTTCAGTGCAATAACTTCGATGTGGTGAACATGGGCGTGATGGTGCCGGCCAACGAGATCCTGGCGCGCGCCAAGGTCGAAGGCGCTGACATCATCGGCTTGTCGGGGCTGATTACGCCCTCGTTGGAAGAGATGGCCTACGTCGCTGCCGAAATGGAGCGCGATGAATGGTTCCGCATGCGCAAGATACCGCTGCTCATTGGCGGTGCCACCACCTCGCGCGTGCATACGGCAGTGAAGATTTCGCCGCACTACTCAGGGCCGGTCATTCATGTGACCGATGCTTCGCGCTCGGTCCCGGTCGCACAAAATCTGGTGTCGGACGACACGCGCATCCCGTTCCTTGAGCAACTGCAGGCCGACTACGAGCGCGTACGTGCACAGCACGCGGGCAAGAAGGGCCCGGCGCTGGTGACGCTTGAGCAGGCGCGTACGAATGCGCCGCCGTTTTGGGGCACACAGGCCGGCGCCTCCGCCGCACAGTCGCCGGCGGCTGTCACGACTGTGTCTGATGCGAACGCCGCGGCGCCTCGCAGCGTGACAGCTCAATACGTGCCACCTGTGCCCAAATTCATCGGTCGCCGCGAATTCCGCAACTACGACCTGGCTGAGATTGCCCGCTACATCGACTGGCAGCCCTTCTTTCAGACCTGGGACCTGCATGGGCCGTATCCGGCGATCCTAAACGATGAGGTCGTGGGCGAATCGGCACGTCGCGTGTTCTCCGATGGGCAGTCGATGCTCAAGCGCGTGATTGAAGGGCGATGGCTCACGGCTAATGCAGTGGTGGCGTTTCTACCGGCCGAGTCGGTGGGAGATGACATCGTGGTGTACGCCGATGCCGCACGCAGTCGCGAGGCCTTCACCTGGCAGGGTCTGCGCCAGCAGGAAGCCAAGCGTGAGGGGGTGCACAACAAGTGCCTGTCCGACTACATCGCACCGCGGCTCATCGCAGGCAAGCCCTCGGGACTGAACGATCACATCGGCTTATTTGCAGTCACGACTGGCTTAGGTGCCGAGAAGAAGGAAGCTGAGTTTGCGGCGCTGCTCGATGACTACTCGTCAATCATGTTCAAGGCGATTGCAGACCGGTTGGCCGAGGCGTTTGCCGAGTGCCTGCACGAGCGGGTGCGCCGTGACCTGTGGGGCTATGCACCCGATGAGGCGCTCAGCAATGAGGCGCTGATTGCCGAAAAATACCGTGGTATCCGGCCTGCGCCTGGTTACCCTGCCTGCCCCGAACACACCATCAAGCGTGCGATGTTCGAGGTGATGCAGGCCGAGGCGATCGGCATGGGGCTGACTGAATCGTTTTCGATGACGCCTGCGGCAAGTGTCTCGGGCTTTTACTTTTCTCACCCCGATGCGCAGTATTTCAACGTCGGTCGTATCGGTGAAGATCAGCTTCAGGATATCGCGGCACGGTCTGGCCGCAGTGATGGCGAGCTGCGCCGTTCCCTTTCACAGAGCCTTCCATGAGCGATCGTTCCGAGGCTGAGCAGGTGAGCGCCTCTGTCGCGCCGATCTCGGCTTCCGATATATCGGTTGTATCAGCGGCGACCACGGCGACAGACGCCGCGCTTGAAACGCCGGCAGGGTTCATCCCTTTGAATTCCGGACGAAATCCCTTCGTCGATTCAGTCGGTCCGCTGTGGGTGCATCGCGAGGAAGGCCGCGCCGGGCGGCTTGTGATGGGTATCCGGATTGAGACGAGACATTGCAGTCCGTCAGGGTTCTGTCATGGCGGGATGCTGCTGACCCTGGCCGACATGCTAGTGGTCATGGGCACGAGCGTACAGACCGGTATCAATCGGTTTATGACCACAGTGAGCTTGTCGAGCGATTTTCTGGCCGCCGTCCCTCAAGGGGCATGGATTGAGGGCCGACTGGACATTCTGAGGACCACCCGCACCCTGATTTTTTGTCAGGGCCTGTTTCGCGTGGACGGTGAGCCGGTGCTGCGCGTGGACGGGATCGTCAAGCCGATCGGCGAGGAACGCGAGGGCAGCAAGCTAGCCCGGTATTTCGACTGACGCCCCCGGGAGTGGGCGTCACGGACGTGACGTGTGTGTGTCAGAAGTTGCCTTAAAACGGCATCCGGGATTTCCCAGGGGTCTTGCTGGCACCTGTCGGAGAGCTTTTCGTGGCGAATCGGCCACGCTCACAGGTGTTCTGCAAGGTTTGATCGGCTATCCTATCGGGCCGCGGGAGCACTTTCGGCCAGAAAGGCCGCGTCGAGTCTTCAACCCGCCTCTTCACAACACAGGAGTCAGACATGAAAAAAGTTCTTTCGCGCGTTGTTTTCGCCGCCGCCGTCGGTCTTTCGCTGGGCGGCTGCGCCACGGCCGATTCCGTTGGCAACTGGGGTTCGGACGCTTGGGTGACCAGCAAGGTCAAGACCAACATCACCAACGAAGTCGGTCTGACCGCCGCGACCCAGGTTAACGTTGAAACCTCGGGTGGCGTGGTCCAGCTGTCTGGGTTTGCTTCCACGCAAGACGAAATCAACAAGGCCGTTGCCACCGCCCAGAAGACCTCGGGCGTCAAGTCTGTTCGCAACAACATCATCCTGAAGCGTTGATGGTTGCCTGATCGCGGCTCAAGCCAAGCGGCTTGAGCCCGACGCACAGGGCGCTTCAGAGCGCCCTGTGTTTTTTGGTTGTCACGCGTCAGGTGTCACGCACCCTTGACCCGATCGAAGACATGCTCCAGTCGGGATGTGTTGAGCCTGCAGCTTCAAATGCCCCAGGTCACCGACTGATCGGCTGCGCGCGCGGCACGCAACATTTCCATGAGTGGCCAGGCGCGTTGCGCCAGCGAAATTGAACGCGCCCCATCCGCTTCATGTTCGTCGGCCCCATCGCGGTCCGCGTCGCGCGCATCGGGACCGCGTTCGGTGCGTTCTCGTTCAATAGCGGCCTGGAGCGCGGCAATAGCGGGCCCCATTTGCTCGACCGTAAAAATGCCCTGGGGTCCTGGGGCCTTGCCCGCGACTGCGAGCACCTGTTCGGCCACTGGCCCGGTCATCACCACCGTACCGGTTGCACGCGACTTGAATTCGTAAAGCATGGACTCGCTCCTGGCTGGGCAATACGCACTGCGCATCGCTGCGCTTGTTACCATTATGCGATGAACGTCATGCGCGAGCTGTCGGCGCAGGCCTTGCGTCTGACCTTGAAACCCGTTTCCAGGCTCGCCGGTGCCGCCATGTGCTGTGTCCTGATGGCTGCCTGCTCGCCTGAATATGACTGGCGGGAGGTCAAGCCTGAGGGCTCAAGGTTTGCTGCGCTCATGCCCGCGCGCCCTGCATCGATGACACAACCGATCAATCTCAATGGCGTGAGCGCGGACATGACACTGCATGGCGCCCGCGTACGGGAAGTGGCGTTCACGGTCGGCAGCGCGCGTCTACCTGATGCGCTTCCCGAAAGGCGTGAACACGCGGTGGCCGCCATGCGAACGGCCATGGTGCGCAACATTGGCGGGACCGAGCAATCGAGTCGGCCAGTGAGTATCACGGTGGTGGATGCAGCCGGCGTCGCGCAAGGAACCGCTGCAGGGGTCGAGGTGCAGGCCAACGGAAAGATGCGCGACACTGAGGTGCTGCTGCTGGCGCGTTTTGTCGCCGATGGCGATCGGGCATGGCAGGCCGTTGTGCTGGGTCCGCGCCCTGATCGCGAACAGGCCGCGCTCTTTCTCGAATCCTTGCGCATTACGCGGCCATGAACCTACGGCTCATGAATTCACCGCGCCTGAAGTTGCGAACCATCAGTCACCAAACATGACCGATCGCGTTCTCGAAGTACGCGATGAGTACGCCAGTGGTGTGCTGGCAGTGCGCATTTTTGGATGTTTCGCGGCGGGCTACTTCATGTCCTATGGACTGCGGTCAGTCAATGCTGTGCTTGCTCCTGAGCTGATGGCGGAAATCGGCTTGAGCCATTCTCAGATGGGTTCGCTTTCAAGCGCGTACTTCCTGGCGTTTGCCCTGATGCAGTTGCCGCTTGGTGTGTGGCTCGACCGTTTCGGTCCGCGTCGCGTCAATGCGGTGCTGATGGGTGTGGCGGCATTGGGCTGTGCGCTCTTTGCACTGGCCCAAGGTTTTGGATCCCTGTGGGTCGGTCGTGCCCTGGTTGGGGCCGGCGTGGCGGCGGCGTTGATGGCATCGCTCACAGCCTTTCGCCAATGGTTCGCACCGGACGTGCAAACCCGGCTGGCCGCCTGGATGTTGATGGCGGGTACGGCTGGTGTGCTCACGGTCACCGTTCCTGTGCACCGCGCCTTGCCTGTGTTGGGATGGCGAGGGGTGTTCTGGGTGGCTACGGGCTTGCTGTGTGCAATCGGCCTGCTGATGTGGACGGCCCTGCCGCGCGGGCGCGAGGTGCGAAACCCCTCACCACAGCGATTTCTAGCCTCGATGGCGGGTTATCGCGAGGTGTTTCGCAACGGCTATTTCTGGCGCATGTCGATGACGGCTGGCATCGTGCAGGGCGGCTTCGTGGCGATGCAAAGCCTCTGGATCGGTCCCTGGTTGGACAAGGTGCTCGGGTTCACGGGCTACGAGCGTGCTGATCGGCTGTTCGCGTTCAACTTCGGATTGCTGCTCAGCTTCATGGCGCTGGGATGGCTGGCGCCAAGGGTCTCGCCCGAGCGTTCCGCCCTGGCTCGCATCGTGGCCTGGGGTACCTTGGCCGTGGTTGTGCTGGAACTGTGCATCGCGTTTGCGCCGGGCCCGTCATCATGGTGGATCTGGCTGGGCTACGGCGCGGCGGCCACGGTGTACACCCTGGTGCAGCCTCGGGTGGGTCAGGCCTTTCCTCAGCATCTGGCCGGGCGTGCGCTGACAGGCTTCAATCTGGTGATCTTCAGCTGGATGTTCCTGAGCCAATGGGGGTTCGGTGTGGCGATTGACGCGGCCCGTGCCAGTGGTCTGAGTGAGTCGCAGGCATTCCGAACGGCCCTGGTCGGCCTGGCGGCTTTGCATGGGGTCTGTCTGGCAGCGTTCGTACTGTGGCCGCGTCGATGGGGTGGCCGCTGAGCGAGGTTTTTCGCGCGAAGACTCAGTGGAAGTCCTCAGCGCGGGTGCTCGATGTACCTGTTCACTCAGGCCGTGTGACCAGGGCCGCCATACGCAGACCTGACGGCGAGTGCCACGCCGCCGACCAACAGGCCAATACCTAGACCCACCCAGACATCGGGCCATTGACCTCGCCACAGATAGACATAGCCCAGACCTGACAGCGTCTCGAAGACGATGAGCTGGCCCATGAGTGGCACTGATAGCCGTCGCGAGGCGATGCTCCAGAGTTGTGTACCGAGCCAGGAGGCAAAAAGGCCCAGCGCCAACATCCAGAGCACGAAGGTGCCTGGCTGCGGGCCCAACAGGGCCTGTGTGCTGAAGGTGCTTGGGTTCGCGATGGTGAAGCCGGTGCCAAAGCAGGCGACCGCCACCCAGGTGAGCAAGGCGAGCGGCAGGGTCATCAATCCCTGGGCGGTCGTCCAGGTGGCCGCGCTCACCTGCGGATGCCGCTTCATCCAGCGTGCATTGCTGATCGCATAGCGCGTCCAGCATCCCACCGCCAGGCATGCGAGGGCAGCACCGGTCGCGGCTCGCCAGGGTCCGGTGAGCGCCCCGGATTGACCGACGCCGGCTCCAAGCGACGTACCAGCGCTTGGGTTGACCGCCAGGCCGAGCGCCTCATGGCCAACCAGAGCGATGCCAGCGCCAATCAATCCGAGCGCAGGCAGCAGACGACTCCAGGGCAGTTCCTGATGGGATGCATTGGCCACCAGCGCGATCGATACCGGGAGGGTGCCGATGATGACCGCGGTCAGCGGGCCATCTGCAAGTTGTACTGCGGCCGCCACGCAGCTGTAGTACAAGATATTCCCCACAGCCGACAGCTGGATGGCTTCGATCCAGTCGGTACGACGCAGCCGAAGCAGTGCAGATCGGGCTGGCCAGGCCAGCACACAGGCCACCAGCCCGAAGGCGGTGTAGCGGCCTGCAGCAAGCAGCGCTGCCGGATAGTCCGGCAGCAGCAGTGGCACCAGGAAAATCAGCCCCCAGCACAGCCCTGCTGCTGCTGCACAGGTCAGTCCTGTTGCGTGCCCAATACCGTTGCTGCTGCCGGGTTGCGGCGTCAACGGGTGATGTCGAGGATACGGTCGGGATGCGGGAACGGATCGAGACCGTAGAGCGAGTTGGCCTGGTTGTGGGGGTGGCTGGCTGCTTCGATGAAATTGAGCACCGGTGCGGCACAGGCATCGAAACGTTCGGCTTCACGGCCCCACTCGGGCAGGGGGCGCTTGGCGAAGGCTGCAGAAAATTTGGCGACCGTATCGGGCCAGGTGCTGCGGTCGTTCTGTTTGGACAGGTCGATCTGCCCCTCAAGCCCGGTCATCTTGACCAGCTCGGCGTAAAACTTGGGCTCGATCGCGCCGACCGACATATGACGCCCATCCGAGGTGGCATAGACGCGGTAGTAGGGCGCGCCGCCGTCGAGCACATTGGCTTCCCGGTCGGTCGTCCAGCGGCCGGCTGCGAGCATGCCGTAGAAGATGTGCGACAGACCCACCGAGCCCGCCAGGATGCTTGAGGTGACCACGCTGCCACGCCCGTCGACCGAGCGCTTGACCAGCGCCGACAAGACGCCGACGGCCAGATGCATCGCGCCGCCGCCGTAGTCGCCCACCACATTCAGTGGCGGCACCGGCGTGTCCTTGGTGCCAATTGCGTGCAGCAGACCGGACAGCGCCAGGTAATTGATATCGTGGCCCGCACGTTCGGCGTAAGGGCCCTTTGTGCCCCAGCCCGACAAACGCGCAATGACCAGCCTGGGGTTGCTTTTGAGGAGAACGTCGGGACCCAGACCCAAGCGCTCGATTACCCCCGGGCGGAAGCCTTCGAGCATCACATCGGCGCCGTCGATCAGCGCGCGTGCTTGCGCCAGCCCTTCCGGGTTTTTTAGGTCGATGGCCACTGGCGTCTTGCCAAAGTTGCTCAGATCGAAGCGCGGATTGGTGGGCATGCCCAGACCGGGATCAGATGGCGGCGAAACGCGTTTGACATCGGCTCCCAGGCTGCGCAGCAGCTGGCCCGCGAACGGCACGGGGCCAATCGCATGCAGTTCGATGATCTTGATGCCAGCCAGCGGCTGGTCTGCGGCAGTTTGCGCATTCATATGGAGTCTCCCCGTTGTGGTGGTCTGGATTGGCCGCACTGACGCCTGTATTTCTGGCGCACGAGCATTTGAAACGGATTCTAGCTTGCGACCTGATCAGGCTGGCGTGACTGCGCTAGCGCATCGGCCAGCGTGACGCTGCCCTGGGCACCCGAAACCCCCAGTTTCTGATTGAAGACAAAAAACGGCACACCGCTGATGCCCATCTGCCGCGTGCGTCGGTCCATCTCGACGATGTCATCCGCACCTTCGCCGGTATCGAGCCAGGCACGGGCCTGGGCGCCGTCCAGACCGACTTCGCCTGCGATAGCGGCCAGCACCGCGCGGTCACCGATGAAGCGGCCTTCGACGAAGTAAGCCTTGAACAAGGCCTCGACCAGTGCATCGGCACTTTGACCCTCAGCCTGAGCCCAGGCAATCAGCCGATGCGCGTCCAGGGTGTTGGGTTGTCGTTCGATGTGATCGAAGTTCAGGACTAATCCGGCTTCTCGACCGGCCGCTTTCACGCGCTCATAAATTTGAGTGGCCCGATCGGCGCCCCCGAACTTTTCTTCGAGGTATGAGCTGCGGTCCACGCCCTGGGCTGGCAGGTTGGGGTTGAGCTGAAACGGGTGCCAGCGGACCGTAGGCCTGTGCGCTTCGGGCAGCGATGCCAGTGCCGCCTCAAGATGCCGCTTACCGATGTAGCACCAGGGGCATACGACGTCAGAGACCACGTCGATGGTGTCGGGTGCTGCAGCGGGCTCGGGGGCGGATGGGTTCATGGGGATCCTCAACACAGTGAGCGGCGCAGACCGGCAGCCTGCGCCAGATGGGTCGTGAGCAACCTGGGCGCAGCGTCCAGATCGGCGATGGTTCGGGCAAGACGCAGCAGTCGGGGCAAAGCGCGTGCAGACAGGCCCAGCCGTTGAATGGCTGCCCCCACCAGGGACCGGCCAGCGTCATCCAAGGCGCAATGTGCCTCTAATTCGGGGCCGTCGAGGTCGGCATTTGGCCTGGCCTGTCGGAGCATGGCACGCTCACGCGCTTGCGCGACGCGTTCACGCACGATGGCGCTGGACTCCCCTTTGGGTGCGTGCAGGATCTCCGCCTCGGGGACCGCGGGGACATCGATATGCATGTCGATACGATCGAGCAGAGGGCCGGAAAGACGACCGCGATAACGGGCGATGTCCTGGGGCGCACAGCGGCATGGCCGGCTGGCATGACCCAGATAGCCGCACGGGCAGGGGTTCATGGCAGCCACCAACTGAAACGCCGCGGGAAATTCGCACTGCCGGGCTGCTCGCGAAATGCTGACCCGGCCAACTTCCAGGGGCTCGCGCAGGTGCTCAAGGACGTCGCGGCGGAACTCGCCCAATTCGTCCAGAAACAGGACCCCCCGATGTGCGAGAGACACTTCGCCCGGGCGAGGTGTGCTGCCACCCCCGACCAGTGCCGCGCCTGAAACCGAGTGATGCGGCGAACGGAAGGGCCGTTTGCGCCAGTGATCGGGCCGAAAGCCATCGGCCGTGAGCGATTGCACCGCCGCGGATTCAATCGCCTCGTCGTCGCTCATAGGCGGCAACAATCCCGGCAACCGTCTTGCGAGCATGGACTTGCCGGTGCCAGGGGGGCCGACCATCAGCAGGCTGTGGCGACCGGCGGCGGCGATTTCGAGTGCACGCCGTGCCGATGCCTGACCTCGCACTTCGGCCAGATCACCGGCATCGGCCCCTGACGCCCAGACCGACGCAGCGATGGGCACAGCCTCGGGCAACGGTAGGGGGGTATTGCTCGTGATGGATTCCCAGACCTGACGCAGGTTGTCGGCCGCCCGGGTGCCCGGGTAGGCGGCGGGAGAGGCGTCCCGGGCGCTGGGTGCCGGCAGAATCAACAGCCCGGCCGTCTGACTGCGGCGGATGGCCAAGGCCAGGACAAGGGCCCCTTTAATGGGGCGAAGCGCGCCAGTAAGTGATAACTCACCCATGAGTTCGAGATGTTCGAGTCGCTTCGCCGGTAGCCCGGCTGCGGCACTCAAAATACCGATGGCGATCGGCAGATCGAAGCGTCCGGACCCTTTGGGGAGATCAGCTGGCGCAAGGTTGACCGTGATGCGCCGGTTGGGAAATTCGAAGCCTGAGTGCATGAGGGCAGCCCGCACCCGTTCCCGACTTTCTCTGACTTCGGCGTCGGGCAACCCCACAATGTGAAATGCAGGCAGGCCATTGGCCAGATGGACCTCAACATTGACGGGTGGCGCCTCCAGGCCAATCAGCCCTCTGCTGCGGACGATAGCCAGCGACACGCAGGGGCCCTGTGAGCGGGAGGCGAAGACTAGCGCCTGGCGTTGGGTCGCCGATCAGTCGGGTTGGCGCTGCGCGGAGCGCCCGGTGTCCGCGCCCTCTGCGAGCCTGGCTTCCAGGGCTTCAATGCGCTGACGCAGGCGCACCACCATATCCACTTGGATGTCGAATTCCTCGCGGGTCACCAGATCCATGCGCTGGAATGTCTGCGCCATCATGGCCTTGAGGTTGCGCTCGATGTCAGCGGCGGGGCTCGCCCGCAGCAGTTCCGTCATGCGCTGCTGGACATCCTGAAGAAGGGAAGGGCGGTCCATCGATGGGCTCCGAAGCGAGACGAGACAGATGGGACAGAAGGTGAATCCAGTCTAGCACGGTGATTTTTGTCGCTTGCGCAGGGACTGAGGCCCTCGACCTAAGCCAAAAGGCTGATCTCGCGCACTCATGCCCCGTTGCCCGACCTGTCGCACCATGTTGGGGCGTTGGTGTCGTCCGACCCCGCGGTCTACCCCGCAATAGGATCCATCCTGGTGCGGATTGTGGGTGGCACGGTAAATGCAACGGTTGATCTCGAGCCCATGGTGCAGCCGTCCTGAGCCGTGCGCGTTGAGTCCCTTTTCCAGTTCAAGAGAGAGCCCGAGATGAAATACACCCTGACTGCCCTTGCTGCTTTTGCACTGCTGGCCCCCATGATGGCGGATGCCCAAACCGCTGCTCCGGCTGCGCCTCAAAGTTCTCTCACCGGCAACTTCACACTGGTCTCGGACTACCGGTTCCGCGGGATCTCGCAAAGCTACAAGTTGCCCGCCGTGCAGGGTGGCCTTGATTACGCGCACTCGAGCGGCTTTTACGTGGGCAACTGGAATTCCAGCGTGTCGGGCAATCTGTTTCCAAACGGCGCGGTTCTGGAAATGGATTTCTACGGCGGCTACAAGTTCCCTGTCGGTGGTGACATCACCATGGACGTGGGCGCGCTGTACTACTACTACCCCGGCTCGTACTACAACGGGTTCGGGACTCAGCGCCCCTCGTTCAATAACTTCGAGCTTTATGTGGGCGCCGCCACCGGCCCCTTCAGCGCCAAGATCTTCTACGGTCTGAGCGATTTCTTCGGCTTGAGCGAGACCACATCACCTAATGGCAAAAGCTCGAAAGGGTCGTACTACATCGACCTGAACTACACGACCGAAATCATGCCCAAGACCAACCTGGTCGCCCATATCGGCTATCAGAGCGTCAAGAACCACTCTGACTTCAGCTACTTCGACTACAAGCTCGGCGCCACCTACGACATTCACAACGGCTGGCTGCTTGGCGCGGCAGTGGTGGGTACGAATGCAGAGAAGGGTCCTTACACCTTTGCAGAGACCTCAAACGGTTCACGCACCAAGTTCATGGGCAGCACCACCGTGGTCTTCTCCATCGGCAAGACCTTCTGAGCCAGCGGCGGGGCTTGGCCCCGCCTGTCAACCAGACAGACCCGGAGGAATACTCATGAAACTGATCACCGCCATTATCAAGCCCTTCAAGCTGGACGAAGTCCGCGAAGCGCTCTCCAACATCGGAGTGCAGGGCATTACCGTCACCGAGGTCAAAGGCTTCGGTCGCCAGAAGGGGCACACCGAGCTCTACCGCGGCGCGGAGTATGTGGTCGACTTCCTGCCCAAAGTGAAGGTCGAAGCAGCGGTGTCGTCCGAGTTGGTGGAGCGCGCAGTCGAGGCCATCGAGGCGGCTGCCCGCACCGGCAAGATCGGCGACGGAAAAATCTTTGTTTACGACCTCGAGCAGGTCATCAGGATTCGAACCGGCGAGACCGGTTCCGAAGCGCTCTGAACATTTCACGCTATTGAGGACGCTCACCATGAAACGCATTGTTCGAACGCTCGCGCTGGCTGCAGCGCTGGGCCTCGCGCCCTGGACGGGCGCACTGGCGGCTGATCCCGCATCATCGAGAGCCACGCCGGTGCTGCTGGCCCAGGCTGCAGCCACCACTGAGGCACCCAAGGCCGATGCGCCGGCGGCCACCCCTGCTGCTGAAGCGCCCAAGGCTGAAGCGGCTGGTGCGACGACCGCCGCTGTTACGGAAGCTCCGAAGGCCGAACCCGCTGCTGCACCGCCCGTACCGAACAAGGGCGACACGGCGTGGATGACAATGGCCACCGTGCTGGTCATTCTCATGACCCTGCCTGGATTGGCGCTCTTCTACGGCGGGTTGGTCCGGTCCAAGAACATGCTGTCGATCCTCATGCAGGTGCTGACCGTGTTTTCGTTGATCACCGTGCTCTGGATGGTCTACGGTTACACGCTCACGTTTGGCGGTGCCGGCACTTTCTACGGGAACTTTGACAAGATCTTCCTGAAGGGCATCACGCCGGACTCGGTCGCTGCCACCTTCAGCAAGGGCGTTTACATCCCTGAGCTCATTTTTGTGGCCTTCCAGTGCACGTTTGCAGCCATCACCTGTGCGCTGATCGTTGGCGCCTTTGCCGAGCGCATCAAGTTTTCGGCGGTGCTCCTATTCTGCGTCATCTGGTTCACCTTCGCCTACATTCCCATCGCGCACATGGTCTGGTTCTGGGACGGTCCGGATGCGATCACCGATGCCAAGACTCTGGAGGCCGTGACTGCTAACGCCGGCTGGCTCTGGGGCAAGGGCGCACTGGACTTCGCGGGTGGTACGGTGGTGCACGTGAACGCCGGAATCGCGGGTCTGATGGGCGCTTACCTGCTTGGCAAGCGGGTGGGCCTGGGTCGTGAAGCCATGGCACCGCACTCGCTGACATTCACCATGATCGGCGCATCACTGCTGTGGGTCGGTTGGTTCGGCTTCAACGCTGGCTCCAACCTTGAGGCCAACGGCGTCACCGCACTGGCCTTCGTGAATACGCTGCTTGCCACGGCTGCTGCGGTCGTGTCCTGGTCCTTCGCCGAATGGGTCAGCAAGGGCAAGCCGTCCATGCTGGGCGCAGCTTCGGGTGCGGTGGCCGGTCTGGTCGCGGTCACACCGGCCTGTGGCTTCGTCGGACCGATGGGCGCACTGGTCATTGGCCTGGTGGCTGGGGTCGTGTGTCTGTGGGGTGTGAATGGTCTGAAGCGCATGCTGGGAGCGGATGATTCGCTCGACGTCTTCGGTGTGCACGGGGTGGGCGGTATCGTTGGTGCGCTGCTCACCGGCGTGTTTGCCTCGCCGTCGCTCGGCGGCGCCGGCATCTTCGACTATGTCGCCAACGCAGCCAGCCCCGATTACTCGATCGGTGGCCAGGTGTGGATTCAGTTCCAGGCGGTGCTCACCACAGTGATCTGGTCGGCGGTCGTGTCCTTCATTGCCTACAAGCTGGTCGACATGATCGTCGGTCTGCGGGTGCCGGAAGATGAAGAGCGCGAGGGCCTGGACATCACCTCGCACGGCGAAACCGCCTACCACCACTGATCGGAGATACGGCGCCCTCGCGCGCCGTCCCCGATCTCCTGGCGCTTTTCTCTTGCACTACTTCTGGAAACGGGCGCCCTTGGGCGCCCGTTTGCCTGATACGCGCTACAACGCAGCCGGACCGCGCAAACGCATCTCAAGCGCATTGAAGCGTTCACGCACACCTTTGCGCGCTGCGGCGATAATCGGGCCATGCGCTCAGACCGTCACTTCACACTCACCATCGATTGCCCCGACCGTGTGGGCATTGTTGCCGCGGTATCTCAATTCATTGCCGAACGCGGCGGCTGGATTCTCGAATCTAACCACCATGCCGATCGCGAACATGGCCGCTTTTTCATGCGCAACGCGATCCTGGCTTCATCGTTGGCCGAAAGGCCGGAGGATTTTTCGAAGGCCTTCGAGCCGATTGCACGCCAATTCGAGATGCGCTGGCGCCTGTCGGACTCTGCACGCCCGCATCGGGTGGCGGTGCTGGTCAGCCGACTGGATCATTGTCTGGTTGACCTGCTCTATCGCTGGCGCTCTGGCGAGCTCCACTGCGAGATCGGATGCGTGATCTCCAACCATGACGATCTGCGACCCGACGTGGCCTTTCACGGTCTGCCGTTTCATCTGGTGCCGGTCACACCCGACACCAAGGCGCAGGCATTCGGTCAGATCCAGGCCCTGCTGCAGACGCAAGCCATCGATACGGTGGTGCTGGCACGCTACATGCAAATCCTCCCGTCAGCGCTGTGCGAGGCGTATCCGGGCAGAATTCTCAATATTCACCACAGCTTTTTGCCTTCGTTCGTCGGAGCGCGCCCCTACCACCGGGCGTTTGAGCGCGGGGTGAAGCTGATCGGTGCGACCTGTCATTACGTCACCGCTGATCTGGATGAAGGTCCGATCATTGAGCAGGACGTGGTGCGCATCGAGCATGACGATACGGTTGATGACCTGGTGCGCTATGGGCGCGATGTCGAGAAGGCGGTCCTGGCGCGTGCCTTGCGCTACCACCTCGAGGACCGCGTGCTCCTTAACGGCCACCGTACGGTCGTTTTTCGCTGAAGCTACAATGGCTGCCCCAATCCATCACCGGCCCCGCCCGGGCCGGTCCCGAGCAGGCGCATGCCGATGGTTCCTCATCTCCTCACTTCCCTGACTGGCCCGCTGCTCGATCTTGAGCGTCGCGTCCTTGACGCTTCCACCAGGATCGAGCAATGGTTCCGGCATGCCTGGCAGGAACACACCCCGCCTTTTTATGGCTCGGTCGACCTGCGCAACGCGGGCTTCAAGCTCGCCCCGGTTGATACCAACCTCTATCCCGGGGGCTTCAACAATCTCTCGCCCGAGGCCGTGCCACTGGCGGTGCAGGCTTCGATGACGGCGATCGAGAAGTACTGTCCCGACGCCAGAAATCTGCTGCTGATCCCCGAGAACCACACGCGCAACATGTTCTATTTGCGCAATGTGCTCCGCCTGCAGGGGTTGCTGCGACAGACCGGACTCACCGTGCGGCT
>DGIT01000002.1:11586-13166 GCA_002386465.1 Burkholderiales bacterium UBA4615 | reverse complement strand
CAGCATCGGATCGCGCCGGCGCCGAAGGTGTATCGCCCCGGAAACTCTCAGGCAAAAGGACCGCATCGGATCGGACTCTCTGGAGAGCAGGCGCTGTGCAAACAGTGGCCTCGCCGAAGGTCAATCTCTCAGGCAAATGGACAGAGGGGGCGTATCGCATCACGCAAGTGATGTGCATGCGTCCGCACATCCTCTTCGCCCGTTGCGCCCTGAATCGATTCCATCCGACCTTCTCCGGAGAGCCTCAATTGACCAGCCCTGACGACCTCAAATACACCGCCTCCCATGAATGGGTCCGCAGCAACGCTGACGGCACCGTCACGGTCGGGATCACGCTGCATGCGCAGGACGCACTGGGCGAACTCGTCTATGTCGAACTGCCTGATGCGGGTCGCACGCTCAACCAGGGTGAAGCCTGCGCCGTCGTGGAATCGACCAAGGCCGCCTCCGATGTCTACGCGCCCATCGCCGGCGAGGTGATCGCCGTCAATGACGCCCTCTCCGATGAACCGCAGAAGGTCAATTCAGAGCCCTACACCGGGGGCTGGCTGTTCAAGCTGCGCCCGGCAAATCCTGGCGCTGTGGTGGGGCTGATGAACGCCTCCGATTACGACAACGGCCCTGGCGCCTGAGGTACGACCCATGAACCATGCTGACTCACAGGCAGGCGGATTGCGCAGCCTGCTGGATACCGATGCGTTCCACGCCCGCCATATCGGTCCCTCCAATGCGCAGGAAACACGCATGCTCGCTGCGATCGGCTATGCCTCGCGGCGTGAGCTGATCCGCGACACGATTCCGGCAGCCATCCTGCGTGATGCGCCGCTCGCCATTGAAGCCCCCATCACCGAGGCCGATGCACTGGCCGAACTGGCCGCAATCTCGCAGCGTAATCAGATCTGGCGCAGCTACATTGGCGCGGGCTATCACGGCACGCTCACCCCTGAGCCGATCCGGCGCAATGTGCTGGAAAATCCTGGCTGGTATACGGCGTATACACCCTATCAGGCTGAAGTGGCGCAGGGCCGGCTGGAGTCCTTGCTCAACTTTCAGCAGATGGTCATCGACCTGACCGGTCTTGATGTGGCCAATGCCTCGCTGCTGGACGAAGCCACCGCCGCTGCCGAAGCGCTTGGCGTCATCCGTCGCGGTTCCAGGCATGCATCGAACGTCTTTCTGGTGGATGCGAGCGTGCACCCGCAGGTGATCGCGGTGATGCGTACGCGGGCGCGCTGGATGGGCGTGGAAGTCGTGGTGGGCGATGCGCTCACCCATGACCCCGCCGGCGTGTTTGGCGCGCATGTTCAGTGCCCCGACACCGAGGGGCGCTTGCGCGACTTCTCTGCACTGGCCGATGGGCTGCATGCACACGGCGGCAAGCTGAGCATCGGTGCGGACCCGCTGGCTGCGCTGCTCGTGAAGTCGGCCGGCGCCATGGGCGCTGACGTGGCCATTGGTTCGGCGCAGCGCTTTGGCGTGCCGCTGGGCTACGGCGGCCCGCATGCCGCCTTCATGGCGGTCAAGCAGGATCTGCTGCGCACCATGCC
The DNA here is from genome assembly GCA_002386465.1 of Burkholderiales bacterium UBA4615. Classification (GTDB taxonomy): domain Bacteria; phylum Pseudomonadota; class Gammaproteobacteria; order Burkholderiales; family Burkholderiaceae_E; genus UBA4615. The sequence goes on along the minus strand of DGIT01000002.1, from coordinate 11,619 downwards.
CGGGCGCATCATCGGCGTATCGAAAGACGCGGC
>DGIT01000002.1:6732-11482 GCA_002386465.1 Burkholderiales bacterium UBA4615 | reverse complement strand
GCGGTCTACCATGGGCCGCACGGTCTGCTGCGCATTGCCTTGCGCGTCAATGCCATGGCGCGTGTGCTGGTGCGGATGACCGGGCTTTCGCCTGTGCATGGCGCGTACTTCGACACGGTGGTGTTCGACCCGGCGGCTGCAGGTCTGGATGTTCAGGCCATCCTCGGCCGGGCACAGGCGCATCGCATCAACCTGCGCCAGCTCGCAGGCGGACGTCTGGGCGTGGCGCTCGACGAAACCGTGAGCCTGGCCGATCTGGCCGATCTCGCTGAAGTGTTCACCGGCCGCCGCGCCGATGCACTGACCCAGGAAGCGGCAGGTGATGTCAGCGCAGAACCTGCGTCCATCCCGGCTGCACTGCGTCGCGCAGGCGCCGTGCTCACCCATCCGGTCTTCAATCGCTATCACAGCGAGACCGAATTCGTGCGCTACGTGAAGAAACTCGAGAACCGCGACATTTCGCTGGTGCACTCCATGATCCCGCTGGGCTCGTGCACCATGAAGCTCAATGCCGCTTCCGAAATGGCGCCGGTCACGTGGCCGCAGTTTGCCAACCTGCATCCGTTCGCACCCCGCGATCAGGCCGCAGGCTATGCCGAGATGCTGCGGCAACTGGGCGCATGGTTGGCCGAAATCACCGGGTTTCATGCGGTGTCGTTTCAGCCCAACTCGGGGGCGCAGGGTGAATATGCCGGCCTGCTGGCGATTCGCCACTGGCAGGCCGCCCGCGGACAGGGTCACCGGGATGTCTGCCTCATTCCGTCATCTGCACACGGCACCAACCCGGCGAGCGCTCAGATGATGGGTATGAAGATCGTCGTGGTCGCCTGCGACGAGCAGGGCAACATCGACATGAGCGATCTGCATGCCAGGATCGCTGCGCACCGCGACGCCCTGTGCGCGCTGATGGTCACCTATCCGTCCACGCATGGTGTGTTCGAAGCCACCATCCGCGATGTCTGCGCCGCCGTGCATGAGGCGGGCGGGCAGGTCTACATGGATGGTGCCAATCTCAATGCGCAGGCAGGGCTCACCCGCCCGGGCGACATCGGTGCCGATGTCTGCCACATGAACCTGCACAAGACCTTCTGCATTCCCCATGGCGGCGGCGGACCGGGCATGGGGCCGATCGCGGTGGCGGCCCATCTGGAGCCCCATCTGCCGACCGATCCCTTCAGTACGTCCGATGACGCGAACAGCGTCTCGGCTGCCCCGTTCGGCAGCGCACTCATCACCACCATCTCGTGGATGTACATCCGCATGATGGGCGCATCCGGTATCCGCCACGCCACCGAGGCTGCCATCCTGAATGCCAACTATGTCGCCCACCGCCTGAAGGACCACTTCCCGATTCTGTACACCGGGACCAGTGGCCGCGTGGCCCATGAGTGCATCCTGGATGTGCGCCACCTGAAGGGCGAATGCGGCATCACCGCTGAGGATATTGCCAAGCGTCTGATGGACTACGGCTTTCATGCACCGACGCTGTCATTCCCTGTGGCGGACACGCTCATGGTGGAACCGACCGAGAGCGAATCGCAGGGCGAACTCGATCGCTTCTGCGATGCCATGATCGCCATCGCAGGCGAAATCGCGCAGGTGAAGGCGGGCACGATGGATCGTCAGGACAATCCCCTGAAAAACGCGCCGCACACTGCCTTCGAGGCCATGGGCGACTGGACGCATCCGTACTCGCGCGAACAGGCGGTGTATCCGCTCGCCTGGGTGCGCGAAGCCAAATTCTGGCCGCACGTGAAGCGCATCGACAATGCGGCAGGCGACCGCAACCTGATCTGCACCTGCCCGCCGGTTGCGGACTATGTCTGAGTCCGCCTCAACCGTAACTCGGCAGATTCCCCTCGATGCCCTGCACCGCGAACTGGGTGCGCGCTTCGGGCCCTTTGCAGGGTTCGACATGCCGATCCAGTATCCGGCAGGGCTCAAGGCGGAGCATCTGCACACCCGGTCTCAGGCCGGTCTGTTCGATGTTTCGCACATGGGCCAGTTGCGTATCCGCGCGCGTGATGGCCAGGCCGCCTCCTTGCATCGGGGTCTGGAAGCGGCGCTGCCGGTGGACTTCGACGGATGGCCGATCGGGCTGCAACGGTATTCGTACCTGCTCAATGACGCAGGCGGCATCGAAGACGACCTGATGCTGGTGAACCTTGGCGACGAAGTCCGCATGGTGGTCAACGCGGGCAACCGCGATGCCGACTTTGCGCGCCTGTGTGCACTGTGTCCGACGCTGAATATTGAGTGGGTTGAAGCCGCTCTGATTGCCCTGCAGGGCCCGGCAGCTGAATCGGTGCTGTCGCAACTGGATGCGAGCGCGGCCGCCATGACCTTCATGCAGGCCCGCACCCTGAACCTCGAAGGCGCGGCGTGCTTCACCACGCGCTCGGGCTACACCGGCGAAGACGGCTACGAAATCTCCATGCCTGCAGAACACGCCGAAGCGATCGTTCGCCGCTTGCTGGCTGACCCGAGGGTCGCTCCAGTTGGGCTGGGTGCGCGCGACACCTTGCGACTAGAGGCCGGGCTGCCGCTGCATGGCCAGGACATCACGCCCGCCACGTCCCCGGTGCAAGCCGGGTTGGCGTTCGCGATCCCTGCTTCGCGTCGCACGGGCGGCAGCAAGGCCGGTGGATTTCCGGGCGCTGCGACCGTGCTGGCGCATCTGAGCAATGGGGTCAGTCGGCGTCTGGTCGGGTTGATTTCACCTGAGAATGTGCCGATCCGGGCTCATGCGCAGTTGATCGCATCGGGCGCCGATGCGCAGCACGCCAGTCAGGGCGAAGTCACCAGCGGCACCATCTCACCCACCCTGGGCAGGCCGATCGTACTGGCCTATGTCGAGACCACTCATGCTGCGCCCGGCGCGCAATGGGTAGCGTGTGTACGGGACCGACGCCCGGCGGTCGAGGTCGTCAAACTGCCGTTTGTGCCGAAGCGCTACAAGCGCTGAGCAGACCTGCTCCAGTCGGCCAGCAGTTGCTGCAACTGTCTGGGTTCAGCTGGCTTCACGAGATACTGGTCGATGCCTTGGTCGCGGGCCCTGTGCTGATGGAGCACGGTACTGAATCCGGTCAGGGCCAGCAGGTACGGGGGAGGTTCAAGCGGCTCGGCGCGCAGGTGTCGCGCCAGCTCAAAGCCATCCATGCGGGGCATGGCAATGTCCATGATCACCACATGTGGGCGAAAGGTCTGAGCCAGCCTCAGCCCTTCCAGCCCGTCTCGACCAGCCTCTACGGTGTGTCCCCAGGCCTGCAGCAGCAGGACCAGGCTCTCACGGGCATCCTGATGGTCATCGACCACCAGAATGCGCAGGGCATGATCCGGCGGGGCGGCGGCCAATCGCGCTGTGCTTGACTCAGTCGCCGGCAGTGGCGCTCGGGGCAATGTCAGCGTGAACAGGCTGCCCTGACCGGGGCCATCGCTTTGAGCCGTGAGCGCGCCGCCATGCATGGTGGCAAGCCGTTTGGACAGATAGAGCCCAAGTCCAAGACCGTCGCTCGGTTTGACTGGGCTGGAGTCTCCGGCGCCAGACCCCACGCGGACAAAACGCTCGAAGATCCGCTCAAGATCATCTGGCGCCAGACCGATTCCCGTATCGCGCACCGATACCCGCACCTCGTGCTCAGCTGGTTCGAGTTGCAAGCTGATCGAGCCGTCGGCAGGCGTGAACTTGCGGGCATTTTCCAGCAGGTTGAGGATGATCTGTGCGATCCGATCGGCGTCACCGAAGATGGGCACTGGATCGGAAGGAAAGTCGTCTAGTCTGAGACTGGGCTGGACCGACCCGGCGCGTCGCGTCGGGTCGGCAAGACGCCTCAGCAGCTTAAGCAGATCGAACTGCTCGGGCTGCAAGTTCAGTTGATCGCGGTTGATGCGGGAGAGATCGAGCAGGTCATCGATGAGCCGCACCATGTAACGGAACTGCCGTTCAATCAGCGCCAGATGATCCTTGTTGAGCTCTGTCTGCGCAGCGCTGCGCAACAGCGTCAGCACCGTTCGGATGGGCGCCAGCGGGGCGCGCAATTCATGCGCCAGGAGCGCGATGAATTCATCCTTGCGCTCCTGCTCTTCCATCAGAGCATGCTCGGCCCGGTGTCGGTCGGTTACATCGAATGCGATGCCCAGGACGCCACAGACCTCGCCACGCGCATCGCGTTCTGGAAAAAGCTGATAGTCATAGTGGCGCCTCATTCCCCCGAAGGTCAGAGTTTGTTCGAAGCGCACGGGTTCTCCGGTTGCGATCACCTGACTCTTGATCGCCATCAGTCGCTCGGCCTCCTCGGGATCATCCAGCACTTCACGGTCGGTCAGACCGAGCAGCGACTGTGCAGAGCGCCCCGACGCGGGATTGCGGACCCAGGTGATCCGCAAGTCGCGGTCGTGTCCGAAGACCAGGATCGACCCGCTGTCCAGAGTTTGCTCAAGGCGCTCTGTGGCAAGACGCAGCCGCTCTTCGAGCTGCTCGCGGAACGCGTTGACGCTGCCCCAACACATCCACAGGGGTTCATCCTCCGGTGTGGGCTGAGCACGGCGCACCCGTACTCGCATGCGGCGTGGCACATTCGTGCCGGCAGGCAGGATGTTCAGGTCGAACTCCAGGCCCTCTTCACCGGCCCGCAAGCGGCTGACCGACTCGGCCAGGAGCTCATGCTGCCCGGGCGCCAATGCAGCATTCCAGTCAACCGCTTCGCAGGGCCCCTGCTGCGGCCAACCGAACACACTGCGGGCGGCTGGC
>DGIT01000002.1:0-6727 GCA_002386465.1 Burkholderiales bacterium UBA4615 | reverse complement strand
GCTGGATTGGCGTACACCACTCGGGCCGCGCGGTCGATCATCACGACGACACTGTCGGGGCTGCCTTCGACCGCGGCAAACATCGCATGAGCGACTCGCGCGTCCATCAGCAATTCCTTCGCATGGCCAACCCGAAACGTGCGCCTGCTGTGAGGCAGCCTGAGTGGCGCCTGCTCAGAACATGGTTGCAGTGGCTGTCCGGGCCACGACGGTCAAGACCAGCACGCCCGATACCGCCAGACCGGCTGTGGCCAGGGCGCGCCGCGCACCGGCACCCTGTGTGCGCGAAGCGCGAGCCCAAAGGCGCATTGAAGTAACGCCCAGTAGGGCCGCCGCCGCCAACATGATGCCGCTGGCCAACCAATGGTCAGGGTGGGCCACTACATGCTGCATCAGGGCCAGGGCGCCTGTGTCGTGAGGGCCTTCGTGCGCCTGCACCGGTTTGACGAGGGTCAGCGCCATCAATGAGGCATATGCAGGGACAGCGGACAGACGACCGAAACGAAGGGCAAAGCGGCGGGCAGACATCGGGAACTCCAGAAGATCAGTCAGAAGCAGGGTGCAGCCGTCGGGGTGACGACAGGAATACGGGCAAGGGCCAGCATGGATCAGGCCGACAGCAACCCGCGATGTTCGATGAAGGCAATGATATCGTCCAGACCACTGCCGATTTTGAGATTCGAAAACACGAACGGGCGTTCGCCGCGCATCGTTCGGGCATCACGGTCCATGACCTCCAGCGAGGCCCCCACATAGGGCGCAAGGTCGATCTTGTTGATCACCAGCAGGTCAGACTTCATGATGCCGGGCCCGCCCTTGCGGGGAATCTTGTCGCCTGCGGCCACATCGATCACATAAATGGTCAGATCGGACAGTTCCGGCGAGAAGGTCGCGGCAAGGTTGTCACCGCCCGACTCCACAAACACGATCTGCAGCGCCGGAAACGCGCGGACCAGGCGATCCACCGCTTCAAGGTTGATCGAGGCGTCCTCGCGAATGGCCGTGTGCGGGCAGCCGCCGGTTTCAACACCCAGGATGCGCTCGCGCGGCAAGGCCTCGTTGCGCACCAGAAATTCGGCATCTTCACGGGTGTAGATGTCGTTAGTCACTGCTGCGATGTCATAGCGCTCGCGCAGCCGACGACACAGCGCCAGGGTGAGTGCGGTCTTGCCAGAGCCCACCGGGCCACCAATGCCAACGCGCAAGGGGCCGTGGGATCTGGAGTTCAGAGGTGCGGACACAGGAGATGCGGACATGAATGACGCCAGGAAGGTTCAGGAACGGAAGAGTCGGGAATACTGGGTTTCGTGACGACACGAGGCCACCGCCAGCAGCGGCGCGGCGCTCGACCAGTCCTGCTCGGGCAGGTCCAGGGCACGACGCAGCGCGTCGTCGATGGTCGGAGCCAGACTGCGGAGCAACTTTTGCGCCGAGATCTGGCCCATCGGGACCGCCTTCATCAGCACCATCGCCTGGTTTTCGACAAAGCTCCACAGACAGGCCAGGGCCGCGCTGCGTTCATCAAGGTCCAGTCTGTGGCAAGACATCGCCCAGGCCACCGGCAGCGCAAGCGGGTCAAGTGCTTCGGCCATCCAGGCGTCAGTCGCCGCATCCGGCAAGACCGACGCCAGCCAGCGCCCGAGCGAGTACCCCATCTGCTGCGACTCCAGGCGCAGTTCGGCCGTCTCGCGGACGGCCAGCGCAGCATCGTTCAGAGCACAGAGTCGCGCCCGCAGCGATGTCGAGGAGAGGTCCGGGGCGTCGCGCATCGCACGCAGCGCAGCCAGCATGAGCGGCGTATCAAAGCTCGCCAGCGTCAGCATCAGCGCATCGCCGATCCATTGCGCGGCACTGGCCTCGTCGCGCACTGCGCCTGTCTCAATCGCCCATTCCAGACCGCTGGAATAACTGTAGCCACCGATGGGCAGCGCGGGGCTGGCCAACTGCAGCAGGGCAATCTGCTTTTGCGCATCGCGCGCGGGCGCATCGGACAGGATCAGGGGCGACATGCAGCCTCAGCCTTTCCGTGCCGGGTGGTCGTGATTGTGGCTGTGGCCATGATCGTGGCTGTGGTCTTGACCATGTCCATGATCGTGCCCGTGATCATGGCCTGCATGGCGGGCATCAAAAATGTGAATGCGCCCACCGTGACCCTGGTCGTCGTGCTGGTGATGCACATGGCTGTGGCCGTATGCCCCGGACTCCGGCTGAAAGCCTTCGCTGACCCGATGCACATGACCACCGAGCCCTTCGATCATGGCCTGCAGCACATGGTCGGGCAGCAGACGCAAGAAGCCATTGCCCACCTGCAAGGGGACATGCCGATTGCCGATGTGATAAGCAATGCGTGCCAGTGCGGGTGCATCGTGTGCATGCACCTCGAGCAGGTCTTCGGGTGCAGCTTCCACCGCCACCACCCGACCGTCTGAGAGCAGCAGGCGATCTGCATGGCGGATCAGTGTACCCACCGGCAGATCGACGCCAATGTCTTCGCCTCCGAGCAAGGTGGCACGAAACCGCGAGCGCTCTCTGAGTTCGAAGGGCAGTTCAAGCACCGCATCAGCCGGGCGGTCTCGCCCGGTCAGGGCGTGGGCGATGGCCATGGTCATCGGTGTGCCGTCCCGCGTCAGAACAGAAAATAGCGTTGCGCCATGGGCAGGCTCGTGGCTGGCTCGCAGGTCAGCAGTTGCCCATCGGCCCGCACCTCGTAGGTTTCAGGATCGACCTGCATGCGCGGCGTGTAGCCATTGAGCACCATGTCCTGCTTGCGCAGCGTGCGAATGCCCTTGACCGCCACCAATGGGCGACTCAAGCCCAGGCGCTTGCCGATCCCCGACTTAAGTGCAGCCTGCGATACGAAGGTGAGCGATCCCGCCGTCAGTGCCTTGCCGAAGCTGCCGAACATGGGGCGATAGTGCACCGGCTGAGGCGTGGGGATGGACGCGTTCGGGTCGCCCATCAGCGACATGGCGATCGTGCCGCCCTTGATGATGATCGACGGCTTGACCCCGAAAAACGCCGGGCGCCAGAGCACCAGATCAGCCCACTTACCCACTTCGACTGATCCCACCTCGTGTGCAATGCCGTGGGTGATTGCGGGGTTGATCGTGTACTTCGCGATGTAGCGCTTGGCGCGCCAGTTGTCGTTGCGGGCCGTGTCGGCACGCTTGTCGTCGATGACAAGCGCACCACGCTGCTGCTTCATCTTGTGGGCAGTCTGCCAGGTGCGCAGGATGACCTCGCCCGGCCGACCCATGGCCTGACTGTCCGAAGACATCATCGAAATGGCGCCCAGATCATGCAGCACGTCTTCAGCCGCAATGGTTTCTCGCCGGATGCGGCTTTCCGCAAAGGCCAGGTCTTCCGAGATGCTCGGGTCCAGGTGATGGCAGACCATGAGCATGTCCAGATGCTCATCGAGCGTATTGACCGTGTAGGGGCGTGTGGGGTTGGTCGACGAGGGCAGGACATTCGATTCGCCGACCACCTTGATGATGTCCGGGGCGTGCCCGCCGCCCGCACCTTCGGTGTGGTAGGTGTGGATCACCCGACCTTTCATTGCCTCGATCGAGGCCTCGACGAAGCCCGACTCATTGAGCGTGTCGGTATGGATGGCCACCTGCACATCGTATCGGTCGGCCACCGCCAGACAGTTGTCGATCGCAGCGGGCGTAGTGCCCCAGTCCTCGTGCAGCTTCAGGCCAATGGCCCCGGCCTCGATCTGTTCGGCCAGCGGCCCGGGCAGCGACACATTGCCCTTGCCGGTGAAGCCTATATTCATGGCAAAGCCTTCAGCCGCCTGCAGCATCTGCGCCAGATGCCACGGCCCCGGCGTGACCGTGGTGGCATTCGTGCCTGTGGCCGGTCCCGTGCCGCCACCGATCATGGTGGTGATCCCCGAGGCGAGCGCCTCTTCGATCTGCTGCGGACAGATGAAATGGATGTGGGTGTCGATGCCGCCTGCAGTGAGGATGAGTCCTTCGCCTGCAATGACTTCGGTGGCAGCGCCAATGGCCATGGTGACACCCGGCTGAATGTCCGGATTGCCCGCCTTGCCAATGGCAGCGATGCGTCCGCCCTTCAAGCCCACATCGGCCTTCACAATGCCGCAGACCGCATCGACGATCAGCGCATTTGTGATGACCGTGTCCACCACGTCGGCAGCCAGTCGCTGCCCCTGGCCCATGCCATCGCGAATCACCTTGCCGCCGCCGAACTTCACCTCTTCGCCGTAGATCGTGTGATCGGCTTCCACTTCCAGCACGAGGTCGGTATCGGCCACACGAATCCGGTCGCCGGTGGTGGGGCCATACATTTCCGCGTACGCGCGGCGCGAAATCCTCGCCATATTCAGCCTTTGCGGGAAGGAGCAGCCGCTTTTCGGGCCGCCGGTTTACGAGCCGGCGTCTTGGCAGGGCCTGCCTTGTTCGCGGCTGCCTTGTTCGCAACCGCTCGTTTCGCAGGCGCCGCTTTGGCGTCAAGCGGGCCCATCACCTGCTGCCGGAAACCGTAGACCATGCGATCGCCTGCGTAGGCCACCAGCTCGACCGTGCGGGTCTGACCGGGCTCGAATCGCACCGCCGTCCCGGAAGCAATGTTCAGACGATGGCCACGTGCCGCCTCGCGGTCAAAGTCCAAGGCGGCGTTGGTTTCACCGAAGTGGTAGTGCGAGCCCACCTGAATCGGACGATCACCGGTATTGCGAACGGTGACCGATCGGCTGGGCCGCCCCGCATTCAGTTCGATGTCGCCATCATCAACAAACAATTCGCCGGGGATGATCATCAAGGTCTTCCTGAGAGAAACGGGCAAGGCGCCTGAGCGTGCATGCGCCCACGCGGTACGTGCTGCATTCAAACCACCGGATGGTGCACGGTGACCAGTTTCGTGCCGTCGGGAAACGTGGCCTCCACCTGAATGTCAGGGATCATTTCGGGCACGCCATCCATCACGTCGTCGCGACTGAGCAGGGTCGTGCCGTAGTGCATCAGGTCTGCAACCGAGCGACCGTCCCGGGCACCCTCAAGCACCGCAGCCGTGATGTAGGCAACGGTTTCCGGGTAGTTGAGTTTCAAGCCCCGTGCACGTCGCCGCTCAGCCAGCAAAGCTGCTGTGAAGATCAGCAGCTTGTCTTTTTCTCTTGGGGAAAGGTCCATGTGTACGTGTCCGATCGAGTAAATCAGGTAGCCCAGATTCTTGGCGGGTCGCCCGGCGCGCCGATGACCACCGGTCTGGCAGCCGCCCACAAGCCTTGAGCCGCCACCATCGCGGACTGAGCATCATCGGCCAGCAGACGGGCGACCAGCAGGCCCGGTTCGACCAGGCTGGTCGCGCCTTGCATCCGCGCCTGCACACCCTCGGGTGTCTCGCAGGCGGCGGCCAGCGACGATCGCCAGGTATCGCGCAGACCGTCCATAGGACGCGCCCCGCTCGACACCGCCCAAACTGTGCACGCCACGGTCCGGCCTCCCCATCCCAGCGAGGAATCGAAGACCCGATCCGAAGCACGCGCCACCGTGCGCTCATGCCATCGCGCACGGCCGTCGACACTCAACTCCACTGACTGACGCAGCATGCCTTGCAAGAACCGTTCCTTCATCGCGGCCCGGCCCATCACCATGCATTCCCAGCCGATCATCCGTGCATCGCCCATCAGATCGATGCTCAAGGACTGGTCGACCTGAGCGGCGTCATACACGATGGTCGGTTGTGGCAGCCATTCGAGTGTCGCGCCCGACGCCACCTTGATGCGGGTGCGCGCACAGGCACCGTCGCGGTGCGCCCGGTACCACTTTTGTGCGCCGGGCGTGGTGCACAGCACCTGCGCATCCTCTGCCAGCGCGACGTCGATCTCGAGCCGATCGCCCCCCACGAGGCCACCCGGCGGATGCACGATCACAGCCTGGCAACGTCCTTGGGGCAGGGGGAGCGCCCGAATCAGTCGCAGCGGACCTTCATGCCGGTTATGCGCCAGTCGCGTGACGCCCGCCCGGGCCGCGAAGGCCAGATCCAGGCGCGCATGCCAGCCCTGACCCGATACCGCAGGCGGGGTCGCAGGGTTCATGACCCGTGCGCCCTACAGTCGAAAGATCTTGCCCGGGTTCAGCAGTCCATCCGGGTCAAATGCCCGCTTGATGCCACGCATGAGGTCGATGGCGTCTTCGCCGGCCTCTTCCACCAGGAAACCAATTTTGTGCAGGCCGATGCCGTGTTCGCCTGTACAGGTGCCATCCATGGCAATGGCCAGTCGAACGATCTCGTCATTCAGGCGCTCGGCCTCGGCGACTTCCTTGGGGTTCTCCGGGTCGATGAGCAGCACCGCATGGAAATTGCCGTCGCCCACATGCCCAAGCAGAGCAGTGGGAAAGTGTGCTGTATCCAGAATGGCGCGCGCGCCCGTGATGGAGTCGGCCAGACGCGAGATCGGCACGCAGGTGTCGGTGGAGATGGCGCGACAGCCAGGGCGCAATTGCAGACAGGCAAAGTAGGCGTTATGGCGGGCATTCCACAGGCGCGTACGGTCCTCTGGCTGGGTGGCCCATTCAAAGTCCTGCCCGCCCTTGGAGCGTGCGATCTCCTGCACGATCTCGGCCTGGTCTTTCACGGAAGACTCCGAACCGTGGAATTCGAAAAACAGGGTAGGCGCCTCGCGCAGCGTGGTGTGGCTGTGCGCATTGAGCGCGCGAATGGTGATCGGATCAAGAAACTCGCTGCGGGCCACGGGCAC
>DGIT01000043.1 GCA_002386465.1 Burkholderiales bacterium UBA4615 | reverse complement strand
ATCTGGACCTCGTACGCCGACCGCGCCGACTGGATCTTCTGCCTGGTGCGTACCGACACGAATGCGAAGAAGCACGAGGGCATCAGCTTCGTGCTGTTCGATATGGCGTCTGCCGGCGTGACGACCAAGCCGATTCGTCTGATCTCCGGCAAGTCGCCGTTTTGCGAAACCTTCTTCGACAACGTGCGTGTTGAAAAGCGCAACCTCGTCGGGCAGATGAACCGCGGCTGGGAGGTGGCGAAGTATCTGCTGCAGCACGAGCGCGAGATGATCAGCGGCTCGGGGGCAGGCGAAGGAGAGCGACGCGGTCTAGGGTGAGCTGATTGCCGAGCGTGTGGGACGCGATGAGCACGGGCGCATTGCCGACCCGGTGCTGCGTACGAAGGTGGCGGAGTTTGAAGTGGACGAGGCAGCCTTCAAGCTGGTGCTCTCTCGTTTTGGCGACCAGGTGCGTGCGGGCCAGGCCGATGCAGCCTTTCCTTCGGCGCTCAAGTACTACGGCACCGAGCTGAACAAACGGCGCCACGAACTGCTGGTGACTGCGGGTGGGACCGACCTGCTGGAGTGGGACAGCGAGCGCACGCAAGGCGGTGCGGCCATTCGCGCATGGCTGCGCACCAAGGCCAATTCCATTGAAGGCGGCACGAGCGAAGTCCAGCTCGGGGTGGTCGCCAAACGCATTCTTGCCTTGCCGGGAGCCTGACCATGGCACTGTTGCTGACTGAAGAACAGACCATGCTGCGCGACAGTGCGCGCAGCTTCATGAGTGACAAGGCGCCTGTGTCGCAACTGCGCGCGCTGCGCGACAACGCCGATGCGCTGGGCTATTCGCCCGATGTCTGGAAGCAATTCGCCGAGATGGGATTTTCAGGCGTGCTGGTGCCTGAAGCACAAGGCGGACTGGGCCTGGGCTTTGTGGAAGCTGGTGTGGTGATGGAGGAGATCGGCCGCAATCTGAGCGCCTCGCCCTTCCTGGCATCAAGCGTGGTGGCGGTCACCGCGCTGCTTCAAGCGGGCAATGCCACCCAGCGCGCCGAGTGGCTTCCGCGCCTGGCACGAGCCGAGTCGATTGCCACGCTCGCGCTCGAAGAGCATGGAAAGCATCAGCCGCATCGCGTGGCCATGAAGGCCGAGCGCAGCGGCGGCGGCTGGTCGCTGACGGGCAACAAGACCTTCGTGATCGAAGGCCATGTCGCCGATCTGCTGATCGTGGCAGCGCGCACCTCGGAGGCTGGCACCACGCTGTTTCTGGTGCCGCGCACGGCGCAGGGCGTGTCGGTGGAGCGGGTGATCATGGTGGACTCGCGCAATGCCGCGCGCATCACTTTCAGCAAGGTGCATGTGCCTGATGCAGCTGTGCTGGGGGCTGTGGATGGCGCCGACACACCGCTGAGCGTGGCTCTGGATGCCGGGCGTGCGGCGGCTTCAGCGGAAATGGTGGGGATCGCGGACGAAGTCTTTGCGCGCACCACCGAGTATCTGAAGGCCCGAAAGCAGTTCGGCAAGCTGATCGGCGAGTTTCAGGCGTTGCAGCACCGGGCAGCGGCGCTCTATGTGGATATCGAACTGGCGCGCGCGGCAACAATGGGCGCGCTACAGGCACTGGACAAGGACCCTGCGAGCGCCTCACGCGCGGTATCGGTGGCCAAGGCCCGTGCCGGCACCAGCGCTACGCTGGCGGTGCAGGAAGGCGTGCAGATGCACGGCGGCATGGGCATGACCGATGCGTTCGACATCGGCTTTTTCATGAAGCGGGTGCGCGCGCTACAGGAGTACCTGGGCGACAGCCACTATCACACCGAGATGTTGGCGCGAGGGCGGGGATATTGAGGGAGTAGGTAGGGGTTGGCGCAAACGGCGCGAACGCCAAAACGACGCCAAATAGGGTAATCAACCCAATTATGAGGGTAACTACGATTTAATTTACCCTTATTATGGATGACCTTACCCGGTTTTTGACGTTTTAGTGCATCGATGCACTCACTCCTGCCCGACTACCTCATCAAGCTGCGCTTTGATGCACGGCAAGCGGCGACGCTGCGCGCTTTGGGCGAGCACCGTGGCAAGCAGCAGCTCCACATCGCCCAGTCGCCTGAGGTGCTGAGCGACTTGCGGCAGGTGGCAGTAGTGGAGTCCACTGAGTCGTCCAATCGCCTGGAGGGTGTGGTGGTCGCAGCGCACCGCCTGAAGTCACTGGTGCTCAAGAACGCCACGCCACAGAGCCGCTCAGAGCAAGAGGTCGCGGGCTACCGTGACGCGTTGGCCCTGATCCACGAAAGCGGCGGTCAGATGCCGTTCTCAGAGGGCGTTGTCTCGCAGCTCCACGGCATCCTGTACCGATACATGCCGCAGCCGGGTGGGCATTGGAAAGCCGCCAACAACGACATTGTTGAGCGCCACCCCGACGGCAGCTCGCGCATTCGATTCCGTCCGGTGGCGGCGCATCTCACACCCATGGCGATGACCGAGCTGATTGCGCGCTACCGCACCGCGTTGGACCAACATCTGGTAGATCCGCTGGTACTGGTGCCGCTGGTCATCCTCGATTTTCTCTGCATTCACCCCTTCCCGGATGGCAATGGCCGAATGGCTCGGCTTCTCACACTGCAGTTGCTCTATCACTTCGACTACGCAGTGGGCCGCTTCATCAGCTTGGAGCGCATCTTCGAAGAGTCAAAGGAGAGCTACTACGAAACGCTGGAGGCCAGCTCACATGGCTGGCACGAGGGCGAGCACAACATCGCCCCATGGCTGGACTATTTCTGGGGCGCACTGCTGCGCGCCTACAAAGAGTTCGAGGAACGTGTTGGCAAGATCGAACGGGGGCGAGGCGCCAAGGGCGACCGTGTGCGCGCGGAAATCCTCAAGAGAAGCGTGCCGTTTTCAATCTCGGAAATCGAAGAGGCTTGCCCCGGCATCAGCCGCGACATGGTTCGGGTCATTCTGCGAGCCATGAAAGCCGAAGGGCTGATTCAGCCAACTGGAAAAGGCCGTGCCGCCAAATGGGTGCAGATACAACAAGGTTCCTGACGCCTTCCAGGCATCGATCCAGTCGCTAGAGGCTCAGGGTAAGGGCAAACCTGCGCGCACGTTGAAATGCCACGATGTACTCGAGGATGGCCTCACGGGCCAGCGCAATCTTGGTGCGGCCTGTTGCGATGGGATTGTATGAAGCGGGTGGCCAACAGGCTGGCGGTGTCATTGCCAACCAGTCCGATGGTGAAGTCCGCAGCCAGATTTGCGTTGATATTTCCGCTGGTGATGGTGGTATCCGTGGCACACCGCCTGTGATGGCGTTACTCAAGCACTGCCCGTACCGGTCAACGCCAGGGCGGTCATCTTCAGGTCACGTTCGACCTGGGCATAGCTCTGGACGCGCCTCACGCGCGCCAGTCGTCACCGCGCATGATCCGTCGCATGAACTCATCGAACAGAGGCACTGTGAACGCGGTATCGCCATGGCTTGGGCTCCAGATCATGCCCTTGGCAATCAACGAGCTGCGCACCGGGCCTAAGGAGCTCACCTCGCGATTGAGGCACTCGGCAATCGCCCCAGATCGATGGGGGCCGGCACCGAGCTCGGCCATGGCACGCAAGTAGCGCTTCTCCTGTTGGGTGAGCCGATCGAAGCGGACTCGAAAGAAGCTCTCGTCGAGGGCGGCTACCGCCGTTGTGGTCGCCCGCTCGACGTCGGCAGACCTGATCGGGGACTCGACAGCCGCTTCCCAGCTGCGCTGCCCCCATTCCTGTAGGAAATACGGATAGCAACGCGTATCAGCCAGGATTCTTTCCACGGCATCGCCAGTAATTTCCGCTCCCTCGGCCTGGATGGGTTTGGTGATGGCGCGTCTTGCTGCTTCGACGCTGAGCGGGCCGATCTCGGGGAACTCGAACAGGCGCTCGGCGTAGGATTTTGCGTTGCCCATACGCCCGCGCAACTGAGGCAGGCCAGCACCCACAAGCAGAACCGGCGCCTTGCGCTGGGCGCAGCGGTGCATCGCTGTGATGAGGGCTGCGAGCTGGGCTTCGGGCACGTACTGGAGCTCGTCGATGAAGATCACCAATGCTGTATTGGCCGCCTTGGCCGCTGCGCCAGCGCTCTCCAGCAATGCCTGCAGGTCATGCTCCAAGTCGCCATTGTCAGCAAGGCCCGGCTCGCTTTCGTAGTCCAGCCCGACCTCAATGTCGCCATAGGTAACCTTCAGGGCCTTTGCGAAACCCGCGAGGGCGCGCAGGCCCCGTACGGCCAGGTCCTTGGCGTGAGCCAGCTTGCTCAGCCGCAGCAAGGCCACGCGCAACTGTGGCGCCAGCAGAGCGGGCAGTGAACGGTCCTCGGGGGCTTCGATGCGAATGGTGTGCACGCCCGAGGCTTCTGCGTCGTCGCGCATTCGGTCCAACAAGACCGTCTTGCCGACGCCGCGCAAACCGACCATCAGCAGGCTTCGAGCGGCCTTTCCAGCACGAGTGCGCTCTATTGCGATCCGAACAGTTTCACGCAGTTCGTCGCGGCCAGCGAGTTCCGGCGGTGGGGAACCTGCGCCAGGTGCAAAGGGGTTTTTGACTGCATCCACAGGCCAATTGTACAAATATTATAAAGGTTATGCAATATTGATAATTTGTATAACCTTTTTAT
>DGIT01000042.1:7258-21782 GCA_002386465.1 Burkholderiales bacterium UBA4615 | reverse complement strand
GTCATCGCAGATGGGGCATCGCTCATCAGGATGCTGCCGGAGAAAGGCGCGACAGCCGCTCGAGGCGAATGGCCGCCGGCGGATGCGAATCATAGAAGGCGGAATGCAGCGGGTCGGGCGTAAGCGTGGAGGCGTTGTCTTCATACAGTTTGACCAGTGCGCGGCTCAGATGCTCGGCACTGGACTGCTGCGCTGCAAAGGCATCGGCTTCAAATTCCTGCTTGCGTGACAACCAGCTGCCCAGCGGGCCCAGCATGAACGTGAAGACCGGCAGCGCCAGAAAGAACAGCAGCAGCGCATGACCACCGGGTACATCGCCAGGCCCCGGTGTGGCGCCCAGGCCCTGATAAAACCAGGGCTGCCGCGACAGCCACCCCAGCAGCCACAGGCCAGCCAGACTGATCGCAAAGCTGGCCACCATGCGCTTGATGATGTGCCGATGCGTGAAGTGCCCCAGCTCGTGCGCCAGCACCGCTTCAACTTCATCGACAGACAATCGGCTCAGCAGGGTGTCAAAGAACACAATGCGCTTGCCGCGCCCAAGACCTGTGAAATAGGCATTGCCATGGGCAGAGCGCTTGCTGCCATCCATCACGAACAGGCCGCGTGATGTGAAGCCGCAGCGCGCCAGCAACTGTTCAACGCGATCCCGCATGGGGCCAGGGTCCATCGGCACGAAGCGATTGAAGAGCGGCGCAATGACTGTCGGATAGAGCACCAGGACGGCCAGGTTGAACACCACCCAGACTAACCAGGTCCAGAGCCACCACTGCTGGCCTGCGCGCTGCATGAGCCACAGCACCGCGATCAGCAGCGGTGCGCCCAGCGCCACCGACAGGGCCAGCCCGCGCAGCAGGTCGGTGAAGAACAGATGCTGGGTCATGCGGCTGAATCCAAAGCGTTTTTCCAGCACGAACTGGCGATACCAGCCGATCGGCAGCTCAATGACCGAGGCCACTGCAGCCACGCTGGCCACGAGCAGCACTTGCCTCCAGAACGGGGCGTCAGGCAGCCAGGCGCGCCACAGGTCACTGAGCCACTCAATGCCGCCCAGCAAGGTGAATCCCAGGAGCACCACGGCACCCAACAGGACATCGATCATGCCCAGACGCACCCTCGCCAGGGTGTAGTCGGCCGCGCGCTGGTGGGCAGACAAGCTGATGCGCTCGGCGAATTGCCGCGGTACGGCGCTGCGGTGCTGCGCCACATGACGCATCTGCCGCGAGGCCAGCCACAGGCGTGTGAGTACCGAGGCCACCAGAGCCACGGCAAAGAGCAGGGAAAACGCTAGCGGTGGGGTCAGGGTCACGTGGAGCGATCGTCGGCTAAGTGAAGCGGGTGGTTGCGCGCCGCATGATCTACGGACAGCAAGCCCGCGAGTCGGGCACGCAGCAGGCTGCGTGAGACAATGCAGTCGGAGAAAATTATGTCACAGCCCCCTTCGCAATCCCCGGCGCAAGCCTCTTTGCAACCTGACTCAAAGGTGCCCGCACCGATATCGGCTGCAGCGACGGTCGCTCAGCCGCCAGCCATCCCGAATGAGACCTACCTGATCTGGGTCGACATGGAGATGACCGGTCTGCGGCCGGACATCGATCGCATCATTGAAGTGGCGTTGGTGGTAACCGATTCGGCCCTCAATATCCTGGCAACCGGACCGGTGCTGGCGATTCATCAGCCCGATGCGATCATGGCGGCCATGGACAGCTGGAACACGGCCACGCATGGGCGCTCTGGGCTGACCGAGCGGGTGCGCACCTCCACCGTCACCGAAGCGCAAGCGCAGGCGCAGCTCATTGAATTTCTGCGCCCCTGGGTGCCAGCAGGGAAGTCGCCGATGTGCGGCAATTCCATCGGCCAGGACCGTCGGTTCATGGCGCGCACCATGCCTGAGCTCGAGGCGTATTTTCACTACCGCAACCTGGATGTGTCCACGGTCAAGGAGTTGTGCAAGCGCTGGCGACCCGAGGTCGCGCGGGCCTTTGCCAAGCGCAGTGCCCACACGGCCCTGGCGGATATCGAGGAATCGATCGACGAACTGCGGCACTACCGCGAGCATTTTTTTCAGATGCCGCAGGCCTGAGCACACAGAGTTGCTGGTAGCGCTCTGAGCATGCAGACCCGATCAAGATGCCTGGTCCGTGCAAGACGCCGGGCTAAGTCGTGAGCGCTGCGTCTGCGATGATCGGCACGCGGGTATGACGTTGCAGCAGCAGGATCAGCCCCAGGGATGCCACTGCGACCGAGCCGATCGCAGCGATCCAGAAGCCTGATACGCCCAGTCCCTGTCCGAAGGCCAGCCACCAGCCGCCGCCTACGCCGACGCCCCAGAGCGCCACCGCGAAGACGAGCATCGGGGCAACCGTGACCCGCCAGGCACGCAGCGCAAACGCCAGCACGCACTGCATGGCATCAAACAGGTGATAGAGCGCCACCAGCCCAAGCAAGGGTACGGCCACGCCCCAGACCGCCGCGTCGCTGCTGTAGGCGCGGGCAATCGGTTCACGCAGGATCCACAGCAGTGCTGCGGTCAGCACGGCCAGGCTTGCCACCAGCTGCACGCCCAGCCAGGCCGTGCGCCGTGCGCCAGCGTGGTCTTCAGCGCCCAGCCGTTGCGCAGCCAGCACGCAGGTGGCATTGCCCAATGACAGCGGCAGCATGAAGATCACCGCGGCCAGATTCGATGCGATGGCATGCCCAGCCGTGACCTCATTGCCCAGCCTCGCCACGAGCAATGTCATCAGGTTGAAGGCACTCACATCGATCAGGTAGGTGCCGCCAATCGGCAGGCCCAGTCGCAGCAGTTCGCGCAAGGCTGCAGCCTTCGGGCGGCCGATGCCGCGCAGCGAAAAGCGCCGGTAGAACGGATCGCGATGCAGCAGGGTCCAGCCAATGGCAGCGCTGGCCCAGGCAATGACCGCGGTCGACAGGCCACAGCCCGCGCCGCCCAGGGCCGGCACGGCAGGCAGGCCGATGGTCTCGGTGAATGTTGTGCCATGCATGAACAGCAGGTTGAGAGGCACCTTGAGAACCGGGCCCAGCAGGTTGATGACCATCACCACGCCCGGTCGTGAGACGGCTGCATTAAAGGTCGTGAAGGCCCTGAACCACAGCGCAGCAGGCAGACCGAGTGCGATCAGGTTGAGGTAGACCACGGCCTGATCCACGGTTTGAGCCGGTGCACCAGTCAGCGAGAGCAGCGGCTGTGGCATGGCGAGTGCAAGCGCTGCGGGCGCAAAGAGCAGGATCGCCATCCATTGGCCCTGGCGCCAGGTGTCACCGACCGCATGCAAACGTCCTGCGCCGAAATGCTGCGCAGCAACCGGCGAGATCGCCTGCAGCGCGCCCATCAGGCCGACATACACCACGTAGTAGACGCTCGAGCCGATGGCGACTGCCGCCAGATCACGGGCCGACAGATGGCCGGCCATGGCGGTGTCGATGATGCCGTGGGCCATGACGGCCAACTGACTCACGAACATCGGCCAGCCGAGCGTCAGAATCCTGCGCAGGGTGGACCGGTGGGAAGCCTCTTTCACTCGCTGACCCGCTTCAGCAGCCGAAAACGCTCGCGGCGGTCGGCCGGCCTCTGGCCGCGCCACACGGGCGTCCAGTTGCCGGGCACCGCACTGATCTGGGCTGCGCCGGGCAGGCGGTCGACCACCAGCAGCCAGTCACAGTCGCTGCGCTGGTCATCGAAACGCAGACCACCGAAGTAGGCAAAGGTGGCGCGCTGCGCCGTATCCATGCCGAGCGTGCGAACGCACCGATAAGACTGCGGCAAGGCGGCGCCAGCCTGCTGCGCCACCTCGCGATAGGTGCTCCGGTAGTTGCCTGCGGGCAGCCACAGCGTCATCAGCAAGAACCAGGTAAGCACCATGCCACCGCTGGCTAGTGCCACGGTGCGCCATAAGGCGCGCGGGTGACGTGACACCCGCCACCACACCAGCGCGATCCAGGCGAGCGTAGCGAGCAGGCCCAGGACGAGTTCGGTCAAGTTGAAGCGCGGTAAAAATCCCTGGACGGCGCGCTGTGCGCTGATCGCCATGCGAGGCGGCCACCCGGTTTCCAGTGCGATCCAATAGGCCCACAGACCCAGCCCGATGAACGAGAAGGTCATCACCGAGAACCAGTCGATCAGACTGCTCAGGCTGCGTCGCAGGGTGGGAATGCCAAGCGCAGCCAGCATGGCGAGTGGCGGTACGAGAGGCAGCATCGCGGATTCGCTTGTTGCGGGCGCGAGCAGCGCTACGCACAGCAGCGTCAATAGCGTCACCGCAGGCAAGGCCACAGCGGGCTCGAGCCGCTGGCTGCGCCACCGCCAGATCGCCCAGCCTGCGATCGGCCAGGCAGGCCAGAAAAACCAGGGCATGTTGCGGGCGTAGGTGGTCAGCGAGGCCATGCTCGGCCCGCCGAGTTGTGAGCTGTTCCATTCGAGCCATCGATGGCGATGCGCCAGGCCCGCGTCGCCCAATGCCGCCAGGGCCAGAGGCCACGCCAGCGACACAATGAGCGCGGTCGGCACCCATCCTGTGAGCATCGGCTTTGCGACCAGACGATAGCCGCGTGACAGCATCGGCAAGGCCATCACACTGAGCGTGAGCGCGACAGCGATGGGCAGGCCGCGCATCATGACCGTGAGGCCGACCGCGAGCCCTGCCAGGGCACCGCCCTGGATCGGCCGCTCCAGCGCATGCGCGCATCCAAACAGAAACAGTCCGATACACGCCACCTGCGCAGCATCGACCGTGGTTTCGTGCGCACGCGCAAGCAGGCCAAACGTGGCCAGCATGACCAGCAAGCCGCAATCGGCCACCGCTCGCCCGAAGTCCACCGATGAGGCGGATGCGCCAAAGGGGTCGGCCGGTTGAACTTCGGGGCGTCGGCACAACAGCCAGACCGCGTACCAGACCGCCGCACATAAGCCGAACAGCCAGGCCATACCGGTCAGGCGCATGGCCAGGTCGGCGGGTACCCAGGGCAGCAGGCGCATCACCAGAGCGCCCATCCAGAAAGGGGCGGGGCCGCCTGCAGCGACCGGCTGCCCCAGGACATTGGGCATCAGCCAGTCGGCCACGCCTTGCGGCGCCAGATGCATGGTCCAGGCCACACCAAACCCGGTGGCATCAGCGACGCGCCAGGGGTCACGGCCGATAAACCCCGGCACCACGTACAACACAGTGAGCAAGAGCAGCAGCCACCGCGGCATCTTGACTGCCTGCAGCGAGGTGACAACAAGGGGCTTCACAGGTCGGCGGCCTCACGGAAAAGGGGAGGGGCCGTTGGATGAAACGCGGCGCGGTGCACCGGTTCCATCACGGGGCGCCCGCTTGTACAGGGCACCCAGACAGGGCGCGCGCGGCGCCCTCGGACCGGAAAGACTCCGGTCGGTGCGATCAGGCGCTGGCCTTGCTGCGCGCGAATTTCTGGCGAAATTTCTCGACGCGGCCGGCTTCGTTCACACGCTGCTGCGCGCCGGTGTAAAACGGGTGCGACTCCGACGACACGTCCAGCTTGAACAGCGGGTATTCCTTGCCGTCGATGGTGGTGGTTTCGCGGGTATTGACCGTTGAGCGCGTGATAAACCGGAAGTCGCAGGACATGTCCTGGAACACGACGTCGCGGTAATTGGGATGAACGCCTTCTTTCATGCTGATTGCTCCGTGTGCTTCATGCTGGATCGCCGGCCGCGCCGTGATGGGTGTCTGAATGCACCCGCAACGCGACCACGTTTCCGATTTTGCAAAACCCGAAAGTCTACCTCAGCCGCCTTTGCGCATCAACTCGAAGAATTCATGGTTGCTCTTGGTCTGTTTGACCTTGTCGAGCAGGAATTCCATGGCGGCGAGCTCATCCATGTCATGCAGCAGCTTGCGCAAAATCCAGATCTTCGTGAGTTGCTCTTTCGGGATGAGCAGTTCCTCGCGCCGGGTGCCCGAGCGGTTGATGTCTATGGCGGGGTAGACCCGCTTTTCCATCATCCGACGGTTCAGGTGCAGTTCGGAATTGCCGGTGCCCTTGAACTCCTCGAAGATCACCTCGTCCATCCGGCTACCGGTATCGACCAGTGCGGTGGCAATGATCGTGAGCGAGCCACCTTCTTCAATGTTGCGGGCCGCGCCAAAGAACCGCTTGGGACGCTGCAGCGCATTGGCATCCACACCGCCGGTCAGCACCTTGCCTGATGCCGGCACCACGGTGTTGTAGGCGCGCGCCAGTCGGGTGATCGAGTCCAGCAGGATCACCACGTCTTTCTTGTGCTCGACCAGCCGCTTGGCCTTCTCAATCACCATTTCGGCCACGGTCACGTGGCGCGTCGCCGGCTCGTCGAAGGTTGAGGCAACCACTTCGCCGCGCACCGAGCGCTGCATCTCAGTGACTTCTTCCGGGCGCTCGTCGATCAGCAGCACGATCAGCACCACGTCGGGGTGATTGGCCGTGATGGCATGCGCAATGTGCTGCATCAGCACGGTCTTGCCGGCCTTGGGCGGCGCCACGATCAGCCCGCGCTGGCCTTTGCCGATGGGCGCGATCATGTCGATGATCCGGCCGGTGTAGTTCTCTTCAGAGCGGGTGTCCCGCTCGAGCGTCATCGGCTTGTCGGGATGCAGCGGCGTGAGATTCTCAAAGAGGATCTTGTTCTTGCTGACCTCGGGCGGCTCGCCATTGATCTTGTCGACCTTGACCAGCGCGAAATAGCGTTCGCCATCCTTTGGGATGCGCACTTCGCCTTCGATCGAGTCGCCGGTATGCAGATTGAAGCGGCGGATCTGCGAGGGCGAGATGTAGATGTCGTCCGGGCTGGCCAGGTAGGAGGTTTCCGGCGTGCGCAGGAAACCGAAACCATCGGGCAGGACCTCGAGGCAACCGTCACCGAAGATGGACTCTCCGGTGCGGGCGCGCCGTTTGAGAATCGCGAACATCAGTTCCTGCTTGCGCAGACGATTGGCGTTCTCGATCTCCAGGCCGGCGGCCATTTCGATCAGGGCCGAGACATGTAGGGCTTTGAGTTCGGACAGGTGCATCGTGCTCGATGGACTGCAGATAAGGGGTGTCCCGCTTCGCCTGCGACGCACGCGAGACAGGCTCGGGTGGACAACAGGGGTTCCAAGAAGGAACGCAACGGGTAACGGGCGGGACCGGGTCGGAACCCGGAACCGTCACAACGGCAGCTTGTCTGGCTGAAGATCCGGCTGGGCCGGTGCCTGTTGCGACGGGCGGAAACGACCAGGTGACTGACCGTTTCCCCGGAGAGTACGACGAATCAGAGGTGGCTGTCCAGAAAGGCGGTCAGCTGCGATTTCGAGACTGCGCCCACCTGGGTCGCCACTTCCGAGCCATTGCGGAACAGCTTGAGCGTGGGAATGCCCCGAATGCCGAAGCGCTGGGCCGATTCCGGGTTGTCGTCGACGTTGACTTTCACGACCTGAACCTTGCCGTCGTAGGACTTGGCCACTTCGTCCAGCAGGGGTGCAATCATCTTGCAGGGGCCGCACCATTCGGCCCAGTAGTCCACCAGAACCAGCTGGTCGGCCTTGAGCACGTCGGCGTCGAATTGAGTATCGGAAGTGTGTTTGATGTCCATGTGCGCTCCCGCGTTCGAGCGTTGAAACCGCAGGACGTTACCACAGCGAGGCGGCGCAGGTGTCGGCCGCTGCGCTACGCAGTCGCGTGGGACCCGGCTGATACAATCGGGGTGGACGGGCCTCCTCGCATTCCGGCGTGGTCCACCTGGTCAGGTCCGGAAGGAAGCAGCCAACGCCGCTTTCCGGAAGTGCCGAGGGTCAGGCTCGTCCACCCCTGCTGATTGGGCCGCCTCGGCCACCCCGGCAACCGCCGTTTCTCCAGGCTCCCGCCATGTCCCATCAGGTCCTTGCCCGCAAGTGGCGTCCGCGAGATTTCGAGTCGCTGGTCGGTCAGGAGCATGTCGTCCGGGCCCTGAGCCACGCGCTCGATACGGGCCGGCTGCATCACGCCTATCTGTTCACTGGCACGCGCGGTGTGGGCAAGACCACGGTGTCGCGCATCCTGGCGCGGGCGCTGAACTGTGAAACCGGCGTTACGGCACACCCCTGCGGTCAGTGCGGCGCCTGTGTGGCGATCGAGCAGGGCGGCTTTGCCGACTATGTCGAGATGGATGCGGCCTCCAACCGTGGCGTTGAGGAGATGAGTCAGCTCCTCGAGCAGGTGGTGTACGCACCGGTATCGGGGCGCTACAAGGTCTACATGATCGACGAGGTGCACATGCTCAGCGGGCATGCGTTCAACGCGATGCTCAAGACCCTGGAAGAGCCGCCTTCTCATGTGGTGTTCATCCTGGCCACCACCGATCCGCGCAAGGTGCCGGTCACGGTGCTGTCGCGTTGCCTGCAATTCAACCTCAAGAATCTGCCGGGCCCGGTCATCGCGCGTCACCTCGAGGCCGTGCTGCAGGCCGAGTCCGTGCCGTCGCAACCGGCCGCGCTGGCTCTGATCGGGCGCGCTGCGGCGGGCAGCATGCGCGATGCGCTCTCGCTGCTCGATCAGGCCATCTCGCATGGCGCCGGGCAGATCGAAGAATCGGGCGTGCGCGAGATGCTCGGTGTGGTCGACCGGCGCGACATCGAGCGCATCCTCGAGAGTCTGCTGGCAGGCGATGGGCGCGCGCTGGTGGCGGTGGCCGACGACATGCTGATCGGCAATGCGCCGTTTGACCGCACCTTGCTGGAGCTTGCCGCCCAGCTTCAGCGGGTGGCGCTGGCGCAGGTCAATGCCTTGCCGGGCGAGGATGATGATGCGCAATCGGCCCTGGCGTTGGCCCCGCGTATCCGGCCTGAAGACTTGCAGGTCTGGTATCAGATCCTGATTCATGGTGCGCGCGACCTGCCCCTGGCCCCCGATCCGCATGCCGGATTCACCATGGTGTTGCTGCGCATGCTGGCCTTCCAGGCGGATGGCACAGAACCGGCGCGGGCAGTGGCCTCACCCACGGACCGCGCCCCCACGAGCACACCGTCCGCGCCGCCCTCGGGTGCTGCGGCTGCGCGTGCTGCGCTGCAGGCCTCGCCGCGCAGCGCATCGGCCTCGCTGGCGGCCAGGCCGCAGGCCCGCCCCCTGGGCCCTGCCAATCCTGTTCCTGTCGAGCAGGCGCCGCGTGCGGCCCCAATGTCCCCGCCGTCGGCCGGCGTATCTGCCGCACCTGCTGCGCCTGTTGTACACACGGCTCCGGTCGCCGAACCCGCCGAGGCTGCACAGGCTGCAGTCCCCGCACCGATCGCCTTCGATGGCGACTGGCCTGCACTGGCCGCTGCGGTCAATGCGCGCCTGGGCCGTGCCGGTCTGGTCGGCCAGTTCATGACGCAAAGCGAATTGCTGCGTGCCGATGCAGAGGGCTTTACCCTGCGTGTGCCGGTCAAGCCGCTGGCCGAACCGGCACTGGTCGGCAAGGTGCGCGAGGTGCTGGCCACGCACTTTGGTCGGCCGGTCGCGTTGCGCGTGGAAGTGGGCGCGGTGCAGGGCACCACGGCGGCTGCGGTGCGCACCCGTGAGCAAGCGCAGGCGCATGCCGAGGCGCGTGCCACCATTGAAGGTGATGATTTCGTCAAAACCCTGTTGAGCGGATTCGACGGTACGATCCTGCCCGACTCGATCCGGCCGCTTGGCCCGCCAGGAGAACCATCATGATGAAGAACCAGCTTGCCGGCCTCATGAAGCAGGCCCAGCAGATGCAGGACAACCTCAAGAAGGCGCAGGAGCAACTTGCCAACGTCGAGGTCGAAGGCCAATCAGGCGCCGGTCTGGTGAAGGTGGTCGTCACCTGTCGCAACGACGTCAAGCGGGTGACCATCGATCCAAGTCTCATGGGCGACGACAAGGAAATGCTCGAAGACCTGGTCACTGCGGCCATGAATGACGCCCTGCGTCGGGCCGAGCAGACGTCCTCCGAGCGCATGGCCTCGATCACCTCAGGGCTGCCCTTGCCGCCCGGCTTCAAGATGCCGTTCTGATCGGGCCAACTGGCAGACTGACTGCACCGCACCCATCGGCTGCCCGTTCGCATGCGATCTTCCGCGGCACTGGATGTGCTGGTCAGCGCGCTCAAGCGGCTGCCCGGGGTGGGGCCTCGCACAGCCCAGCGGTACGCTTATCACCTGTTGCAGCATGATCGCGAGGCAGGCGAAGCCATCGCCGGTGCGCTGATCGATGCGGTCTCACGCATTCGCCATTGCGCTCGCTGCAACACCTTCACTGAATTCGAGGTGTGCGAAACCTGCAATTCCAGCCGGCGTGACCCGACCCTGTTGTGTGTCGTGGAAACCCCGGCCGACCAGGTCACGGTCGAACAGACGCTGGCCTTCGAAGGGCTGTACTTCGTGCTCATGGGGCACCTGTCACCGCTGGACGGCATCGGGCCTGCAGAAATTCATTTCGACCGGCTGCTGGCCCGAGCCTGCGATGGCGTGGTCACCGAGGTGATCCTGGCCACCAATTTCACGCAGGAAGGCGAAGCCACCGCGCATTACATCGGCGCCATGCTGCGCGCGCGTGGACTCAAAGTGTCGAGACTGGCGCGCGGTGTGCCGGTTGGCGGCGAACTGGAATATGTCGACGCGGCCACCGTGGCCCAGGCCATGCGCGATCGAAGGCGAATGGAATAGTCCGGCACACCCACCCACTGATCCTTCTCATGGACCTCTACTCATCATGAAACCAACCTTTGCCTGGTGGATCCTGCTGGCTTCATTTTTCCTGCCCCTGGTGTGCGCGGGCATCGCCAAGGCCGGTCGGCGCGACTACGACAATGCCAATCCCCGCGAGTGGGAAAAGGCGCTGGGCGGCTACCGCTCCCGCGCAGTCGCGGCCATGAACAATACCTTCGAGGCGCTGCCCTTTTTTGCCGCAGCCGTGATCGGTGCCCATGTCTTCGGCGCCCCGCAAGCCAGGCTGGATCTGCTCGCTGCCATCTGGCTGGCACTGCGCCTGGTCTATATCGGGCTCTATGTGAGCGATCGGGCGGCGGCCCGATCGCTGGTCTGGATGGCAGGTTTTGCTGTGACAGTCTGGATCTTCGTGCTGGGCGTCTGAGGGCCGCATGGCCTTCAGCACGGCGCCTTTTTTAGCAGCGTTTTATTCATTTTCGACACACGCCCTATGGATCTCGCCCAACTGCTCGGTCTGATTGCTTTTCTTTTCATTGGTTTTGGCGGTGGCTGGTTGTGGCATTCGCGCCGCCGCCCGCCGGCCCCCAGAGAGGTGGTTGTGCGCAGTTCCATCGACGAGTTGCGTGCCATCGGTGAGCTCTCGGTGTTCAAAGCCGTGAGCAAAGACCTGATCACCCACAGCGATCACACCTTTGGTGATTTCGGGCGCAAGTACCTGTCCTGGGCGTTCACCAAGAAAAAGCTCGCCATGGTGTTCGAGTTCGAGATGGACTTTCGCTACGACCTGCGCAGCGGCCAGTTCCGCGTCGAGGCGGTGCAATCGCTGACTGATGTCGGGCCTGCGCCTGGCAGTGCCCAGGCGCCTGCGGTGGCGGTGATCGATATGCCGCCGTGCCGGGTCGATGTCTCGGTCAAGGACCTTGCCTTTTACGATGAGCAGCGCGCCAAGCTGCTGCCCTGGTTGCTGCCCGATCTGGTGCAGGGTTTTTTCGACGGCAGTTTCAATGAAGACGACAAGAACCGCCTGATCGCGGCGGCACGCTCCCATGCCATGACGCAGGCCCAATCTCTGGCCGAACGCTATCGCGAGCAGGTGGAGCGCTCGGCGCACACCACCTTGTCGATGCTGGTGCGTCCGCTGGGCTATCCCGTCGTGCAGGTACGCTTTGCGGCACGCCAGGAGTTGTCCACCGACGTCAATACCTCGGCGCTTGAGTCGGCCTCACGATCCGATCCTCACCTGGGGGCTGAGGCCATGGTGCGGCCCTCGCCAGGCGCGGCGATTGAGCGGGATGCCGCGCACCCATCTCAAGGCGCAGACGACCGGTCGTCACGGCTTTAACAGGGCTGCAGCATGCTGACCGTTCACACTGAAGACCATCGGCTCCACCACGGTAAAGCCGAACTCATCGACGGTATCCTGCAGCCCTGCTTTGAGATGCCCAGTCGTATCGACATGATTCTTGCGCGCGTCAAGGCCGTTGCGCTCGGGCCCATTGCGTCGCCCACAGAGTTCGGCATGTCGCCCCTGGCCCGTGTGCACGGCGCGCGCTATCTGCAATTTCTGGAGCATGCGTGGTCGCAGTGGTCGGCACTGGGGCGCGCCCATGATGCCTTGCCGCTGGTATGGCCCGTGCGCGACTTGCGTACCGACCGGGAGCCCGAACACATCGACGGCAAGATGGGCTATTTCTCGATGGATGCGGGCGTGCCGATCACGGCAGGCACCTGGGCCGCTGTGCGCGCCTCGGCCAATGTGGCGCTGACCGGGGCGCAGCGCCTGCAAGCGGGCGATCGCGCGGTGTTCGCCCTGTGCCGTCCGCCGGGTCATCATGCCGCAGCCGACTACATGGGCGGATACTGCTATCTCAACAATGCCGCCATCGCAGTCCGTTGGTTGATGGATGGCGGCGCGGCGCGGGTGGCGGTGCTGGATGTGGACTATCACCACGGCAACGGCTCGCAGAGCATCTTCTATCGCGACCCTGCGGTGCTTGTCGCCTCCATTCATGGTGATCCGCGCGCCGAATACCCGTACTTTTCAGGCTATGCCGACGAGCGCGGCGAAGGCCCGGGGCTGGGCTTGAACCACAACTATCCGCTGCCACGCGCGACCGCCTGGTCCACCGGTTACGCACAGGCACTGCAGGATGCCTGTTTGCGCATTCAGGCGTTCAGCCCCGACGCTGTGGTGGTATCGCTCGGGGTCGATACCTTTGAGCACGATCCGATCTCGGCGTTCAAGCTGGTCAATGCCGATTACCTGCGCATCGGCGAGGCGATCGGCCGGCTCGCGCGGCCTACGCTGTTCGTCATGGAAGGCGGCTACGCAGTCGACGATATCGGTGTCAACGCGGTCAATGTGCTGCAGGGTTTCGAGTCTGTCTGAGGCGCTTGCCTATCCTGGTGCATCGGCGCGCTGTGCTAGAATTCGAAGGTTTACCCGTCTCAGTGCCTGTGCGCAGTTCGTCTTGCCGGCTCAGGTTGGCCGGGCGCCCCGGAGCAGGTTGAAACCCGCTTCGCGAGCGTTTCGCCAGCACCCGACGACCGCACGAAGATCGCTTTCTTGTGCCGCTTGCCCGCCGTCTGTTCGGATGGGCGGGCAGCGTGCGGGCGCAACGTCGCGACGGGTGGTTCCGACCTGGAGTCTTCCTTGCTGCCTCAACTTCCGCCCGCCATCCTCGCTCTCGCCGATGGCACGGTCTTTCGCGGCCATTCGATCGGCGCACCCGGACAATCCGTCGGTGAGGTGGTGTTCAACACTGCCCTGACCGGATACCAGGAAATCCTCACCGATCCGAGCTACAGCCGTCAGATCGTCACGCTGACCTATCCGCATATTGGCAACTGCGGCGTCAATCCTGAAGACGAGGAGGCCGCCGGCATTTACGCAGCGGGCCTGATCATCAAGGATCTGCCGCTTCGTGAGTCCAACTTTCGCAGTACTCAGACGCTGTCGGACTATCTGGCCGCAGCGGGCGTACAGGGTATCGCCGGGATCGACACCCGCAAGCTGACCCGCATCTTGCGCGAAAGTGGCGCTCAGTCCGGCTGCCTGCTCGCCGGCACCCGCGCGGGAGAGCCGCTCGATGAAGCGGCCGCCCTGATGGCTGCCCGCGGATTTGCCGGTCTGGCCGGCATGGACCTGGCGCAGGTGGTAAGCGTGGCAGCGCCGTATGCCTGGACCGAAGGCAGCTGGAAGCTCGGCGTGGGCCATGTGGCGCAGGCGGCAAGTGCAGCACCTCAGCGCTTCAAGGTGGTGGCCTTCGACTTCGGCGTGAAGCGCAACATCCTGCGCATGCTGGCTGATCGAGGCTGCGAACTCACGGTGGTGCCCGCGCGCACGTCTGCCGCCGAGGTTCTGGCCATGCGCCCTGATGGCGTCTTTCTCTCCAATGGCCCTGGCGACCCGGAGCCCTGCGATTACGCGATTGCGGCGGCACGCGAGCTGATCGATTCCGGTCTGCCCACCTTCGGCATCTGCTTGGGGCATCAGATCATGGGGCTCGCATCCGGCGCGCGCACGCTCAAGATGAAGTTCGGCCACCATGGAGCCAACCATCCTGTGAAGGATCTGCAGACCGGGCAAGTCCTGATCACCAGCCAGAATCACGGCTTTGCAGTCGACCCGGCCAGTTTGCCGGCCACCCTCGAAGTCACGCACGTCTCGCTCTTCGATGGTTCCATTCAGGGGCTCGCCCGCACTGATCGGCCGGCCTTCTGTTTTCAGGGACACCCCGAGGCGAGCCCCGGTCCACACGATATTTCCTACCTGTTCGACCGCTTCGTCGGCCTGATGCAGAAAAAGGCCGCCTGATATGCCCAAGCGTACTGACCTCAAGAGCATCCTCATCATTGGCGCCGGCCCGATCGTCATCGGCCAG
>DGIT01000042.1:0-7145 GCA_002386465.1 Burkholderiales bacterium UBA4615 | reverse complement strand
CCGGCCACGATCATGACCGACCCGGAAACGGCGGATGTCACGTACATCGAGCCGATCACCTGGCAGGTGGTGGAAAAGATCATCGACACCGAGCGCCCGGATGCGGTGCTGCCCACCATGGGTGGCCAGACTGCGCTCAATTGCGCACTCGATCTGCACAAGCACGGGGTGCTGGCCAAGTACGGTTGTGAGCTGATCGGCGCATCGCCCGAGGCCATCGACAAGGCCGAAGACCGCAGCAAATTCAAGCAGGCCATGACCCGCATCGGCCTGGGCTCGGCGCGCTCAGGCATTGCTCACACATTGGATGAAGCCTGGACCGTGCAAAAGACCATCGGCTTTCCGGTGATCATCCGCCCCAGCTTCACGCTGGGGGGCACGGGCGGCGGCATTGCCTACAACGCCGAAGAATTCGAGACGATCTGCAAGCGCGGTCTGGAGGCCTCGCCCACGCGTGAGCTGCTGATCGAAGAATCGCTGATCGGCTGGAAAGAGTTTGAGATGGAGGTCGTGCGCGACCGCCTCGATAACTGCATCATCGTGTGTTCCATCGAGAACCTGGATCCGATGGGCATTCACACAGGCGACTCCATTACGGTGGCGCCTGCGCAGACGCTGACCGACAAGGAATATCAGCTGATGCGCGATGCGTCCATCGCCATCCTGCGCGAAATCGGCGTCGATACCGGTGGCTCCAATGTGCAGTTCGCCACCGACCCCAAGACCGGCCGGATGATCGTCATCGAGATGAACCCGCGCGTCTCGAGGTCGTCGGCGCTGGCCTCCAAGGCCACTGGTTTCCCCATCGCCAAGGTGGCAGCCAAACTCGCGGTGGGCTACACCCTCGATGAACTGCGCAACGAAATCACCGGCGGGGCCACCCCGGCTTCGTTCGAACCCTCGATTGATTATGTGGTCACGAAGGTGCCGCGCTTTGCCTTCGAGAAATTTCCGCAGGCCGACAGCCACCTCACCACACAGATGAAATCGGTTGGCGAAGTGATGGCCATTGGCCGCACTTTCCAGGAGAGCTTCCAGAAGGCGCTGCGTGGGCTCGAAGTCGGGGTTGACGGACTCAACCAGAAGACCGCCGATCGCGAAACCATCGAAGAGGAGCTGGGCGAGCCCGGCCCCGAGCGCATCTGGTATGTCGGCGACGCGTTCGCACAGGGCTTCACGCTCGAAGAGGTCCACACGCTCACGCATATCGACCCCTGGTTCCTCGCGCAGATCCAGGAGATCGTGCAACTGGAGCTCGAGGTTGAAAAGCGCACTCTGGGCGATCTCGACCGGGAGACCCTGCGCTTCCTGAAGAAAAAAGGTTTTTCTGACCGTCGTCTGGCCTATCTGCTCGACAGTACCGAGGCAGAGGTGCGCAAGCTGCGCTGGCGCCTCGATGTGCGGCCGGTGTTCAAGCGGGTCGACACCTGTGCCGCCGAGTTCGCCACGACCACCGCCTACATGTACTCCACCTACGAGGATGAGTGCGAGGCGCAGCCCACCGACCGCAAGAAGATCATCGTGCTGGGCGGCGGGCCCAACCGCATCGGCCAGGGTATCGAATTCGACTACTGCTGCGTGCATGCGGCTTTTGCGCTGCGCGACCGCGGGTTCGAGACCATCATGGTCAACTGCAACCCCGAGACCGTGTCCACCGATTACGACACCTCCGATCGCCTGTATTTCGAGCCGCTCACGCTGGAAGACGTGCTTGAGATCGTCGAAAAGGAAAAGCCGGTCGGCGTGATCGTGCAGTACGGTGGCCAGACGCCTCTTAAGCTCGCCAAGCCGCTGGAGGCAGCAGGCGTGCCGATCATCGGCACCAGCCCCGAATCCATCGACATCGCGGAAGACCGCGAACGCTTCCAGAAGCTGCTGGTGAAGCTCAATTTGCATCAGCCGCCCAACCGTACCGCGCGCACTGAGAGCGAAGCGCTGTCTCTGGCGCAGGAAATCGGCTATCCGCTGGTGGTGCGGCCCAGCTATGTGCTGGGTGGTCGCGCCATGGAAATCGTGCACGAGCAACGCGACCTCGAGCGTTACATGCGCGAGGCGGTCAAGGTGTCCAACGACAGCCCAGTGCTGCTCGACCGTTTCCTGAATGACGCGATCGAGGTCGATGTCGACTGCATCGCCGACAGTGAGCAGCGGGTGCTGATCGGTGGCGTGATGGAACACATCGAACAGGCGGGGGTCCATTCGGGTGACTCGGCCTGCTCGCTGCCACCGCACTCGCTTGACGCGGGCCTGGTAGTCGAACTCAAGCGCCAGACCGAGCTCATGGCGCGGGCCCTGAATGTGGTCGGCCTGATGAACGTGCAGTTCGCAATCCAGCAGGACGGCAATGGCACCTCAAAGGTCTATGTGCTCGAGGTCAATCCGCGCGCCTCGCGCACGGTGCCGTTCGTCTCCAAGGCCACTGGTATTCAGCTGGCCAAGGTGGCTGCTGTGGCCATGGTCGGTGTGTCGCTTGCCGAGCAAGGCGTGACCCGCGAAGTGGTGCCCGATTATTTCTCGGTGAAAGAAGCGGTGTTCCCGTTCGTGAAGTTCCCGGGCGTCGACACCATCCTGGGCCCCGAGATGAAATCCACAGGCGAAGTGATGGGCGTGGGCTATACCTTTGGTGAAGCCTTTGTGAAGTCCCAGCTGGGTGCCGGCGTGCGTCTGCCCACCGAGGGCGGCGTATTCATATCGGTCAAGAGTTCGGACAAGCAGCGGGCGGTGCAGGTTGCACAAGCCCTGCACGAGATGGGCTTCAAGCTCGTGGCCACGCGGGGCACCGGGGCTGCAATCGCGGCGGCTGGCGTACCGGTCACCACGGTGCACAAGGTGCAGGAGGGTCGTCCGAACGTGGTCGACATGATGAAAAACGGCGATATTTCGCTCGTGATCAACAGCGTCGAAGAAAAGCGCAGTGCCATTGCCGACTCGCGTGCGATCCGCACCACCGCGCTGGCCCAGCGCATCACCTATTACACGACCATCGCCGGAGCGCAGGCTGCCATTGAAGGCATGCGTCATGTGCAGGGGTTGTCGGTCTACTCGGTGCAGTCCCTGCACCGAACGCTCGAAGGGAGCACGCAGTGAGCACCATTCCATTGACGGTTCGCGGCGCGCAGCTGCTAAAAGACGAATTGCATCGCCTCAAGCATGTTGAGCGCCCGGCAGTCATCACCGCTATCGCGGAGGCCCGTGCACAGGGTGATCTGTCTGAAAACGCCGAATACGATGCAGCTAAGGAAAAGCAGGGCTTCATCGAGGGTCGCATTGCCGAAGTCGAGGCCAAGCTGGCGGTGGCGCAGGTCATTGACCCCGCCACTCTGGATGCCGGTGATCGCGTGGTCTTTGGCGCCACGGTTGATCTGGAAGACCTGGAGTCCGGCGACAACGTCACGTATCAGATCGTGGGCGACGACGAAGCCGACATCAAGGAAGGCAAGATCTCGGTGTCCAGCCCGATTGCGCGAGCGCTGATCGGCAAATCAACCGGCGACACCGCCGAGGTCAAGGCGCCCGGCGGGGTCCGCGGGTACGAGATCCTGGACGTGCACTACCGGTAGCCGGCCGCGTGCCTGAGCTGCTGCGCCGAGGTGCCGGTGCGGGCGACCTCGCGCTGGAGGCGCTGGCGACCGACTTTTTCCCTGCGCTGCGAGGCTTCACGGGCGCGCTCATGCCGCTGCGAGGTTTGGCAGCCGGCTTGGCGCCGCGCGCCCCGCTTGCCTGTTTGCCGGTCGTGCTGCGGGCCGGCGAGCGTACGGGCGCATTCAATCCGACCGATTGCGGCCGTTTGCTGCCGCCCGCACGACGGTTGGGCTCAGCCGGCGTGTTGCTAGCTCCCTGGCTGCGGTTGACCGGGGTGATTGAGGTGTTCAGTGCACCGCGCGCCGTGCGGCTGCCCGGGCCCATCACGCGCGCAGCGCGCGGGGCGGGACGCAGTCGGGTGGCGGCGGGCACAGCGGGTTCAGCCCGAGGCACACCCGGTCGGGCCCGCTTGGCCGGGGCCGGTTTACCCTCGGCTGCGAGCTTCTTCGGTGGCGTGGCCACCCGGCGGCGGATCGGGGTCCTGGATTGGGGTGCATCGGCAAGCGGTCGCCAGAGCACAAGCATCTTGCCAATTGACTGCACCAGTGCGCATCCCAGTCGCTGCGACAGTTCAATGGCCATGGCAGCGCGCGCCGCACGGTCATCGCCTTGCACCCGAATTTTGATGAGGCCGTGCGATGACAGCGCCCGGTCGGTTTCCGCAGCCACAGCGTCGGTCAGCCCGGCATCGCCGATCATGACGACCGGCGACAGGGCGTGGGCCTGCGCGCGCAGCGCACTGCGCTCGGCTGAGCTCAGGATGGGGGCGGGTCCGATCGAAGCGGATGAGGAATCGGAATCGGGAGCGGGGCGGGTGTCGGGGCGGGCGGGCATCAGGGGATTGTAGGTCATGGCCAAGAACAAGTTCAGCAAGGCGTGGATGCACGCGCACCTCAATGACCCCTATGTGAAGCTCGCGCAGCAGCGCGGCTATCGCTCGCGTGCCGCGTTCAAGCTGCTCGAGATTGACGAACAGGACCATCTGATCCGGCGTGGCATGCAGGTCGTGGATCTGGGCTCGGCACCAGGCAGCTGGTCACAACTGCTGCGCGAGCGGATGGCCGGCCCGGGCGGTGAAGTGGACGGACGCATCGTGGCCATTGATCTGTTGCCGATGGAACCGATCGCCGGCGTCGAGTTCATCCTGGGCGATTTTCGTGACGATGCGGTGCTCGCGCAGCTTGAGGCTCTGATTGCCGGCTCGGGCGGTCTGGACCTTGTGGTTTCCGATATGGCCCCCAATCTGTCGGGGGTGGGAACGGCCGATGCTGCCCGAATGGGGCATCTGGCCGAACTGGCCCTGGAGTTTTCGGGCCGGCATCTCAAGCCTGGCGGTGCCCTGCTCATCAAGTGCTTTCATGGCAGCGGGTACAGCCAGATCGTTGAAGCGTTCAAGCGGGTCTTCGTGACCGTGGCGCCGCGCAAGCCGAAAGCCTCCCGGGGCAAATCGGCCGAGACGTATCTGCTTGGGCGCTCATTGAAACGACCGGCGGTTGCCAGCGTGGCTGCCGGCGGGGTGCAGGCCCCTGCGCGAGAGGGGTCGGACAAGTGATTGCGCGTAGAATCAGAACATTGTGCCGGGCCGGCGTCTGGCGTTGAAGGAGTTTTCCACGTGAACAACATGTTCTCCAAAGCTGCGGTCTGGATGGTGATCGCTCTGGTGCTGTTCACCGTTTTCAAGCAGTTCGACAACCGTCAGGTTCGGGGCGGAGATCTGTCTTACTCCCAGTTCATGGATGAAGCCAGGGCCGGGCGCATCGAAAGCGTTGTGGTGGATGGTCGCTCTCTCCGTGCTAAGACCAAGGAAGGTCGACCGGTCACCGTGTATTCCCCGGGTGCCGGCGATATCTGGAT
The DNA here is from genome assembly GCA_002386465.1 of Burkholderiales bacterium UBA4615. Classification (GTDB taxonomy): domain Bacteria; phylum Pseudomonadota; class Gammaproteobacteria; order Burkholderiales; family Burkholderiaceae_E; genus UBA4615. The sequence continues at coordinate 1,709 of DGIT01000042.1, read as the reverse complement.
GATTTCCGACCTCATGAAGTACGGCGTTGTGGTCAGCGCCAAACCCGACGAAGAGCAGTCGCTCCTGATGAGCGTCTTCATTTCATGGTTCCCCATGCTGTTGTTGATTGGCGTGTGGGTATTTTTCATGCGACAGATGCAGGGCGGCGGGCGGGGTGGCGCCTTCTCCTTCGGCAAGAGCCGTGCGCGCATGCTCGATGAGTCGAACAACACGGTGACCTTTGCCGACGTCGCCGGCTGCGACGAAGCCAAGGAAGAAGTGCGCGAGCTTGTCGAGTTCCTGCGTGACCCGTCAAAATTTCAAAAACTGGGTGGTCGCATTCCTCGCGGCGTGCTGATGGTCGGTTCACCCGGTACCGGCAAGACGCTGCTGGCGCGCGCCATCGCGGGTGAGGCCAAGGTCCCATTCTTCTCGATCTCGGGCTCCGATTTCGTCGAGATGTTCGTTGGCGTCGGTGCTGCCCGGGTGCGCGACATGTTCGAGCAAGCCAAGAAGCAGTCGCCCTGCATCCTGTTCATCGATGAGATCGATGCGGTCGGTCGCCAGCGTGGCGCTGGTCTGGGCGGCGGCAACGACGAACGCGAGCAGACCCTCAACCAGTTGCTGGTCGAGATGGATGGCTTTGAAACCGGCCAGGGCGTGATCGTCATTGCAGCCACCAACCGCCCCGATGTGCTGGACCCGGCGCTGCTGCGCCCCGGTCGCTTCGACCGTCAGGTCGTGGTGCCGCTGCCCGATATCCGGGGCCGGGAGCAGATCCTCAACGTCCATGTACGCAAGGTGCCGGTGGGCCCTGACGTACGCCCCGACTTGATTGCCCGCGGCACGCCTGGTTTTTCGGGTGCCGACCTCGCCAACCTGGTTAATGAGGCGGCCTTGTTTGCTGCCCGGCGCAGCGCCCGACTGGTCGAGATGATCGATTTCGAGCGCGCCAAAGACAAGATCATCATGGGCGCCGAGCGTCGCTCCATCGTCATGCCCGAGGAAGAGCGCCGAAACACCGCTTATCACGAGTCTGGCCATGCGATTGTGGCCAAGCTGCTGCCCAAGACCGACCCGGTCCACAAGGTCACGATCATCCCGCGTGGCCGTGCGCTGGGGGTAACCATGCAGTTGCCCGAGCAGGACCGCTACAGCATGGACCGCGACCGCATGCTCAACACCATTGCGGTGCTCTTCGGTGGCCGAATCGCTGAAGAAGTCTTCATGCATCAGATGACCACGGGCGCCTCCAACGACTTCGAGCGGGCCACCTCCATCGCCCGCGACATGGTCACGCGCTATGGCATGAGTGATGCGCTGGGCACGATGGTCTATGCCGAAAACGAAGGCGAAGTGTTCCTTGGGCGCTCGATCACCAAGACCACCAACATGTCCGAAGAAACCATGCGCAAGGTCGACTCGGAAATCCGTCGCATCATCGACGAGCAATACGGCGTGGCACGCAAGCTGATCGAAGACAACCGCGAAAAGATCGAGGCCATGACCAAGGCACTGCTCGAATGGGAAACCATCGATGCCGAGCAAATCGAAGACATCTGCTCGGGCCGTGCGCCGCGTCCGCCCCGCGACCTGAGCAAACCGGGTGGCTCACCGCCTCCTGCCTCCCCCGCCCCTGGGGTGTCGCCTGCCTCACCGGCTGCTCCGGCTGCTCAGTAAACGCGATCAAACCGCCGACCGATCCGTTCGGTCGGCCGGTCTGTCTGCC
>DGIT01000114.1 GCA_002386465.1 Burkholderiales bacterium UBA4615 | reverse complement strand
GAATCCTTGTGGCCAGCCGAGGCAAACATGACGACGGGAGGCTGGTCGCTGACAGCGTTGAAAAAGCTGTAGGGCGCCAGATTGCAGATGCCGGCCTTGCTGCGGGTGCCAATCCAGCCGATCGGGCGCGGCACGATCAGCGCCTTGAAAGGATTGTGTTTCAGTCCGTGGTTGTCGGCGGCGGTGTCGTAGAACATGGTGTGTGTGCAGTGAAAAAGGCGGTTGTAGGCGGTGGGTCGCAGCGGGGGCGCTGGTTAGAATCCAGCCCATGCAACGTCGGGCTGCGTGCGAGCTTACCAGCAGGTCGCGTGCGGCCTGCCGGGATCTGAGTGAGACCACGCTCGATTCAGACGAGCCGCTAGGCTCAAGGGACGCGATTCGCCCGGGCTGCCGACGCGCAGTACACTCGCGCTGTACCCGCCTATCGGGACGCTGGCCGGGGATTTGAGCGATCCCTGGTCCGTTGAATCCAGAGTCGTGCGCATGCATGACCAAAAAGACACAAGAGGGAGACCACCTAATGCAACGCAGAACCGCACTTCGTGCAGCTGGCGCTGTGCTCGCCAGCGCCAGCCTTCCAGCAGCTCGCGCCCAGTCCGGCAAATGGCCGGCACGCGAAATCACCCTGATCAATCCGAACGCCGCTGGCGCCTCGACCGATCTCACCGCGCGCATCATCGCGCAGGCCCTTGAGAAGCGCCTGCAAGGCACGGTGATCGTAAAAAATGTGGTCGGTGGTGCCGGGGCATTGGGCGCGAGCACGCTGGCCAGCGCAGCACCCGACGGCTACACGATGGGAATGGCAGCCATCTCAAGCCATGTCACCGTCCCGGCTGCCATGGACGTGAAATACAACCCCTGGGACGGGTTCGACATCATCGGTCAGGTGGCCGAGCTGCGCTACGGCATTGGAGTGGGCGAAGGCTCGGCGATCAAGTCGATCGAGGATCTCGTGGCTGAAGGCAAAAAGCGCCTGGTCACCTATGGCTCGAACAACATCACCAACGTGGTCGCCATGTTCCAGCTGGCCAAGATCACCGGGGCACGGTTTCGCTGGGTGGTCTTCAGCGGCGGCCTGGAAGCGGTGGCGCAATGTGTGGGCGGGCATGTGGATGCCGTCATTCAGACGGTGGCAGAGATGCGACCGCAGATCGATGCCGGCAAGTTGCGGTTCCTGGCTGCAGCAGGTCCCGCACGCTGGCCCGATTACCCTGATGTCAAGACGCTCAAGGAACTCGGGTACAACGCCATGACGCGTGGGCCCTTCGGTTACTCCTATCCGGCTGGCGTGGACCCGGCGGTCAAAAGTCGTGTTGATGCCGCGCTGGCCGATTGCATGAAGGACAAATCGGTGACCGACCAGATTGCCAAGCTGGGGATCGAACCGGTGTGGCGAAGCGGGCCCGATTACAAGGCCTATCTGAAGAGTATCGAGACCGACCTGCTGCCGATCCTTCAGGAAACCGGCATGGCGAAAAAACGCTGATGGTCGGGTCCGGCGGCAGCAGCACAGTCCCAGCTTCAGCCCCCGCAGCCCGCGGGCGGTTGGGCGTGCGTCTGGCAACGCTTGCGCTGCTGGTAACGGCCCTGGTTGGCCTGTGGCAGGCCTGGGGGCTGGAGCGATGGTCACTCGACGGTCCAGGCCCGGGGCTGTGGCCCATGGTCGTGGCCAGCGTGTGTGTCGCGTTGTCGCTGATCGTACTGGTGTGGCCTGGTCGTGATAGCGCGACCGAGGCTGGTGACACCGATTCAATTGACGCCCAGGAGCTGGGGCGCACACGCTCGACCTTCAGACTGTATTGCCTGGCGCTTGTTGTGGTTGCGCTCGGGTCTGCGTTTGCTGGCTTCGTGCTGACCGCGTTCATGGTGTCGATCCTGCTTGTGCGTTTTGCCGAGCGACGCTCCTGGGCCAGCGCGCTCACTTATGGCGCGGCTACGTCGGTGATCGGCCTGGTGTGCTTTGCCTGGTGGCTGCGGGTCGATCTGCCGACCGGCCCGATCGAGCGCGCGTTCCTGTCGCTGGTGCGCTGAGCGGGAGCGGATCGATGGACGCACTGCTCAACGGTTTTGCGATCGTCCTGACGGCCGAGAACCTGCTGTTTTGCTTCATTGGCGCCTTTCTGGGCACGGTGGTCGGGATCCTGCCCGGTCTGGGCCCGCTGACGACGATTGCCATCCTGCTGCCGATCACATTCAAGATGGATGTGACCTCAGCCATCATCATGCTCTCGGGGATCTATTACGGCGTCGCCTACGGCGGCACGGTCACCTCGGTGCTCATGCGCATTCCGGGCGAAGCCTCGTCGGTGGTGACCTGCCTGGACGGCTACGAGATGGCGCGCAAAGGCCGGGCCGGGTCAGCCCTGTTCATTGCGGGCGTGGGCTCGTTCGTGGCGGGTACGCTGGGGGTGATTGCCATCAGCTTTCTGTCACCGCCGCTGGCCAAAATGGTGCTGGCATTCGGGCCATCCGAGTACGCCATGATGATGCTGGCGGGGCTGTCGATGGTGACCTACATGTCGGGCGGCTCATTGCCACGCGCCTTGCTCATGGCTGGCTTTGGCTTGCTGCTGGGCACGATCGGGCTGGACCCGATGAACATGACGCCGCGGCTGACCTTCGACATTCTCACACTGGCCGATGGCGTGAATCTTGTGCCACTGGCCATCGGGCTCTTCGGTCTGTCCGAAGTCCTGTTCATGGCGCGGCGCGAAGAAAGTGAGCTGAAGATTCTGGCGCCACCGAAGGGGTTGGCTGGTTTTCTGCCCACGGCTGAGGAAGCGCGCCGATCCGTGGGCCCCGTGGGCCGAGGAACCGTGCTGGGTTTTCTGGTGGGGCTGTTGCCTGGTGGCGGCGCAGTGATCGCATCATTCCTGTCGTATGCCGTGGAGCGCAAGCTCTCCAAGACGCCCGAGCAGTTCGGCAAAGGAGCCGTTGAAGGCCTCGCCGGACCTGAAGCAGCCAACAACGCCGGAACGACCGGCGCATTCGTGCCGCTGCTGTGTATGGGCATTCCGGCCAACGCGATCACAGCCCTGTTGCTGGGTGCCTTCATGATCCACGGCGTGGCGCCGGGCCCGCAGATCCTGGAGCGCGCACCCGAGGTGTTCTGGGGTGTGGTGGCCAGCATGTACATCGGCAACATCATGCTGCTGATACTCAACCTGCCACTCATCGGATTATTCGTGAAGATCCTGGATATTCCGCGGGTCTATCTCACGCCGATGATCCTGCTGGTGTGCCTGATTGGTGTGTACTCCAACAGTGGCAATCCGGCCGATATCGTGGTGGCGGTGATCTTTGGGTTTGTGGGGTATTACCTGCGCCGTCATGGATTTGATCTGGGGATTGTCATCCTGGCCTATGTGCTGGGTCCGATCTTTGAACGGTCGGTGCGGCAGGCACTGTCGATTTCCGATGGCGATCCGATGATCTTCCTGCACAGCAAGTTGTCGATCGGCTTCGCGCTGGCTGCAGCGGCCATCCTGGTGGCCGGCCTGTGGCCCAAGCGCAATGCCGCGCCTAAAGGCTGATTTCGATTCGACAGGAGCCCATGATGTTGCCGATGCAAGTTGCCGAAGACTTTCGCAGTGAATGCCGCGCCATTCACGACCTGCTCGCCGGTCTGCCTGATGAGCGCTTTGCGCAACCCACCTTGTTCAAGGGGTGGACAAGCAACGCGGTCCTTCAGCATCTGGCGTTCTGGAATGGCATGGCCTGCAAGCAACTGGAGGACGAGAGCGGACTGTTGGCTGTACTCGGCACTTTCAGGGGGTATCCCGGCGGCATGCGAGGTTTCGAAAACGACCACTTCAAGGGCCTCGGAGGCCAGGCGCTGCTTGAAGTCTGGCGGCAAAGCGGTGAGCGCGCTGCGGATCTGTTTTTGAAGGCCGACCCGAAACGCCGTCTCAAGTGGAGCGGCCCTGAGATGAGCGCGCGCTCGTCCATCACGGCGCGACTGATGGAAACCTGGGCCCATGCCCAGGCCGTGTATGACGATCTGGGTGTTGTTCGACGCAATGGTGATGGCCTGCGCCATATCGTGGCGCTCGGTGCCAACACGTACGGATGGACCTTTCGCAACCGTGGACTCGAAGTGCCGCAGCCCATGCCCTGTCTGCGCCTGACCTTGCCTTCGGGCGAAGTGCTGGCGATGGGTGAAGACGGGCAGGGTGAGCGGATTGCCGGCCCGGCTGAGGCGTTCTGTCAGGTGGTAGCCCAAACCCGCCACGTCAGCGACGTGATGCTGCAGGTAGAGGGGCCGAATGCGCGCGCCTGGATGTCGATGGCGCAATGCTTTGCAGGACCACCTCAGGATCCGCCCGCTCCGGGCACGCGTGGCATTCGACAGAGATAAAACTCGTTCCGAAGCGTGCTGCAAGGCTGCGCCAGAGCGCGGCCCGACGCATGCGAATACCAGGCAGATTGCCCGGACCGAGGAATCATTTCTAATCTGACATGACTGTGGACTTCAAAACCATCACGCGTGCGATGGCCACGCTTCTGACCGCCTCGAAATTCCTGAAGCCGACATCAAGGCGGGGAAGGTCAGGGTGACCAGGCGCTTGAATGGCGAGGAGTTCGACTGGAAGGAAATGATGGAGTACATCTTTAGCGTCAAGTCGTCGAAGACACCGCCTGACGACGCGAGCGTGTCGGTGTTCTACAGAGGATCCCATTTTTATATCGCCGACGACGACCTGGACTCCAAGTCGACGTTCCTGCTCCTGACACAACTCATTTCCATGAATGTTGCGCAGGCTACAGCGGCACCGGCCCTGTCGTTCTCCTTTGGCAAGTAGGGTTCGCAGGAACGGTTGAGGCGATCGGCTAACATGCCGGCATGCAAGAACACCCGGGCCTCGATATTTCTGCCCCGCAGCGCATGCCGTCCGCTGCGGCTGCCATGGCGCATCGGCAGGTCTCAGCCCTCGACGCCGGGCCGCCAGCCGATGCGCCCCAGGTCTCGATCGTCATCCCGATCTATAACGAAGCAGACAATCTGCCGGATCTGGTCCAGCGCGTGCATGACGCCATGGTGCCTTGCGGGCGCAGCTTCGAACTGATCTGCGTGGATGACGGATCGCGCGATGGGTCAGCGCGCATCTTGCAAGCACTGGCCGCCGAACGCCCCTGGCTGCAACCGGTCTACCTCATCCGCAATTATGGACAATCGACCGCGCTGCAGGCAGGCTTCGATGTGGTGCGCGGCGAGTTTGTAGCCACACTGGATGGCGATCTGCAAAATGATCCGCTGGACATTCCGGTGCTGCTGACGCATCTGGATGCGCACCCGGAACTCGACGTCATCTCCGGCTGGCGCAAAGACCGCCAGGATGCCGCACTGTCACGCAAGCTGCCTTCGCGCATCGCCAACGGGCTGATTTCCAAGGTCACGGGCGTGAAGCTGCATGACTACGGCTGCGCACTCAAGCTGTATCGATCGCAGATCATCCATGACCTGCGCCTGTACGGCGAACTGCATCGCTTCATTCCCGCGTTGGCAGCAGAGGTGGGTGCCAAGATCGTTGAGGTGCCAGTGCGCCATCACGCGCGCACCCGCGGTACCTCGAAATACGGCATTGACCGAACTTTTCGCGTGCTGCTCGATCTGCTGTGGATCAAGTTTCTGCTTCGCTTCCTGCATCGCCCGATCCACGCCTTCGGCGGCATTGGCCTGGGGCTGGGGCTGATGGGGTTACTGATTCTGGTGTGGCTCACCTTCGAAAAACTAGTGCTCGGGCAGTCGATTGGCGGCCGACCACTGCTGATGCTGGGCGGCCTGCTGGTACTGATTGGAGCCCAGCTGGTGGCAACGGGTGTACTCGGTGAGATGCTCACCCGGATCTATCATGAGCCGCAGGGGCGTCCGCAATACATGACCCGCACTGCGCCCCGACCTGCGCCGAATCAGACCAGCACAGCTGCTGGCGGGCTCGCACGTCACGATTCATGAAGGGTCTCGGGCGTCCGGCGCGGTTGCTGGGCGCGGTCGCTCTGCTTGCGGCCGTGGTGTGGGTCGTGGGGCCGCAGCGCCTGCGTGACAGCCTGGTGGGAACCGATCCGCGATGGTTCCTGTGCGCACTGGCGCTGGCGATCGCGGCCAATGTGGTGTCAGCCTTGAGATGGGCCTTCATTGCACGGGCACTTGATCTGCATGCACCCAGCGCCGCATTGCTGCCCATGTATGCCCGAGGGATCACCAGCAACACCCTGTTGCCAGGGGCAACGCTTTCAGGCGATGCCCTGCGGGCCTTCGAACTCAGCCGTCTGGGCAACCCCATGATCGAGTCCGCGGTCTCAGTCGCTTTCGACCGGTTCAGCGGTCTGTGGGTGCTTTGTTTGATGTCCTGCGCGGCCGCAGCCCTCGCCTGGATGGGTGCAAGTGGTGCGAGCCTGGCACCTGGTGCGCTGACCGCGCAGCATTCGAGCGTGCTCATGTCCTATGGGCTGATGCTGATCATGATCGTCATGGCGCCTTTTCTGCCTTGGCCTGTGAGTTGGATTCGGCGCTTGCCCGGCAGCATGGGCCCGCGATTGGCCGACCTGTGGCAACGTTTGCACGATCCTGCGAGCGGTCTGAAGCGGCAGTTGGCGCGTTCATTGATCGGCTCACTGGTGGTTCAGGTCCTCTCTGCGCTGGCGCTGGCGGCGTGTGCGCGCGCACTGGATGTGCAGCTGCCGCTGGTCTGGCTGCTGGCAGCGTCTGCGCCCATTTTTGTCATGGCGGCTGTACCGATCGGCGTAGCGGGGTTTGGTACCCGCGAACTGGCCGCAGTCGGCGTGCTTGGTCTGCTGGGCGTGGCGGCCGATCGCGCCGCGGCCACTGGTCTGCTGGTCGGACTGTGCGGTGTACTCATGGGCCTGATGGCTGCCCCGCTTTTTGTGTTGCGAGGGCGTCAGCCATGAGTCGCCCCATCACCCTTGAGCCGGACTCAGGCCATCTTCCGGTCATGCGTCTGCTCCTGATGCTGTGCATCTGCGTGAGCTTTTTCATGGGGCTCGGTGCGGTCCCTCTGTTTGATCTGGACGAGGGTGCGTTCACCGAGGCTACCCGTGAGATGCTGCTGCGCCGCGATTTCGTCTCGACCTGGCTCAACGGCGCACCGCGTTTCGACAAACCCATCCTGATTTACTGGCTGCAAGCGGCATCGGTCAGTCTGTTCGGCCAGAGTGAATGGGCCTTTCGTCTTCCGTCTGCGATCTGCGCGTCGCTCTGGGTGCTCACGGTTTATGCGTTCATGCGCAAAGTACGTGGCGAAGCGTCTGGATTGCTGGCAGGAGCCATTACGGCCACGGCTGCAGGCATTACGGTGATTGGTCGCGCCGCGATCGCCGACGCACTGCTCAACTGGCTGATCGTATCGGCCATGGCCAGTGCCTGGCTTTACCTGACCGAGCGCAGACGGCTTTGGTTGTATCTGACCTTTGCAGCCATCGGTGCGGGCTTGTTGGCCAAAGGGCCCGTAGCCATCCTTGTGCCTGGCGCGGTCACCGCGCTCTACTGCCTGTCGCGCGGCGAAGTGAAGCTCTGGTTGCGCACGGTGCTGGATATCCGAGGCATTGCGCTGCTGATTGCCATCGCTGCGCCCTGGTACATCCTTCAATATCAGCGTCAGGGCGACGCATTCATTCAAGGCTTTTTCATGAAGCACAACGTGAGCCGCTTCAGCGCGCCCATGCATGGCTTCGACGGCAGCCTGTTCTTTTACTTGCCCTGGTTGCTGGTGGCCACGCTGCCGTTCACGGCGCCGCTGTTCAAGGTGCTGCGCGGGCTCAAGCCAGTATGGGCCGACCCGCTGCAGCGGTTTTGCCTGATCTGGTTCGCATTCGTGCTGGTGTTCTTCTCACTTTCGGGCACCAAGCTGCCGCACTACGTGTTTTATGGCTACAGCGGGTTGTTCATGCTGATGGCGCTGCATGTGCCGGCATTGCGGTCCCGTGTGTGGATGCTGATGGCGCCTGCACTCTTTTTTGCGGGCTGCCTGCTGCTGCCGCGTGCCCTCGAAGCGTTTGCACCGCGTATCGCAGATCCCTACTACCGGGAGGCGCTTGGCGGGGTCAATCATGTGCTGGCCGGGCCTTTTCTGGTCGCGGCGACTGCGGCCTTGCTGATCACGCTGGGGATGATGCGCTGGCGTCGTGTGCCGCCTGCAATGGCGCTGATTGCAACAGGCGTGATGCAGGCCGGGCTGATTGCGCAATTCATCTTGCCTGCCGCTGCCGAGGCGCAGCAGTCGCCCATTCGTGAAGCCGCGTGGATCGCGCGGGAGCGACCGGAAACCGTGGTGATGTGGGGGCTGGATACGCCCAGTTTCATCGTGTACTCGGGGCGCCTGGTGGACAAGCGCACACCGCGCGCGGGCGATACCGTGCTGACCAAGAGCAAGCGCCTGGCTGCGCTGCCGGCCCATGAGGTGCTGTTTCAGAAGAACGGCATTGCGCTGGTGCAACTCAAGCGTGAGTGAGGTCGCATGATGCGCATGGCACCGCACGCGGATCGCGCCGAGCAGTCTCGCCCTCCAACAGATCCTGGAAGCGTCGGCTTGCCTGACTGGCGTTCGCCGGTCGTCTGGCTGTGGCCGGTCCTCGCCCTGGTGGCTGCGCTCTGGCTTCAGCTCACGGGCACCAATCAGCCTGTGTTTTCAGTGCTCAATCGCTTGAGCCACTGGACTGGCGCAGCCCCCTGGCCTGCACTCACCGTGCTGGGCGACACTGTCGTGGCGCTCGCTCTGTTCGGGCCGCTGGCCGTTCGCCGCCCGCAACTCTTGTGGGCGCTGGCACTCAGTGCGCTGATCACGGCACTTGTCGTGCATGGCATCAAGCCGCTGCTGCTCTATCCCCGTCCGCCCGCGGTGCTGGCGCCCGATGCCATCACCGTGATCGGCCCGGCCTACATGCGCAAAGCCTTTCCTTCCGGCCACACCGCCACCGTCTTTGTGGCTGCTGGCCTGGTCTGGATGCACCTGCAGTCATTGCGGTTGCGGATGTTCGCGCTGGTGATGGCCGTGTGCGTGGGCCTGTCACGCATCGTGGTCGGCGTGCACTGGCCGCTCGATGTGCTGGCTGGCAGCGCAATCGGCTGGCTCAGCGCCTATGCAGGATCATGGCTGGCCGTGCGCTGGCCATTGGGTCATCATCCTGCCATGCGTCGGACACTGATTACTGTGATTGCTGCCTGTGCCTGCGCGGCGCTGACGTTTCTGGACACCGGTTATCCGCAGGCCCGAGGGGTCCAGCAGGCGGTCGGCGCGATGTCGCTGGTGAGCCTGATGCTTGCCACATGGCGTGCGCGCAGCTCGCGCAATTTGAGATGACCGACACTTCCGTCCGTGCAATGCAACAGGCCGCTGATGACGCCGATGATCGAGTCGGGCGCGGTCAGACGCATCTTGCGCCAAGGCCGACCCGAAGGGTCGATCTGCTGGCTGCCTTGCAGGAGCGCAGCGCTTTTGATCTGCTGGTCATTGGGGGCGGGGCCACCGGCCTGTCTGTGGCCCTGGATGCGGCGGTTCGGGGCCACCGCGTGGCCTTGGTCGATGCGCACGACTTTGCGGAAGGGACCTCCTCAAAAGCCACGAAGCTATTGCATGGCGGCGTGCGTTATCTGGCTCAGGGCAATGTGGCACTGGTGCGCGAAGCCTTGCGTGAGCGCACGGCACTCATGCACAACGCGCCGCACCTGGCGAGCCCGGTTCCTTTTGTGATGCCCGCCTATCGGCTGTGGGAGCGACCGTTCTATGGATTGGGCTTGCGACTGTACGACGCCCTGGCCGGATCGGCGTCAATCGCGCCAACGGCTTCGCTGGATCGTGTGGAGACCCTGAGGGCGCTGCCCACACTGCGCCCGCAGGGCTTGCTCGGTGGGGTGCGCTTCTGGGACGGACAGTTTGATGACGCGCGCCTTGCACTGGCAATCGGGCGCACGGCCGCCTGTCACGGTGCCGTGTTGCTCAACCACATGGAGGTGACCGGGTTGCTGCATGAACGGGGCAGGGTGGCGGGCGCCGAGTGTATCGATCGTATCGGCGGGGCTGCCGTGCAGATTCGTGCAGGCTGCATCGTCAATGCCACCGGGGTGTGGGTGGATCGGCTGCGCACACTCGATGCCAAGGGCGCCGCCACGGACTCGGCCATGGCCAACTCGGGACAGGATCAGGGGCCATCGCACGCGCCCATCGTGCGAGGTCTGTCTGAGTCGACACCGACTCAACTGGTCCGTCCCAGTCAAGGGGTGCATCTGGTGCTGGACCGCGAGATGCTGCCAGGTGACCATGCCTTGCTGGTACCCCATACAAGCGATGGTCGCGTGCTCTTCGCGGTGCCGTGGCTGGGCAAGACTGTGCTCGGCACGACGGACACCCCCACGGCGTCGATGGCGATTGAGCCCAAGCCCCTGCGCGAAGAGATCGACTTTCTGCTGGGGGAGTCAGCGCGCTACCTGACCCGTGCGCCGGTGCGTGCGGATGTGCGCAGCGTCTGGGTGGGATTGCGCCCACTGGTGGCCTCGGACCCCACGCAGCGTGCAGGCGCCACCCGCCGCATCAGCCGCGAGCACACGGTTCTGAGCAGTCCTTCGGGCATGGTGACAGTCACGGGAGGCAAATGGACCACGTGTCGCGCGATGGCCGAAGATGTCCTTGCGTGTTGCGTCCAGGCAGGTCTACTGGACCCACGCCCGGCTGGCGCCACCCGCAGCCTGAGGCTGGTGGGAGCGGCGGGCTTGTCTGACCCTGCATCGCGTGATCTTGAGCATCAGGCCGGCTGCGCGCTCGATTCGCCGGCCGGCAACTCAGCGCCCCATACGATTGCTCAGGCCCCGGGCGTGCACCTCTATGGTAATGAAGCCGATGTGCTGGCGGAGTTGCCCGGCGCGACACATGTGCTGGCTCCGGGCCTGACTGAAGCAATGGTGCGCTTTGCAGCACGATTCGAGTACGCCCTGACGGTCGGCGACATGCTGGCGAGACGATCGCGGCTGTTGTTTCTGGATGCGCAGCTGGCTGCGCGGGTGGCACCCGAAGTGGCCGCCATCCTGCAGCAGGAGACCGGCGAGGATCCGCAACTCGGTGCGTTCCTGAGCCTTGCGCGGCAGTATCTCGATCTGCCCTGAGCGCTTGATTTATAGTCGGTGCTTGCCCGCGTCTGTCGGGTGCCCGGCCGCTTATCGAAAGACCATCAGGAGACCCGCATCATGCCCACCTTGAACGTCAATGGCCGCAATCTTGAGGTGCAGGCAGACCCCAGTACGCCGCTCTTGTGGGTGTTGCGCGAACAGCTCGGGTTGACGGGCACCAAATACGGATGCGGCATTGCACAGTGCGGTGCCTGCACCATTCACCTGGACGGCGCTGCCATTCGCAGCTGTGTCATTCCGCTGGCAGCCGTGCAGCCCGGCCAGAAGATCGTCACCATCGAAGGGCTGTCGCCCGACAGCAGCCATCCGGTGCAAAAAGCCTGGGCCGCCCTGGATGTGCCGCAATGCGGCTACTGTCAGTCCGGCATGATCATGGCCACCGTCGCGTTCCTGCGTGCCAAGCCCAAACCCACCGACGCTGACATCAACGAGAACATCACCAACATCTGTCGCTGTGGCACTTACAACCGGGTGCGCGCGGCGATTCATGTGGCAGCAGGCACCACCCCGGGCAAGCAGGGCTAAGGAGCGCCATCATGAACGCACGCATTGCGCCCGACACCGCCCAGCAGGATCACACGCTTCTCGAGCCGCAGGCAGGCGAATACGCCCATGAGCCGTCCACGACCAAGGCGTCCAGACGCCGCTTTCTGATCAGTTCAGCCTCCACCACGGGCGGGCTCATGCTCGCTTTTCACCTGCCCTTCGGCAATGAGGCCGCCGCACAGACGCCAGGCGCTTCGCTGGCCCCGGCTGTGCCATCGGCAGGCACACCTGAGGTCAACGCCTGGGTGGTCATCAAGCCTGACGACACCGTCATCGTTCGTATTGCCCGTTCGGAAATGGGGCAGGGTACGCTCACCGGCCTGGCGCAGCTGGTGGCCGAAGAGCTCGAATGCGACTGGTCCAAGGTCACGACCGAGTACCCGACGCCTGGTCAGAACGTTGCGCGTAAGCGGGTCTGGGGTAATTTTTCGACGGGCGGCAGCCGCGGCATTCGCGAGTCCCAGGACTATGTGCGCAAAGGCGGAGCCACTGCACGCCAGATGCTGATTCAGGCCGCTGCCAATGAATGGAAAGTGCCGGCTTCGGAGTGCCGCGCTGAGTCCAGTCAGGTGATTCATGTTCCCACCGGCCGTCGCGTGCGCTACGGACAGGTGGCCTCGGCCGCTGCGGCCTTGCAGCCGCCATCTGAAGTGACGCTCAAAGATCCCGCGACCTGGAAAATTGCAGGCAAGCCGGTCGCGCGGCTCGACACGGCTGAGAAAGTCAACGGCAAGCTGATTTACGGCGCTGATCTGAAACTGCCCGGGATGCTGAATGCAGCCATTCGTGACTGCCCGGTCTTCGGCGGCAAGGTCAAAGGATTCGATACCGCCAAAGTGCAGGGCATGCCTGGCGTCAGGCGGGTGGTTCAGGTGGGTGATACCGCGGTGGCCGTGGTGGCCGACACCTGGTGGCAAGCGAAAACAGCGCTCGATGCATTGTCGATTACCTGGGACGAAGGCCCGAACGCCAAGGTCTCCAGCGCAACCATTGCGGCCACACTGAAAGCTGGCCTGGATGCTCCGGAAGCCTTCACCGGCAACGAGAGCGGCAATGCAAAAGCCGCGCTGGCCTCGGCGGCCCGAAAGATTGAAGCCACGTACTCCTATCCGCACCAGAACCACGCCACGATGGAGCCCATGAACGCCACCGCGCGGTGGACGCCTCAGCGCTGCGAAGTCTGGACGCCGACGCAAAACGGTGAGGCCGCTCTGGCGGCCACAGCGGCTGCAGCCAGTCTGCCCGTAGCGCAGTGCGAGGTCTACAAGCTGCCCTTGGGCGGCGGGTTCGGTCGGCGCGGGTTTCATGACTGGGTACCGCAGGTGGTCGCGATCGCCAAGGCCATGCCAGGCACGCCAGTGAAACTGCTCTGGTCGCGCGAAGAAGACATGCTGCACGGGCGGTTTCACCCAGTGACGCAAGCACGCATGACGGCCGGCCTGGACGCGCAAGGCAATCTGACCGCGCTGCACATGCGCCTGTCAGGGCAATCGATCCTGGCGGGTGTGGCGCCACAAAACCTGCAAAACGGCCGTGATCCGGTCGTCTTCCAGGGATTGACGCCCAGCGGTGACGGCGCCCTTGGCTACACAGTGCCGAATCTGCTTGTGGACCACGCCATGCGCAATCCGTCCACACCCCCGGGGTTCTGGCGCGGCGTAAACCACAACCAGAATGCGATTTACCTCGAGTGCTTCATCGATGAACTCGCGCATGCAGCAGGCCAGGATCCGCTCGAGTACCGCCGCAAGCTGATGGGCAAGCATCCTAAGCATCTGGCTGTGCTCGAAGCCGCAGCCAAGCGTACGGGCTGGGGCACGCCCGCCAGGCCCGGTGTGTACCGTGGGCTCGCCCAGCACATGGGCTTCGGGAGTTACACCGCGGCGGTTGCAGAGGTCTCGGTGAGCAAGGAAGGCGAACTGAAAGTACATCGGATTGTTGCCGCAACCGACCCGGGCTACGCGGTCAATCCGCAGCAAATTGCTGCCCAGGTGGAGGGCTCGTTTGCATACGGGTTGTCTGCTTGTCTGTATGGCGAATGCACGGTGAAGGACGGGCGCATGGAGCAGGACAACTTCCATACCTACGAAATCATGCGCATGGCCGCCATGCCTGCGGTCGAAACCATTGTCATGCCGTCGGGTGGATTCTGGGGTGGCGTGGGTGAGCCGACCATTGCAGTGGCCGCGCCCGCCGTGCTCAATGCAATCTTTGCGGCCACGGGCAAGCGTGTGCGCGATCTGCCGCTGAAGCACACTGACCTCAAGCGCGCCTGAGCAGTGCGCGCGCAGCCGATGTGAAGAGACGGGCATTGACGGCCGGAGTCATGAGCGCAGCGATTGCAGGATTGACCCTGACGGCCCTGGGCGGATGTGCGGGGCAGGGACCCGGTGCAGGTGCTCTGCAGCCTCAAGAGGATCCCTGGGCGCGCAAGGTCCCGCTGACCGACCGGCCAGGCGATATACAACGGGGGCGTGCCATTGTTGCAGACCGCACGCGTGGCATGTGCCTGCTGTGCCACGAAGGGCCCTTCCCAGGTATCCGTCAGGGCAATCTCGCCCCCACGCTTGACGGTG
>DGIT01000048.1:40482-40613 GCA_002386465.1 Burkholderiales bacterium UBA4615 | reverse complement strand
ACGCTGCCCGATTGCACGGCAGCCGGTTGTTGGGTCAGTCGGCCGCGGTAGGCCGACTCTTGCGTGGCGATCGTGTCGTACTGCGCAGGCGCCAGCTTCTTGACCAGCGCCCGTGCACTGCCCGGAAACAG
>DGIT01000048.1:39733-40345 GCA_002386465.1 Burkholderiales bacterium UBA4615 | reverse complement strand
AAGTTGCGCATCACATGGCCACCGCCAAAGATCTTGGCCTGGATGCGCTCGCGGCGTGCACCGCGCTTCATCATCTCGTTGATCAGCAGCTCCATCGCGTAGGCGCCGTAGCGCCCCGCGCTGCCGCCGTCGGGCAACATGAAATGGTTCATGCCGCCCAGATGCGCGGTGCGATCCACCAGGCAGGCCGACACGCATGAACCCAGCACGGTGGTAATCAGCAGATCGTCAGCATCGTGCACGTAGTACTCGCCCGGCATGAGCTTGACGGCTTCGCAGCGAAACGCTGCATCGTAATAGAACGTGCGTGCCTCGAATTCACGCGGTGGGCGTGACTTGAGCGCCAGGATCCGATCACTGACCACTGGCGCAGCCAGACTCACAAAGCCCCCTTGGCCGTCCGGTCAGGCAGGCGCTCGTACACGGTCTTTCCCTTGAGCACGAAGAGATCGCCATGCGCGGAAAAGTTTTCGGAGTGCCCTGCAAAGAGCAATCCGCCCGGGCGCATGCATGCATGGATACGTTGCAGCACATCACGCTGCGTGGGCGTATCGAAATAGATCATCACATTGCGGCAGAACACCACATCGAAGGGCTGCGGAAAGCGCAGTC
>DGIT01000048.1:0-39709 GCA_002386465.1 Burkholderiales bacterium UBA4615 | reverse complement strand
AAGCGCAGCGCGTCGTGCACCAGATTGACCTGACCGAACTCAACCATCCGCGCAAGCTCGGGGCGCACACGCATGAGACCCGCGTTATGCCCCGAACCCTTCAGGAACCACCGACGCCTGCGGGCCTCGTCCAGTCCCTTGTCGCTTGCAACCGGATACACACCCGCCTGCGCGGTACGCAGCACATCGGTATCGATGTCCGAGGCGAAAATTTTCACCGGGGCCTGCGCGCCGAGCGTTTCCTGCGCAGTCATCGCGATCGACCAGGGCTCCTCACCGGTGGAGGCCGCCGAACACCAGATGCGCACCGTTCCCTGCTGCGCCTTCAGAAAATCGGCCAGCATCGGGAAGTGATAGGCCTCCCGGAAAAACGAGGTCAGATTGGTGGTCAGCGCATTGACAAAGGGCTGCCACAGCGGCGACTGAGGTTGCTGTACAGCATCAAGCAGCGCGCCATAGTCAGCCAGATGATGATCGCGCAGCACCCGTGCGAGGCGACCCTGCATCATGCTCTGCTTGCTGGCTTGCAGGTTGATGCCTGCGCGTTCCTTGATGATGCGGCGTGCGCGTTCAAAGTCGGCCATCGACAAGGCCGCCTGCTGAGAAGGCGCGGCTTGTGCGGGGGAGGCGGGCGAGGCGAAGGCGGTCATGGCAGGCCCCGCATCACTTGGCGGCCGGCAGCTTGAAGGCGTTCACCGCCTCCACAAGGCGGTCGGCCTGATCCTTCAGGCTGCCCGCAGCGGCTGCGCTTTCTTCGACCAACGCAGCGTTTTGCTGGGTCATGCTGTCCAGGTGCCCGACCGCTGCATTGACCTCTTCAATCTCAGACGCCTGAGAACCGGTGGCCGATGAAATCTCTTCGATCAATCCTGCCAGGCGATTCACCGAGTCCACAATGCCCTGCATGGTGCGGCCCGCATCGTTGACGATCGCCACACCCGATTCCACGCGTCCTACGGACTCACCGATCAGACCCTTGATCTCACGTGCCGCTTCGGCACTGCGTTGCGCAAGGCTGCGCACTTCGGCAGCCACCACTGAAAACCCGCGTCCCTGTTCGCCGGCACGCGCCGCTTCGACGGCCGCATTGAGCGCCAGAATATTGGTCTGGAAGGCGATGCCGTCGATCACACCGATGATGTCGGCGATCTTGCGCGAACTGCCTTCGATATCCCGCATGGTCTGGACGACGCGCTGCACGGCTTCGCCGCCGGTCGCTGCCTGCTGCGACGCTTCGGCGGCAATGCCGCTCGCTTCGCCCGTGCGGCTGGCGTTGTCATGGGTGGAGTGCCCGAATTGCTGCAAGGCTGCGGCGGTCTGCTCCAGGCTGGCCGCCTGCTGCTCGGTGCGGTTGGACAGATCGTCGCCGCCCTTCGCAATTTCGGCCGTGGTGATCCGGATGCTTTCAGCCTCGGCCCGCACATCCGAGACGACTGCCATCAGATTGACTGACAGCTGATCCAGTGCACGCGAGACCTGACCGACTTCATCGGCACGGTCGACCTGCGCACGCGCATCCAGGGCGCCTGCCGCCACGCGATTCGCAGCCCGTGCCACCTGCTGCAAGGGAGCCGCTACGCGCCGTGCATAGGACACGGCCAACGCACCTGCGAACGCAAGTTGCACGGCCGTCGCCGCCCACAGCCCCACACCTTGCGGAGCGAGCGACCACAACCCGCCCAGCGACACTGACACGAGCGCGGCCAGGCCCAACGCATTGCGCGCTGGCAGCGATCCGTTGACACGCCGCCACAGCCGGCTAACCGGGTCCTTCCTGACCCAGCGTCCTGCTTCAAAGCACCCGTTGCGCGCCTTGCCTTCGCGAATAGCTGCGTACAAGGCTTCGGCGCCTTCGACTTCCTCGCGAGCAGGAAGCGTCCGCACCGACATGTAGCCCACAACTTCGCCGTGCTCGATCACCGGCGTGACATTGGCCCGCACCCAGTAGTAGTCGCCGTTTTTGCAGCGGTTCTTGACCAGCGCCGTCCAGGGCCGACCGGTTTGAATCGTGTTCCACAGATCAGCGAAGGCCGCTTCGGGCATGTCCGGATGGCGCACCAGGTTATGCGCCTTGCCGAGCAGTTCAGACAGGGTGTAGCCACTGACCTGCACGAAGGCCGGGTTGGCGTACGTGATTCTGCCTTTGAGATCAGTCATCGACACCAGCATCGTTGCGCTGGAATAGAGCTGCTCGCGATCGGTAACGGGTCCGTTATTACGCATGGTGGTTGGTCCGGTTGATCTCAGAATTCTTCCCAGTCGTCGTCGGACGCGACCGCAGCAGTGCGGGCGGGCGCGGGCGAAACAACCGGTTTGGACGGGACGACCGCCTGGGGCGAGGCAACGGCCTTCGCCGACTGCGTGGCCGTTGGAACAGGCGAAGGTTTGGCAGCAGCCGGCGCAGATGGAGTGGCCGGGCGTGACAAAGCGGCTTTGGGTAATGCGGCAACCTGATGCACCGGCACAGCGACCTTTGCTGTGACGGACGCACGCGCCGTCGCCGATCCCACATCCGACGCACCCAGGTTGAAGTGATCGATCGTGCGGATCAGGCGCTGTGCCTGGTCCTTCAGGCTCTCGGACGCCGCGGCACCCTCTTCGACCAGCGCCGCATTTTGCTGCGTCATACGGTCGAGTTCGCTGACGGCGTTGTTGACGAGCGCAATGCCTGAGCTTTGTTCGGCCGTGGCCGATGAAATCTCGCCAATGATGTCGGTCACCCGGCGTACCGACGTGACGATCTCCTGCATGGTGGCGCCGGCGTCTTTGACCAGCCGCTCACCCGATTCGACCCGCTGCACGCTGTCGGTGATCAGTGTCTTGATCTCGCGTGCAGCCTGGGCGCTGCGCTGTGCGAGGCTGCGCACTTCCGAGGCTACCACCGCAAAGCCGCGGCCCTGCTCGCCGGCACGCGCCGCTTCCACAGCCGCGTTGAGCGCCAGGATGTTGGTCTGAAACGCAATGCCGTCGATGACTCCGATAATGTCTGCAATTTTTTGCGAGCTGTCGCTGATCTCGCCCATCGTGGAGACCACCTGATCCACCACTTCGCCACCGCGCCGCGCCACTTCAGACGCGCCCAGGGCAAGCTGGTTCGCCTGACGGGCATTCTCGGCATTGTTCGACACCGTGCTGGTCAGCTCCTCCATGCTCGCCGAGGTCTGCTGCAGATTGGCAGCCTGCTGCTCGGTGCGCTGAGACAGGTCCACATTTCCGGTGGCCACTTCGCTCACTGCAACATTGATTTCCGTGGCCGATGCGCGCACGCCGCCCACCACCGTTCTAAGCGACTCGGTCATGGTGCGCAGCGTGCCCAGCAACACACCGAACTCATCACGGCCACCCTGAGGGACCACGACCTCGAGCTTGCCGTCGGCAATCGCACCGGCCGAGGTGACAGCTGCGTTCAGCGCCCACTGCAGGCGGCGATACACCCACCATGCCATGGCACCGCACAGCGCCATACTGAGCAGGACAGCAGCCAGCATCAGCCCAGCCGTCTGCCAGACGCTCGCCGCATGGTCATCGACATGCTTCTTCAATTCCGGCAGCAGCTGCTCATGCGCGCCGTAAACGCTCTTAAGTGCAACAGTGCCCGCTGCGAAGAAGTCAGCCGTGCTCGGCCGCTCGGCGCTGGACTGTGCCACGCGCTGCTCGGCCTGAGTCAGGAACGCAGTAATCGGCTTGAGCCCTTCGAGTACGCCGGTCACCGGGCCATCAAGGGTGGCATCGATCAACCTGGCATGACTCAGGGCCTGATGCACATCTTCAGAAAGATCACGTGCACTGGCCACCAGGCTGAGCAGGCGCGCGCGTTCGTCGGGGGTCACACTTTGGGCGTCCCGTGCGAGCAGACCCGCACCAAAGCCCCTGGTCAGGCCAACCCGCTCACCCAGGCGCGGCAATCGCTCCACCAGCACATCGGCCAGCCGCACGGCCGCGCTGGTGTCCTGCTTGAGCAACTCTCCACGGTCAGCCACGGTGCCAAACAGGCGTAAGGCCTCATCGATCACGGCCGTGTGCTCCTTGAAGCTGAGCGCAGGCTCGAGCTTGGCATTGCGGTCAGCCAGCTCCCGCCAACGCGCTGCCAGCGATGCCCAGTCAGCGGTCACGTCGGCCCGATCCTTGGCCGCGGTCACGGTGCCTTGCGTCACGGCGACGGCATCGTTGACACGCTGCTGAGCCTGCTCTACCCGAGCCTTGAAGGCCTGATCACCCGCCAGCCACGCACTCGAGGCGCCGCGGTGATCCTGAAGGCTGCGCACCAGCGGCATCAGCGGCGTCACCATGTCGACAGCCGCCTGGTGATTGCGCGTGGTCCGGACCTCGTGCAGGGCCGTGTTGAGCAACATGCCCACGGTGACGGCAAGCGGCAGCACAGCCAACCCGCCCAACAGCGCCATCTTTTTGGCAAATCCGAGCTGATCGATCCAGCTTGGTGCGTTTCCTGCGTCCTGCGACATGGTCGCTCTCCCGAATGGCACTGCGCCGTCGCAATGCCGTGAAGATCGGCTGCTCACGCAGCCCGCTGCGTCAGAATGCCGATTCGGCCAGGGCCATTTCCGAGGCGCCCATGAGCTTTTCAATGGCGATCAGGATCAGCATCCGATCGTTGAGCGTGCCCAGGCCGGTGATGAATCCGGAATCGACGACCGAGTCAATCTGCGGCGCTTCACGGATCTGATCGGCCGAGAGTTCCATCACATCGGAGACCGAATCGACCACCACGCCCACAACCCGGCTGCCCAGGTTAAGGATGATCACCACCGTGAATTCGTTGTACTCGGCCGAGCCCAGCCCGAACTTCAGGCGCAGGTCGACAATCGGCACGATCACACCACGCAGATTGACCACACCCTTGACGAAGGACGGGGCATTGGCAATACGCGTGGGCTGCTCATAGCCACGAATTTCCTGCACTTTCAGAATGTCGATGCCGTATTCCTCTTCGCCCAGGCGAAAGGTCAGGTACTCGCGCGGATGCGCGGCCGAGGCGGGGTTCTGTTCGCGTGATGACATGGCGATCTCCGGTAATGGCTTCAATGCAATATGTTCAGTGACGAGCGCGGCGAATCAGCCACGACACGTCGAGGATGAGTGCGACATGGCCGTCGCCCAGAATGGTTGCGCCGGAGATGCCCGGCACCTTGCGGTAATTGGCTTCGAGGTTTTTCACCACCACCTGGTGCTGGCCGATCAGTTCATCGACCAGCAGGGCAGCACGCGCGCCCTCAGCTTCGACCACGATCATGATTCCGCCAGCATGCTCAGCCGCGCGGGGTACATCGAAGAGCTGATCGAGCTGCATGAGTGGCAGATATTCATTGCGCACTTCCACCACGCGGCCTGTGCCACCGACCGATTTCACGTCGCTTGGCGACAGATGGATCGACTCCACCACCGAGGCCAAGGGCACGATGTAGGTTTCGGCGGCCACCCCGACCGACATGCCGTCCATGATCGCCAGCGTGAGCGGCAATCGCACCGAGACACGCATGCCCTGGCCTTCGGTCGAATCAATTTCAACCGTCCCACCCAGCGAGGTGATGTTGCGCTTGACCACATCCATGCCAACGCCACGCCCGGAGACATCGGTCACTTCACTGGCAGTTGAAAATCCGGGCTCGAAGATCAGCCCATAGACCTCCTGATCGCTCATTTGGTCGCTGACCGCCAGGCCTCGCTCGGCCGCCTTGCGCAACAGCTTGCCGCGGTTCAGACCACGACCGTCATCGCGCACCTCGATCACAATCGAGCCACCCTCGTGCGCGGCCGCCAGCGTGACCGTGCCATGCTCGGACTTGCCCGCCGCCAGCCGATCCGCCGGTAACTCAATGCCGTGGTCCGCCGCATTACGCACCAGGTGGGTCAGCGGGTCCGTGATTTTTTCGATCAGGCCCTTGTCCAGTTCGGTATCTTCACCGATGGTGTGCAGCTCGATGCGCTTGTCGAGCTTGCCGGCCAGATCGCGCAGCATGCGCGGAAAGCGGTTGAAGACTGTGGTC
Organism: Burkholderiales bacterium UBA4615; assembly: GCA_002386465.1. Classification (GTDB taxonomy): domain Bacteria; phylum Pseudomonadota; class Gammaproteobacteria; order Burkholderiales; family Burkholderiaceae_E; genus UBA4615. The sequence goes on along the minus strand of DGIT01000048.1, from coordinate 33,704 downwards.
ATCGGAATCATCCGGATGGCCATCACCGCTTCCTGCAGCAAGCGGGTATTGCGCTCCAGATCAGTCAGACCGGTTGCCATGCGCTGATGAATCACACCGTCCAGATCACGCCCGGTCTGCGCCAGCATGGCCTGCGTAATCACAAGCTCGCCCACCAGATTGATCAGCTGATCGACTTTCTCGATCGGCACGCGAATCGTCGCGCTTTCCAGGGCGCCTGATCCACCGCCAGCGGGCCGCGCCGCGCCAGCCGCCTGAGCACCAGGCGACACGGTCGGCGTGGCAGAAGCGGTCAATGGAGCAGACGGTGCTGCCACCGCCCCCAAGGCCTGCGCGATCGCGCTGACCTGCGGCGCATTGACCGGCACAGCCTCGGCCTGCGGCAGCGGCTCGAAGAAACCGAAGTCTGCGTCCCGTGCGACAGCCGGTGCAGCCACTGGCATGCCAGCCGGGCTGATCTGAACCTGTTCACGGGCCACATGAAACGAAAACAGATCCAGCAGCTCGCTGTCGTCGGCCGTGGTGTGCACTTCGAATCGGCGCATGCGCTGGGCATCGGGCTGGCCTGCATCCAGAGGCGCAATGCGACCCAGCCCGGGAATTTCGGCAAACAGCTCTGCGAGATGGTCCGCTGCGGACGCGTCGTCAAGCGGACCGATCGCAATGCTCAGGCAACGCTCGCCAGGCACGGTGGCCACCGCAGCAGACACCGCAGCGGGTACGGCCACGACCGGCGCGGCCGCAGGGGTCACAGCGGCAGGGGGCACTGTGGCAGGCACCTCGATGACGGGTGCTGGCTGAACCACTGCAGCTGTTGGTGCACCCGCGCTGTCGCCATGCGCAAGCGCCCGAATCCGGGCGACCAGTTCCGAGCAGTCCAGACTGTCGCCACCGCCCGACTGTCGCAGCGCCAGCAGCTGGCGCAGTACGTCGCCGGACTCCAACAAGGTATCGATCATGGTCGTGGTCACGACCAACTCGTGGCGGCGCAGCTTGTCGAGCAGCGTCTCCATCACATGGGTGAGGTCTGCCACATCCTGAAAACCGAAGGTGGCGGCTCCGCCCTTGATGGAATGCGCGCAGCGGAAAATCGCATTGAGTGACTCGTCATCGGCACTGTGCGTGTCCAAGCCGAGCAGCAAGGCTTCCATGTTGGCCAGGTTGTCGCCAGCCTCTTCAAAAAACACGTCGTAGAACTGCGAGAGATCGAACTCGCCGCCTGCACCCTGGTTTGCCTGTGTGTCGCTCATTACGTTTTCCTGGCTGGCCCCGTTACCGGGGGAGGACCTTACCGATCACTTCGATCAGTCTGGCCGGGTCAAAGGGTTTGACCATCCAGCCGGTTGCGCCTGCAGCGCGTCCGGCCTGCTTCATTTCATCGCTGGACTCTGTGGTGAGCATCAGGATGGGGGTGCGTTTGAACCGATCCGTCCCACGTAACTGGCGCACCAGCGTGAGTCCGTCCATGCGGGGCATGTTCTGGTCTGTCAGCACGAGATCCACATGCTGATCGCCCAGCTTGTCGAGGGCGTCCTGCCCATCGACCGCCTCGATCACCTGATAACCGGAGTTGCGCAATGCGAACGACACCATCTGGCGCATCGAGGCCGAGTCGTCCACCGCGAGAATCGAAGCCATTGAAATTCCTCCGCAAGCCTTAAAAAAGTTCCACCGATCCGGCATCTACCGCATGCTGCGCAACCGGGCACGGGCGCTCGACCCATTGCACCGCGCAGCCCGGGTCCTCATCCGCCATGGCCAGGTTGCCCAAACAATCCGCCACCGAACCCAATCGTCTGCGTGCATGCGAGATCAGCTGCGAGGCGAGATCCTCGAACTGAAGCGCCACGACGGCTGCACCCAGCTCGGCCTGCACGGCATCGCGCTGCAGCGACGGCGGCACACGAGACTGGCCGTCCATGGCCTGCGCAAACCGCTCATGCAGCTGGACCACCGCGTCTGCCAAGAGGTGCTGCAGACGGTCCAATTCCGTAGCTGCCGTCAGCAGCTCGTCCTGCATGTCGGCAGCCATCTGAGGCGCCACCAGCGTGCCTGCTTCATCAAACTGTTCGTCAGCCATATCGCTCGTTTTTCCTGCCAGAGAGGGCACTGCGTCGAACACCCTGCGTGCTACCATCGATCGAACTCGGTGCCCCAGCGCTCTACAGGGGCCATTTTCAGACCCCAGCCCCCTTGGGCAACTTCAGATAAGACCGGTTGCATCCGACCAATTCCATGGAGCGGACCACCGCCGACGGTTCCGATGGTGATCCGGTGCGCGTACTCGTGGTTGAGTCATCCGAACTCGACTGCGCAGTACTGCTCCAGGAAATGCGCCGTCAGCGCCTGCAGCCCGAAGCGCTGCGCGTTGAATCCGCCGCCGCGCTGTGCGCAGCGCTGGACACCAAACACTGGGATGCCGTGATTTCCGAGCTTCAGTTGCCTGGCCTTAGTGGCACGGAAGCCCTGCACATCGTCCGTTCAAGGGGGCTGGAGCTGCCGTTCATCATCGTTTCGGGCGCCATCGGCGAAGATCTCGCGGTTTCGGCCATGCAGGCTGGCGCGGACGACTTCCTGATCAAGGGCCGCCTGGCACGCCTGGGGCTGGCACTGCGTCAAGGCATGTCGGCTGCCAACGTACGCAAGGAGCGCACCAGCGCGAGGCAGGCACTGGCCGAATCCGAGCGCCGCTTGCGCGAACTCACCGACCACCTGCAGCAGGCGGTCGAGGCCGAACGTGCAGCCATTGCGCGGGAAGTGCATGACGATATCGGCGGCATGCTGACTGCGTTGCGCTTCGATCTGTCATGGATCGAGCGCCATGGCCAGGAAGCAGTCAAGGCCCGCGCCCAACAGGGGCTGGACACGCTGGATCAGGCGGTGGCGGCGGTGCAGCGCATTCTGCGCGACCTGCGCCCCCCTGCGCTCGATGCCGGCCTGGTGGCCGCGCTCGATTACCTGGTGCGGCAAATTGCCAGTCGCACGGGCCTGGACGTGCAACTGTCGTGCAACCAGGACCGGGTGGACGTGTCGGAACAGGTAGCGATCACGGTCTATCGCGTGGCACAGGAGTCACTGACCAATGTGGCCAAGCATGCTCAGGCCAGTCACGTGCGGCTGGACCTGGTCATGCGCAATGACCTGCTGTCACTGGAGATCACAGATGATGGCATTGGCATTCGTCCCACGGACCTGGGCAAAGACAGCTCGTTCGGGTTGCGCGGCCTCAACGAACGCGTCCGACAGATCGGCGGCTGGCTGGAGGTGGCAACGGGTCAGCCGCATGGGTCCCTGATGTTGACGATTCCGCTGACCGACGCAGCGGCACGTTTGCTTGAGTCGGAGCCGCAGTCATGATACGCGTCGCCCTGGTCGATGATCACGCGCTGATTCGCCGCGGGCTGCGCGACTCCCTGAATGAAGCGGGCGATATCCGCGTGGTGGGTGAAGCCGCAGACTATGGCGAGTTGCGCCAGTTGCTGCGTGATACCGAGTTTGATGTGCTGCTGCTCGACATCAATCTGCCGGGGCGCAGCGGACTGGACGTGCTGCATTCCCTGGCCGACCATCCGGTGCGCATCCGCACGCTGATCCTGACCATGTATCCCGAAGATCAGTACGCGATCCGTGCGCTCAAGGCGGGCGCCATGGGATATCTCAATAAATCAGCCGACCCCGGGCAAATCGTGAGTGCGGTGCGCACGGTGCATGCCGGACGCAAATTCATCACTCCGGCCATCGCAGAAGCCCTGGCAGAGCGCCTGTCGGTCGATGAGAGCCACGCAGCCCACGAACGTCTGTCTGATCGTGAGTTCCAGACCCTCATCCGATTGGCATCGGGCAAGCGACTCTCGGATATTGCCACCGAGCTGAACCTGTCGCCCAAGACCGTTTCGGTCTATCGGGCCCGTGTCCTGGAAAAGCTTTCGGTCCAGACCAATGCCGAGCTGACGACGTACTGCCTGAAAAACGGCTTGATCGACTGACTGGCTCAGCGGCTCAGCGCTTCACGCGACCGATACGCAATTCTTGCCAGCCCGTTTGGATCGGTACATCGCTTCATCTGCCCGCGCCAGGGCCGACTCGAGCGAATCGGTGGTCCGAACCCGGGTCAACCCAGCCGAAAACGTGATGAATACCTTGCGCGACTCGTGCAGATACACCGATCGCGTGAGCTCGCGCTGCGCGCGCACCAGGCAGTCGCGTGCCTCATCCTCGGTGCGCTCTGGCATCAGGATGACGAACTCTTCACCGCCGTAGCGCGCCACCGTCTCGCCTGTGCGCACCTGACCCTGCAGCAGCTTGGCCAGATGGCGCAGCACGCCATCGCCCGCGAAATGGCCCAGCATATCGTTCACCCGCTTAAAGTCATCCACGTCCAAAAGCGCCACCACGACTTGCGCACCCGCGCGCAGGGCCGACTGCGCCGCGACGAAGGCTTGCGCCAGACCCGTGCGGTTGGCGGCTTGCGTGAGGTGATCGGTGAGCAGCAGCTCGCTGGTACGCGCCAACTCCCGCTCGAGCCGCTCAACCTGACTTTCAAGTTCGAGGGCCTGGCGCGCGCCACCTTCAAGCTGGCCGCGCGCCTGCGCAACGGTGCTCGCCATCGATTGAGCCCCGGCCACCAGATGCCGCACTTCATCGGCAATGGCTTCGATCGAATCAGCCTGGGCAATCAGCACAAGGTGGGTATTGAGCGCATCACCAAAGTCACCGGACCGCTCGCCAAGCTGGGTCATCTGCGCGATCAGGTCGGGCAGCAATCCGCGCAGCACGCCCAGTGCATCGCGCCGGTTACGCTGCAGATCGTGCTGAGACTGACGCGCGTTTTCGAGCATGGCCCGGGCCGCTGCAAGCGACCGCCGATCGGCGCCGTTACCGACGGATTCGCGAATCGCCTGGACCTGGATCGCAAGCCAGCTGTCGCGCTCGGCCATCGACTCGATGCTCTCGCACAGCGTCCGTACAATTTCCAGCAGTTCGGAATGGGTCTTGCGCAGGGTGTCCATGGATCTGAACGCCCCGCTTTCATCCTGGCCATGCGGCTGCTCAGCGGCCTGCTCATCTGTGGCAGACACCGGCCCGCCGACCGCCTTCCAGGCTTGCAGATAATTGGCAGGAGTCGGCTGCAGACCCCGTTCAACCAGATGCCTAATCGCGGCGCGCGCGATGTTCGCTGCCACCGAATCGCGCGCACCGGACAAACTGGATGCTGAGGTCCCCGATACGGCTGCGGGCCGGTCTGAACGGTCCGAGGCGCTCATGCCTGAACAATCCGCTCCTGCACAGGCACAGGCGCTGTCAGCACGGAGCCTGCGAATCGGATCGCCTCGTCCATGGGCATGGCGCGCCCGAAGAGATAACCCTGCTGGTGGTCGCAGCCCAGCGCAATCAGTGCATCACGCTGGGCTTCAGTTTCCACTCCCTCGGCGATCACCTCGAGCCGCAGATTCAGTGCCAGGCCGACGATGGCACTGGCCACCGCACGACTGCGTTCAGACAGATGCGCATCCTGCACGAAAGAGCGGTCGATCTTCAGCGTGGTGAGCGGCAGGCGGGTCAGATAGGCGAGCGACGAGTACCCGGTGCCGAAGTCGTCGATTGCCAACCCCACCCCGAGGGCGCGGATGGCGCGCAACACCGCCAGGGCCAACTCGGGATCGTGCATCAGGCCCGATTCAGTGAGTTCGACCTCCAGTCGCTCTGCTGGCACGCCATGGCGCGCCAGGGCTGCTTCGATGAGTTCAGGCAGCCTTCCGTCCGACAACTGCTGCGCGGACAGATTGACCGATACACGGCAATCACTGCGCCCGGCGCGAGACAGCGCACTGATCATGGCGCAGGCCTGGTCGATCGCCCATTCACCCATCGGAACGATCAGTCCATTACGCTCGGCGATCGGGATGAATCGCGTCGGTGACTGCATCTGCCCCCGATGCGACCAGCGCATGAGTGCTTCAAATCCAATCAGCGTGCGGGTGCTCGCAGCAAACTTGGGTTGCATCTGCATCGAGAGCTCGCCACGCTCCATCGCATAGTGCAGATCGCGCTCCATCATGAGCCGATCGGTGGCGGTCTCGGACATGGACGGCTCGAATCGCAATACCCGTTCGGTGCTGAGCGCCGCGGCAGCACGGCGGGCCAACTCTGCCCGCCCCAGCCAACCGATCGGATCATCCTGTGCAGGATCAGCCGCATGGACCCCGATCGAGGCATTGAGGAACAATTCACGCTCGCCCAGTCGGATCGGCTCAGACAGAAGGTTGAGCACGTTGCGACATACCTCGAGCGATTCATCAGGCTGGGCGAGATGCTCCAGCATCAGCCCGAATTCATCGCCGCCCAGATACGCCACGGCAGCAATGCGTGCACGACTCGCGCCCTGGCTCCATTGCGGCAACGCGGAACGCGACAATCGGCGCAAACGCTGAGCCACCTCCACAATGAGTCGGTCACAAGCGTCCTGGCCAAACGCCTCCAGAACTTCGTGGTAGCGGTCGATGTCGAGCAGCGCAAGCCCCAGGCCCTGCGCCCCGCGACGCGGCCCCGCCTTCAGTTGTTCGACAAACCATGCGCGGTTCGGCAGCCCGGTCAGCGTGTCGTAGTGGGTGAGCCGATACACCCGCGCTTCGGCACTGGATGAGGGCGAGACGTCATGCACATGTCCGGTCACCTCGAAAGACTGTGCGTCCAGCGCAATGACCTGCTGAACTTCGATGCGCACCGTTCGCTGACCCGATGAACGGGTATGGATCTCGACCTCCGGGCGCCCCGGTTGCCCACCTCGCAACAGCCGCTGCATGCTCACCATGAGGCGACGGCGTTCGTGCGTGGACAGCACATCCAGCAACCAACGCACATCGGCCACCCCGTCTGGAACACGCCGATCGATCAGTCCAAACAGATCATCGCTGCCGCGCACTTCACCACTGTCGGTCCGCCAGACGAATCGGCCATTGCGCGCTGGACTGCGAGGATGCGCATGCTGCCCACCTGCACCCAGCGTGCGTTCGAGACGCGCCACCCACAGCATCTGACGCAAGCGATGCACCAGCATGGCGGCATCGGTCTCACCAACACTGAAATCGGTGACGCCTGCATCCTGCACCAGCCGGTGCAACTCACTCGCCGCATCGGACGACAGGAGCAGGACTGGCAATTCCTCGCCACCGGGATGCTGACGAATCTGCTGACACACCACATAGGCGGCAGGCTCACGCACCGCGGCATCGATCACGACCGCATCCGGATGCGCTTCATCGATCAGGTCACCCACTTCATGCGGACGATTGCATTCAGTGACGAGAAACCCGCGCTCGCGCAGTTCACGACCAGTGTGCATGAGCCACATCGCATCATCGTGAATCAGCAGCACACGGGGGATGGCCTCTGATGCAACCGAAACAGCACGGGTCGCTGAGGCCATCGGTGGAAGGGATGCGGCCAGTGAAGCGGTCATGACTGCGGTCGATTGCCTGCGCGTCGGATCAGCATAAGCGCTCGATTCTACCGTCACGCCATCTTTTCGTCACATTTTCAAACGCCCCAGCGCGCGGTATGCATCGATGGAAGGCGGGCGCAGTGCAGGCGGGCTGCACCCAAGCCGCCGCCGAGGATCGATTCACTTCACTGCAGTGACCACTGCGGCCACAGCAGCCGTGAGGCGTTTGGCGGCATCGATATGCAGGAACTCATTGGGGCCATGGGCATTGGACTGCGGACCCAGGACACCCGTGATGAGAAACTGCGCATCCGGGAAGCGTTCACCCAACATGCTCATGAAAGGGATCGTGCCGCCTTCACCCATCCAGGCGGCTGGCCGCCCCCAGGCCGCCTGCGAGGCGGCATCCACCGCCTGCTGCAACCACGGGGCGGTTGGTGGCGCGTTCCAGCCAGTGGCCCCATGGCCGCCCGAAAAACTCACACGCGCGCCATAGGGCGGATCCTTTTCCAGCACTTCTCGCATGATGGCCGCCGCGCGTTCGCCATCCAGTGTCGGCGGGATTCGCAGCGACAGCTTGAGCGAGGTGCGGGGGCGCAGGACATTGCCGCCTGCGGCAATGCCGGGCAGATGCTCGGCACCGGTCACTGAGAGCGCCGGACGCCAGGTGCGATTGAGGATCGCTTCCACCGGATCGGTCGTGGTGGGCATGGCGTGCGCATGGGCGTCCGGGCCATGATTGCAGCCGACCCACGGGAACTGCTTCCAGATCTGGTCGCCCAGAATATCGCCCGCAGCCCGCGCCTGTTCGATGCGCTCAGCAGGAATCGGGGTATGCAGGCCCTCTGGCAGCAGGCGGCCGGTATCCATATCGTCCAGTCGCGACAACAGCTTGCGGGCAATGCGAAACGACGAAGGCACGATGCCGCTGGCCGATCCCGAGTGCACGCCCTCTTGCAGGATTTCCACACTGAGCACACCACCCACCAGACCGCGCAGTGAGGTGGTGACCCACATCTGATCGTAGTTGCCGCAGCCGGAATCCAGACCTACGACCAGTTGCACGGCACCAAGCCGGGGGGCGAGTTGGCGCAGATAAGCGGGCAGGTCAGGACTGCCGCTTTCCTCGCAGGTTTCAATCAGGCCCACGCAGCGCGGACGCGGCATGCCCTGCGCATCGAGCGCCTGCACAACCGTCAGCGCTGCGTAGAGCGCATAGCCATCGTCTGCAGCGCCGCGCCCGTAGAGCCGACCATTCTCGATGCGCGGCGTCCAGGGCCCCAGATCCTCTCGCCAGCCGGTCATCTCAGGCTGTTTATCCAGATGACCATAGAACATCACGGTGCGGTCATCGCCCAAGCCATGCGTGGCTGGAATATCGAAGAACAGGCATGGTGTGCGGCCAGGCTGAGCGATCACCTCAAGCGTCATGCCCTGAATGCCTTGCGCGCGGGCCCAGATCTCGCCCGCCTTGACGGCTGCCGCCAGATGCCCATGCGCGGCCCAACTGTCATCAAAGGCCGGGGATTTCGCGGGGAGCCGCACATACTCCACCAGCCTGGGCAGCAGATCGTCATCCCATTTGGCATCAACGATGCGGCGAATGTCGGACAGGTTCATGGCGGGCGATCCAAAGAGGGGTGGGCGTTCCATGATCATACTGGGGCCACGGCCATCGCGCCGGCCTCACCCGGTTGCGCACCTATACTGGCCTAACCCACCATGCGCCCACCGCCCCCTCAGCCAGCCGATCAACGGGCCGCATCGGTCACGCAAGGGGAACCGCTGCGTGCTGAGGCCGGTGCGGCGACTCCTGCATCGGGCGCCGCGACCACCGCCCCCGCACGACCCGGACTGGCGCTTGGCGTGACACTGGCGGTGCAGGCCGTTTGCACGCTCTGCATGACTGCGCCATCGGTCATGGCGCCTGTGGTCGCCCCCATGCTTGGTCTGCCGGCACAGCGCATTGGCTGGTTCGTTGGCCTGGCCTATTGCGCAGCAATGTTTTCCGGATTGTTCAGCGGCGCGCGGGTCCAGCGCACCGGCGCGGTCCGCATGAATCGCTGGGCCTTGTACGCAGGATGCCTTGGGCTGATGCTGGCTGCACTGGCCAGCCTGCCGGGCTTGTGGCTGTTGCTGGTGCCAGCGGCCATCGCTTTGGGGATCGGGTATGGGTTGCCCAATCCGGCGGCCTCGATGATCCTGTCGCACCATGCGCCGGCCACCCGTCGCGGTCTGTTCTTCTCGATCAAACAGACCGGCGTCCCGATTGGCATCGGCGCCAGTGGTCTGCTGGTCCCCTTGCTGCTGTCGACACTGCCTTGGCACTTGGCGCTGGCCTGCCTCGCTGCGCTCAGCGCCCTGCTCGCACTGGTGCTGCGTCAGGCACAGGTGCTGGACACCGAAGCGCGCGCAGCCACGCCGTCACAGAAGCCGGGTGCCGAGCACAGCGCGCCCCTGAGCGAGCGGATCTGGCAGGCCTTTGCTGGCCCTTTGCAGGCGGTCTGGAACGACCGCGGCGTGCGCCAACTGGGTATGGCATCGATTGCTTTTTCGATCACGCAGATCTGCTTCATCACCTTCCTGGTCTCGTATCTGAAGCTCGAACATGGGCTGAGTCTGGCAGTGGCGGCAGGCATTCTGTCGGCCTCACAGGTGCTGAGCGTGATGTTCAGGATCGTGTGGGGTCAGATGTCCGATCGCGTGATGTCGCCTACCAGACTGCTGGGGCTGCTTGGACTGGGCATGGGGCTGGCCTCGGCAAGCCTGGGGGCCTTACCGCCCGATGCCCCCCGCTGGTTGATGAGCGTCGTGGCGATGGCCTGCGGGGCCACCAGCATGGCCTGGAACGGCGTGTTTTTCGCCGACCTCTCGCACCGGGTGGCCCCTGCGCGCCTGGCCATGGTGACTGGGGGCACGCAGTTCCTCACCTTCTGCGGCGCAATGTTCGGCCCGGTACTGTTCGCGTCTTTAGTTGGGCTGCTGGGCGGACACGGCCCGACTTACCTGCTGCTGGCCGCAATCCCGTTTGCGATGGGTGTGCGCTTGCTCAGTCGGGCCTGATGCCAGTGGCTTTGACCACGCTGGTCCATTTTTCAACGTCGGCGGCAATGAAGGCACGGAACTGCTCGGGCGAACCGGTGGCCACGACAATACCTGAGGCCTCGAGGGGTGTGCGCACCTCGGGCAGCGCCAGGACCGCATTGATATCGCGATTGATGCGGGCCACCACATCGGGGGCCATGCCGGCTGGGCCCACCATGCCAAACCAGGCATAGCCGTCCACGTTGCCAAAGCCAGCTTCTGCAAGCGTCGGCACGTCAGGCGCCAATGGGAAACGGCGCTCATAGGTCACGGCCAACAGCCTGACTTTTCCCGCCTCGTAATGCGGTTTCATCACGGTCATGCCGGTGAGCGCCACGTCGACCCTTCCGGCCACGGTCTCAATCGCCAGGGGCGCATCGCCCTTCATCGGCAAATGTTCGAATTTCGCACCAGTGCGGTACCCGAAAAGCTCGACCACCATGTGCGGGCCGCTTCCATTGCCAGGCGTGCCGGCAAACAGCTTGCCCGGCTGCGCGCGTGCCGCATCAGCCAGCTCGCGCAGGGTCTTGTAAGGCGATGCTGCAGGCACCCAGAAACCCACGGGGCCAATCACCGCCCGTGCAATGGCGGTGAAGTCACGCACCGTATCGTAGGGCAGCTTGTTGTCGTACAGGCCAGGGTTTGAGCCATGCGGCGCGGCTGCGAATAACAGGTTGTAGCCATCCGCAGGCAGGCGCGCGATCTGCTCCGTGGCAATACGGTTATTGGCGCCAGGGCGATTCTCAACGAACACCCGCTGATTCCACATCTCGGACAGGCGCGCTGCGAGGATGCGCGCCACATTGTCGTTGGAGCCACCCGCCGGATAGGGCGACACGATACGCACCGGCTTGGAAGGCCAGGGGGAAGCAGCGGTCTGAGCGACCAGCGGCCCGCCCACGCTGGTGGCAACCAGTGCGGTCAGACCCCCGACGAGCCTGCGGCGTGCACGCAGGCTTGTGGCGCCGGCTGCTTCGAATGAATCCTTTGAATTGAATGTCATGGCGCAACTCCTTCAATAGGCATTTCAGACCGAACACTGGTCGAACACTGGGTGTGACAGCAATCGATCAGGGGGTGATACGACTTAGCGCAGCCAGCGTAACGCGTGACTCTTGTACCAACTGTTCAAAGACTTCCGCCACCGAGCGGCGTTCACGAATCCAGGCGACTCCCTGCCCAACCGCGTAATGCATGAGCGGCTCGACTTCATGATCATCAATGGCTCCCAGCAGATCACCCACCAGCATGTCCTGATAAGGCATGGCCAAGGGGCGCGGGGCATCAGGCGCAGACCATTCGTCGCTCCACGCGGAGCGCACCTGCCGGAACGTCTTGCCACTCTCGGAGCGGGTAATGACCGTGTCGTCGCTCCCGGCGGCCACCAATTTTTTGAGCTGCAAGGGATGCAGACCATATTCCTCTGTAGCGAGCCAGATACTGCCGGTCCATACACCCTGTGCGCCTAGCGCCAGCCCTGCGGCCACGTGCCGCCCGGTCATGACGCCGCCTGCGGCGAGCACCGGGATATCGCCCGCCACTTCGACAACTTGCGGCACCAGCGAGAAGGTCCCGATCGGGCCAGTGTGCGCGGCAGAGTCATGGCCCTGCGCCACCAGTGCATCGGCGCCTGAATCGATCGCGCGGCGTGCGTGTTTGGGCGAACCGCACAAGGCGATGATGCGCTTGCCGCGCCGCTTGCACTGCTCAACAAAGTCCGTCGGCATCCCGATGCCACACGCCACAACCTGTACGTCGGAGTCGAGCACCGCCTGCATTTGCTGTGCGGCGATCTCGTTGGAGCGCAAGAAACGGGTGCGCATGCCACGCCGTTTGGGCGGTGGCACCTTGTACTTTTCATAGAGCGCGGCGACAAACGCCTTGTGACGCTCAGGCAGCTCACGTTCAATCGATTCAGGGTCGTTGTCCTCGGGCATCCCGGGAGGCAACACCAGATTCACGCCGATCGGCACATCGCCGGCCTGCTTGCGCAGCTCGCTCAATTCGGCCCGGATTTCATCGGGGGTTCGACGGGTAGCGCCATAGACCCCGAGCCCACCACAGCGCGAGACCGCGGCGATCGTGGGAACCGAGTGCGAGAACGCAAAGATCGGATGACGCACGTCAAAACGCGCGCACAGCTCTGTTCGGGCAAATGCAGGCAGCGCTGCGACAGCGGCCGCCCGATCGGAGGAAGTTTGGGTCATGGTCTGTGCGTCTCCTGTTCTGCTGAGGCCCGGCTCGCTGCGCGGGCAGGCCGGGCCGGGCAGCGGTCACGTCTGCATCCCGATATCCGGCCGTTCGGCGTTGACCGGCTGCGATCCTAGCCTATCATGACAGGTTGAATGTCTGACGCCCTCTACCCCGTGCCAGATCGCAAACGACCTATCGCATTCGCTGCGCTGCGCCAAGCTCATACGCCAGGCGCCGAGGGCCCAGGCACGGCACCTGCCGAACGTTCTTCACTGTTCGCACAGGTGCGCAATGCGCTGCGGGCGGACATCCTCTCGGGCCACCTGCCACCGGATGCGCGCCTGCCCTCCGAATCAGAGCTGATTGCGCGCTTCGGGGTCAGTCGCATCACCGTGCGTCAGGCTCTTGCGGAACTGCAGGCAAATGGCCTGGTGCGAACGGTCAATGGCAAGGGGTCTTTTGTCACGCAACCCGGGAGACGGCAGGCACACGGCCCGCTCGTGGGCGTGCTCGAGGCCATGCGCATGCGGGGTCTGCGCGCACATGGCCGACTGGTCTCATTCAAGCACGTGCAAGCGACCCGGCAACTGGCGATCGAACTGGGCATCGAGCGCGGTACCGCGCTGGGTGCGCTGGTCGTGATGCGCTACGGCGATGGCACGCCGTTTGTGATCGGGACCACCTGGATGGCTCCCGGTCCGGCCGCAATGCTGGCCGAACAGGACCTGACCGACCAGGACGTGACAGTAGCCATTGAACTCGGACTGGGCTTGCGCATGGCCCGCACCCGCGTGCGCGTTGAAGCCACCCTGGCTACCACACGCCTGGCGCGACAACTGGCCTATCAGGAAGGCGCAGCCTTGCTGCGCATTCGCACCACCAGCTACGACTATGACGACAAGCCGGTCACGCACAGCGATACCTACTGCCGTGCCGACATGATGGATTACCGGGTCACCCTGCACAGCTGAGCACTCTTCAGCCCCCTCTTCAGCCACGATTAACCAACCCAGATCAGAGCCTGCAATGTCCGATACCCCCGACAGCTCACACGCCGCACCCGCCGTGCTGCTGCTTCGCCACGAAGGCTGGGCCGAGATTGTTCTGAATCGCCCAGCGCAGCGCAATGCGATCGATGGCGTCCTGGCCGACGACTTCTTCAATGCACTCGCCGCAGCGCAAGCCGATTCCTCACTGCGTGCTCTGGTGCTGCGCGGAGAAGGCGGCACCCTGTGTTCAGGACTCGACCTGAAGGCCTTCAACGCTGAACCTCGCCCCGCGTGGGTCCCGGGTTTCAACGCCCGCTGGCGCGAAGTGCATGTGGCCCTGGCCTCCACACAAAAAGTGCTGCTCGTCGCACTGGAGCGCTACGCCATCAATGGCGGGGCAGCCTTGGCGATTGCCGGCGATGTGCTGGTGTGTGGGCGCACGGCCACACTGCAGATCGGCGAGATCAGGCTCGGCATGGCCGCACCGAACAATCTCGCCTGGCTGCTGATGCGCCACTCGGAAGCGGTGGCGGCACGTCTGGCGCTGTTGGGCGACAAGGTGGGCGCAGAAGAGCTGCTGCGACTGGGCGTCGCCACCGAAGTGGTCGACGACGATGAGGTAAGTGCGCGGTGCATGCAATTAGCCAGCGACATCGCCACCTGGCCTGCAGACAACGTGTTCAAGCTGAAAGCCGCTTTGCGGCGCACCTCGATCGGGCCGGATATCAAGCAGTGGTTCGAAAGCTTTGCGCAGCCTGGCGGCAAACCGCCACCCACCCTTGATCAGGCGCGTGTGCACACCTGACCTCTGCGAAAGTGGCCGCCTGCATTCGCTCGACCGGCCCGGCCTTGTGAGGCCAACCAAGCCCCTTCACCCCAAGATCACAAACTATCCATGACCCGCACTGTCCCCGCCAATTTGCGCCCCAGCCTGCCGCCCCATGAGCTTGATGCCCTGTGCCGGCAGGTGCGCCACTTCATCGATGAAGAGGCCATTCCGCGTGAAGACATGAGCAAGGCTCATGACATTGAGTGGCTCGACGATGTCACCCGCGTGTTGCGTGCCAAAGCCCAGGCACAGGGGCTGATCGCCCCACAGCTGCCGAAAGATGCAGGAGGCATGGGATTGAACTGGCAGGACTGCGCGCGGGTCTTCGAGGTCTGCGGGCGCAGCTTCCTGGGCGCAGGCGCAATGGGCTGTGCCGCGCCCGATCAGCCCAACATCGATACGCTCATGCATCTGGCTGCACCGTCGCAAAAGGCAAAGTGGCTGGGGCCACTGATGGCGGGCGAGATCCGCTCAGCCTTTGCAATGACCGAGCCCGCACCGGGCGTGGGCTCCGATCCGCGCATGCTCTCCACCCGCGCACGTCGCGACGGCGACGACTGGGTACTCGATGGGCACAAATGGTTTACCTCCGGGGCCGTGGGTGCCGCCTTCGCAATTGTGGTGGCGCGCAGCGACGAAGGGGCCAGCTGGTTCATCGTGGACACCCGCAATCCAGGCTGGAATCTGATTCGTGCCATTCCATCCATTGATCCGTTCTCCAATGGCGGTCATGCCGAAGTGAAGCTGGAGAACTGCCGTGTCTCGGCCGATGCGCTGATCGGCGACGCAGGCAAAGGCTTCGACTATGCCCAGTTGCGCCTTGAGGGCGCCCGGCTCTTTCATTGCATGCGTGGCATCGGGCTCGCAGAGCGCGCCATCGAGATTGCGCAGGACTACTGCGCAAGACGCGATTCATTCGGCGCGAAGCTCTCGGAGCATCAGCAGATCCAGGCGATGGTGGCCGACTCGCACATCGATCTGTACGCCTGCCGGGTCATGACCGCAGACGTTGCCAGGCGCCTGGACACCGGCGCCTCCATCCGGCATCACTCGTCCATGGCCAAGGTCTTTGTGAGCGAAGCCCTCAACCGCGTGGCCGACCGAGCCTCGCAAATCACCGGCGCCCTAGGGATGTGTGAAGACCAGCCGATCGCCATGATCGCCAAGCGTCTGAGGCCCTTTCGGATTTATGACGGTGCATCGGAAGTGCACCGCGCCGCCATTGGAAAACGCATCTTCCACAAGGGAAGCATCGCATGAACGTCACGCAAGAAGAGATCGCAGTTTTTCGCAATGAAGTGCGGGCGTTCGTGCGCGATCACTTGCCCGAACCGATACGCGAGAAGTCGCGCCTCGGGGTCGCCCTGACCGGCGAGGAGAGCAAAACCTGGATGGCGCAATTGCGCGATCGTGGCTGGCTGGCGCCGCACTGGCCGCAGCGATGGGGCGGGACCGGCTGGCCCGCCTGGAAGCGCGCCGTATTTCAGGACGAACTGGTGTTGGGTCACGCACCGGAAGTGGGGGGGCTCACCTTCGAGATGATCGGCCCCTTGCTCGCGCGCTTCGGCACCCCCGAGCAGCAAGAGCATTTCTTGCCGCGCATGATGTCGCTGGAGCATGTCTGGTGTCAGGGCTACTCGGAGCCTGAATCAGGATCGGACCTGGCCTCGCTCAAGACCCGAGCAGTACGCGAGCGCGCCGCTGACGGCACTGAGCACTATGTGGTCAATGGCAGCAAGATCTGGACGTCCGGCGCGCACCATGCCAACTGGATCTTCTGTCTGGTGCGCACCAACCCCGAGGCCCGCACGCCGCAGGAAGGCATCAGCTTTCTGCTCATCGACATGGCCACACCCGGGATCACGCTGCGTCCGATCATCGGCATTCACGGCTGGCACCTCTTCAATCAGGTGTTTCTGGATGACGTGAAAGTGCCGCTGGACATGCGGGTTGGCGAAGAAAACCAGGGCTGGACCATTGCCAAGTCGCTGCTTGAATTCGAACGCCTGAACCTGGCGCGGGTGGCCGAAAACCGCCGGCGTCTGGCCAAGGTGCGATCGATCGGTGACACCGTGCAGGAAGCCGGCGTGCTCCTGCGCGACCGTCCCTGGTTCAAGCGTCGACATACCAAACTTGAGGTGCGGCTTGAAACGCTGGCCGCAACCGTCCTGAGCTTTCGGCAACGCGCTGAAGCCGGTGAACGGCTGGGCCCGGAAACCGGCATGCTCAAGCTGGTCGGCAGCCAACTGATCCAGGAGATCGAGACCCTCACGGTCGATGCGCTGGGGCCGCAAACCCTGCCGTTCGACGCCCAGGGCCTGGTCGACCTGCCTCAAGCCAACGACACACAGATTGTTGAACGGCACCCGTATGCCACCACGGCGTCTTCGCGTCGCTTCATGACCCGCGGATTCACCATCGCGGGCGGCAGCAGTGAAATTCAACATGAACTTCTGGCCAAGCAGGTACTGGGACTATGAACACAGCCGCGACTATGAGCACGACCGTCACGCCTGCCGATACCCCTGACGAGCGCGCTCTGCTGCGCGATGCGGCCCTGCGCTATGTGCAACGCGACTATGGCTTCGATGCGCGCAAGCACAGTGCCGCCCTGCCGGACGGGTTCTCCCGTGAGCGCTGGCAGGCGTTTGCCGAGATGGGCTGGCTGGCGCTCAATCTTCCTGAAGACTGCGACGGGTTCGGCGACGCGACCGACGCCTCGATCGTAGCGCATGCATTGGGACGCGCCACAGCGGTGGAGCCCTGGCTGGCCCATCTGGGCTTGTGCGCGCCGGCCCTGATCGCCTGCCGCGTGCAGGCCCTGCACGACGGTGAGCCGGCTGCCGCCCAGCGCGCCGAAGCGCTCCTGCGCGGGCTGGCTGCAGGCCAGCAGATGCTCGGTTTGGCCGCCCTGGAGCCGCAGGGGCGCCATGATGCGTTCGATGTGCAGACACGCGCCCATGCGCAATCGGACGGCACCTGGCGCCTGGACGGTACCAAGACGCTGGTCCTGGGTGGCGGCACCGCCGACACGCTTCTGGTGCTCGCACGCGAATCTGGGGCTCCCCGCGACCCGACCGGTCTGTCACTGTTTGCGGTGCCCGCCGATGCCGCAGGCCTTTCGCGGCGCCATTGGCCCACCTACGATGGCCGGCAATGCGCGGACCTGCGCCTTGCCGGTGTGACCGTGCCGGCCGATGCACGGCTGGCCAGCCCGCGGCACGGCTGGGCAGTGGTCGAAGCCGCGCTGGATCACGGCACGGCACTGGCCTGCATGGAGGCGGTCGGCACGATGTCGCGCGTGCTGGAACTGACCAAGGACTACCTGCAACAGCGTCGGCAGTTCGGTCGCACCCTCATCGCGAACCAGGTCCTGCGCCATCGGCTCGTGGACCTCTTTGTGGCGATCGAGCAGGCGCGCGCAATCAGCGCTGCGGCGATCGATCGGCTCAGCGACACGCCGCAAGCGCGGTATCGCGCCGTGTCCCTGGCCAAGGCCTTTGTCTCGCCTGCGGCCCGTCGCTGCGCAGAAGAGGGTGTGCAGCTGCACGGCGCCATCGGAATGACCGATGAAACCGAGATCGGCCAGGCAGCCAAACGCCTGACTGGCTTTGCCAATCTGCTGGGGGACGAGGCCTGGCATCTTGAGCGGCTGGAGGCCGCGTCATGAAGACTCATGCTTAAGGATGACCGGTCTCGCTCACCTCGACGCGCCATCGACTCCATCGTCGCACGCTGCATGTTGCCGTCCACCTCCGCCCCAGACTGCCGATCAGTGATGCGCCCCCTGGAAACGGCTTACCTGTGAGTCGATTTCCCGCGCTCGCCCACCGCGATTTCCGGCTGTACTTCATCGGTCAGTCGATCTCGCTGGTGGGTGGCTTCGCACATGGCGTCGCCATCAGCTGGCTGGGCTACCAACTCACCGGCTCCGTGGCGGTGCTGGGTGCATTGGGTTTCGTGCAATTGGCCCCTGCGCTGCTGGTGTCGCCGGTCGCGGGGCTGTATGCCGACCGCTATCCGCGGCGCATGCTGCTCACGCTCATGCTCACCACCGTCGCCCTGCTGGGTGTCCTGCTTGCGGTGCTGACCGCCACCGGTTGGCTCACGGCAACGCAACTGATGATTGTGGCCGCCCTGCGCGGCGTGGTCTTTGCCTGCGAAATTCCGGTGCGCCACGCCTTCCTGGGCGATCTGGTGCGCGATCGAAGCGTGCTGCCTAATGCGGTTGCGCTGCACTCCAGCGCACTCAATACAGCCCGCTTCATCGGCCCGGCGCTCGGCGGACTGCTGATCGGCTCCTTGGGCGAAGCCGCCTGTCTGATGCTGCATCCGATCGCGCTGATGGCCACCTTGATCCAGTTGCAACGCATTCGCACAGCCGATACCCGCGAACCGGCCCGCGCAGGCAGCTCGTTCCTGTCGCAATACCTCGACGGCTGGAAGCAGGCCTTTGCTGACCGGACCATTGCGCAGATGCTGATCGGCGTGTTCTTGCTGGGCTTTGGTGTGGGACCCTACAACTCACTGATGCCAGCCACAGTGGCCGAACTGCATGGTGCGCACCCAGAACTGGTCGGAATGTTCCTGTCCTGCGCCGGGCTCGGGGCCATGACGGCCGCGCTGTCGATGGCCGCGCGCCGCGGCGCGATGAACCTGCGCGGGCTCGCGCTGGCGGGCAACCTGTCAGCCGGACTGGGTCTGGTGATGTTCTGCTCGACGCACTGGATTCCGGCCGCGGTCCTCGGCATGATCATGGTGGGGTTCGGTACCATTTCGCAGGCGGTGTCGACGAACATTACGATCCAGCAAAGCGTGTCCGACGCCATGCGCGGGCGGGTACTGTCCATCTATACCGCGATGTTCATGGGTGCCATGCCGATCGGCAGTCTGGTGTTCGGTCAGCTCGGTCAATGGATCGGCGCAGCCAATGCGCAGCGTGTGGGCGCGGCGCTGACCCTTGCGGGTGCAGCGCTCACGGTCTGGTGGATGCGTCAGCAAACTGCACCACCGGTGTCTTCATCGTCCGACTGAGTCAAGAACATGTGCCCTTCCTCGGCCCCGACGCTGACCCCCGATCGTTTCGCACTGCGACGGGAAACCCACTTCGATGCACGCGTCGTGCGTTGCTATGCGCAACGTCCGCACAGCGTGCTCCAGATGTTCGAGCGTTCGCGTGCCCGCGGCCCGATGCGTGATGCACTGATCTTCGAAGGCCAGCGCTGGAGCTGGCAGGCACTTCATGAGCAGGCGGCACGCCTGGCACACCACCTGTCTGTACAAGGCGTGGCGCCGGGCGATCGGGTCGTGCTGCTGGTATCAAACCGGCCCGAGTTCATCCTCGCGCTGTTGGCCTGTCTGCAATGCGGCGCAATCGCCGTACCCGTGAGCGTGCGCGAACAGGGACCGGGGCTGGCCTTCATCCTGACGCAGTGTGCCGCGCGCGCCGTGGTCTACGACGATGCGCTGAAAGACCGACTGCCCGGTGCCGCCGATGCACCGGCGCTCACGCTGCGACTGGGTGCAGACGCAGCCCGACAGATCTGCGAGAGCACAGGACCGCAGCTTGAAACCGCGCATGCTGTCTCTGAAGAGGACACCGCAGCCATCCTGTACACCTCAGGGACCACCGGGCGTCCCAAGGGCGCCATGCTCAGCCACCTCGGGATCGTGCACTCATCGATCCACTATGAGCAGATCATGCGTTTCGGCTCGGACGAACGCGCAGCGCTGGCGGTTCCTGCCAGCCACGTCACCGGCCTGGTCGCTCTGATCACTGCCATGTGGCAGGTTGGCGGTGCGCTGGTGATCCTCCCCCAATTCAAGGCCTCAGACTTCATCGCGGTTGCAGCACGCGAGCGGATCACCTACGCCATGCTCGTGCCGGCCATGTACGCGTTGTGCCTGCTGCAGCCCGAATTCGGCCAAGCCGATCTGTCTGCCTGGCGGATCGGCGCCTATGGCGGTGCGCCCATGCCCGAGGCGACCATCGAGACACTGGCCCGTACAGTGCCTGGTCTGACGCTCATGAATGCCTACGGCTCCACCGAGGTGAGCTCGCCTGCCACAGCCATGCCCATTGGCGATCAGGCTGCGCATCTGGACAGTGTGGGCAAAGCGCTGCCCTGTGTGGATATCGTGGTGGTGGATGACGACGGTATCGAAGTGGCGCCAGGGCAGACCGGCGAGCTGCTGATCGGCGGGCCGATGACCGTGCGCGGCTACTGGGATAACCCGCAGGCAAGCGCGAAGGAATTCGTGGGCGGCTACTGGCGATCGGGGGATCTGGGCGCAGTCGATGAAAACGGCTACGTCAAAATCTTCGATCGAAAAAAGGACATGATCAACCGCGGCGGGTACAAGATCTGGTCGGTCGAAGTTGAAAACACCCTGGTCGGTTTTCCGGGCGTCATCGAAGCGGCAGCGGTTGGCATGCCCTGCCCGGTGCTGGGTGAACGTGTGCATGCCTTTGTGCACGCCACTGAACCGGCACCCGATCCGGTGGCCCTGCGCGCCTGGTGCGCTGAACGGCTCTCCGACTACAAGGTGCCCGAGACGGTCACCGTTCGGCCCGAGCCCCTGCCGCGCAATGCCAATGGCAAGCTGCTGAAACGCGAGATGCGCGGCTGGCTACAGCCCGCCACCTGAACATCAGGCGCGCGGGCGGGCCAGCTGACCCACAAGGTCAGCGCAGACTCGCGTTGATTTTGGCGAGCGCCGCGGCACCAGGGCACAGCGCCGATTCATCGAGCCGGTTCAGCGGCGTGGGCACGGTCTCGAGCGCCGCATGCAGGTCCGTTGCACGCGGATCCACGTAGAGCAGACCCGTGGCAATTTCGCCCGCCTCGGCCATTTCATTCATGTGGTTCATCGCAACACGGCGATCGGTCGGGTCGTAGTCGGCATGCAGCTTGCGCAACCGCATGACCGTGCCGTCGGCCTGCGGCAGTTCAATCACCTCACCCGGTTTGGGCTCGGCCACGACTTCCTTGGCCAGGTCGATGAAATCGATGCGGCTGACCGCTTCATTATGAGCGCGCACATGATCGTAGCTGCGGGTACTGCCGTCATGATTGTTGAAGGCCACGCAGGGGCTGATCACGTCGATGAAGGCTGCGCCGCCATGATTGATCGCGCCCTTGATCAGCGGCACGAGCTGCGCCTTGTCGCCTGAGAAACTGCGCCCGACGTAGGTAGCACCCAGCTGCATGGCGATCCCCACCAGATCGACCGGCGCGTCATTGTTAACCATGCCCTTCTTGCTCTTGCTGCCGCGGTCTGCGGTGGCAGAGAACTGACCCTTGGTCAGGCCATACACGCCGTTGTTTTCAACGATATAGACCATGCGCACACCGCGACGCATGGCGTGCGCGAACTGCCCCAGACCGATCGAGGCCGAGTCACCGTCGCCCGAGATGCCGAGGTAGAGCAGATCGCGGTTGGCGAGGTTGGCACCGGTCAGCACGCTTGGCATGCGACCGTGGACGGTGTTGAAGCCGTGACTCGCGCCGAGGAAGTAGTCGGGGGTCTTGCTCGAGCAACCGATGCCAGAGAGCTTGGCCACCCGATGCGGTTGCACATCAAGCTCCCAGACCGCCTGGATGATGGCGGCTGAAATGGAGTCATGCCCGCAGCCCGCGCACAGCGTGGAGATCTTGCCTTCGTAGTCGCGTCGGGTGTAGCCGACCGAATTTTTTTCGAGTGTGGGGTGATGCAGTCGGGGCTTGGCGATGTAGGTCATTTGACGGACTCCTGAGCAACACTGCGCACAGGCTGGGCGGCATGACGTTGGGCATGCTCGCGGATCGCCTGGGTAATGAAACGTGCCGTGATGGGCGTGCCGTCGAAGTGCAGCACGCGCACCAGTTTGGCCGGGTCGGCGTCGAGTTCGTTGATGAGCAGCGTGCGCATCTGCGCATCACGGTTCTGTTCGACCACGAAGACCTGGTCATGCGAGGCAATGAATTCGGTAACGCTGCGAGGGAAGGGGAACGCCCGCAAGCGCATGGCATCCACATGCACACCTTCACCGCCCAGGGCTTCGAGGGCCTCGTCCATGGCAGGTGCTGTGGAACCGAAATAGAGCACACCCAGTCGGGTGCGCTTGGCGGCCGCTCTCACAATCGGAGCTGGCACCAGGTTGGCGGCCGTCTCGAACTTCTTGAGCAGGCGCTGCACGTTGTAGGTGTAGTCGGCGCCGGTTTCGGAATAGCGGGCGTAGGCATCTCGGGTCGTGCCGCGCGTGAAGTAACTGCCCTTGGTCGGGTGCGTGCCCGGCAGCGTGCGCCACGGAATGCCATCGCCGTCCACATCCTTGTAGCGGCCGAAATCGAAGCCTGCATCCAGTTGCTCGGCAGTCAGCACCTTGCCGCGGTCGTAGCGGCGACCTTCATCCCACTGCAGCGGTTCGCACAGTCGCTGATTCATGCCGATATCCAGATCGGTCATAACAAAGACCGGCGTCTGCAAACGCTCAGCCAGATCCAGTGCAGTGGCGGTGTGCTCGAAGCACTCGGCCGGATCCTGAGGCAGGAGCATCACATGCTTGGTGTCGCCGTGTGAGGCATACGCGCTGGACACCAGATCAGCCTGCTGGGTGCGTGTGGGCATGCCGGTGGACGGCCCCCCGCGCTGCACGTCGACAATGACAAACGGAATCTCGGCAAAGTAGGCCAGACCGATGAACTCGGTCATGAGCGATACGCCCGGACCGGAAGTGGCCGTGAAGGCACGCGAGCCGTTCCAGCCTGCGCCTGTGATGATGCCCACCGAAGCAATCTCGTCTTCTGCCTGCACGATCGCGTAGTTGGCCTCACCGGTCTTGGGATCGTGACGGAACCTCTTGCAGTAGGACTGGAAGGCCTCGGCCACCGACGAGGAAGGCGTAATCGGGTACCAGGCACACACCGTGGCGCCGCCATACACGGCGCCCAATGCGGCTGCGGCATTGCCTTCCATGAAGATCCGGTCGCCCACCGCATCGGCCCGGCGCACGCGCAGTCCGATCGGTGCGTCCAGATGCTCCTGGGCAAACGAGCGGCCCGAATGCAGCGCACGCACATTGGATTCAAGCAGGCGCTCTTTGCCTTTGTACTGCTCCGAGAACAGCTTCTCGATGACCTCGGGATCGACTTCCATCAGCACCGACAAGGCGCCCAGCACCATGATGTTCTTGAAGAGCGTACGCTGACGCGGATCCTCATAGGCTGCATTGCAGATCGCGGTGACCGGCATGCCAATGACATGAATGTCCTCGCGAAACGCGCTGGGTGGCAGCGGCCGGGTGCTGTCGTAGAACAGGTACCCACCCGGCTCGATCTCGGCCAGATCCTGCGCCCAGGTCTGCGGATTCATGGCCACCATCATGTCGATGCCACCGCGACGACCCAGCCAACCACGCTCAGTCACCCGCACCTCGTACCAGGTGGGCAGACCCTGGATGTTGGATGGAAAGATGTTGCGCGGGCTGACCGGCACACCCATGCGCAGAATCGACTTGGCAAAGAGCTCGTTGGCCGAAGCCGAACCCGAGCCATTGACGTTGGCAAACTTGATGACGAAGTCGTTGACTGCCTCGATCCGTTTCATGCCGTGGCCTCCGTGCGCGCCGTGGCCGCGCGATCCCGGCTGGCCGAGCCCGCCTTGGTGGTATTGAACAGAAACTTCTGCATATCCCACGCACCTGTCGGGCAACGCTCGGCGCACAGCCCGCAATGCAGGCAGACGTCCTCGTCCTTCACCATGACGCGATTCGTCTTGAGGGTCTGGCTCACATACAGGTCCTGCTCAGTATTGGTGGCCGGCGCCTTGAGGCGGGTCCGCAGTTCGGCCTCGTCACCGTTTTCGGTGAAGGTGATGCTGTCCATCGGGCAGATATCGACGCAGGCATCACATTCAATGCACAGCTTGTCGTTGAAGACCGTTTGCACATCGCAATTGAGACAACGCTCAGCTTCCTCGTACGCAGTCTTCAGATCAAAGCCCAGTTCGACCTCGACCTTGATGCTGGCTAGCGCTTTCTCGGCTTTTTCCCATGGCACCTTGTGGCGCAGATCATTGCTGACCGAGTTGTCGTAGCTCCACTCGTGAATCCCCATCTTCTGGGAAACCAGATTGACCTGCGGTCCAGGCCGCTTCGACACGTCCTCGCCGTGAAGAAAGCGATCAATGGAGACCGCTGCGTCATGGCCGTGTGCCACGGCTGTGATGATGTTCTTCGGGCCATAGGCCGCATCACCACCGAAAAACACCTTTGGCGCGCTGGCTGACTGAAAGGTCTGATCGCCCAGGACAGGCAGGCCCCACTGATCGAAGTCGATACCAGAATCCCGCTCGATCCATGGGAAGGCGTTTTCCTGACCCACTGCGATGAGTACATCATCGCAGTCGAAGACCACATCGGGCTCGCCCGTGGGGACCAGGCTGCGACGGCCCTTGTCGTCATAGACCGCCTTGACCACTTCAAAGCTCATGCCGGTGAGCTTGCCGGCGGCGTCATGCAGGAACGCCTTGGGCACATGGAAGTTGATGATGGGGATGCCCTCGTGGATGGCGTCTTCCTTTTCCCACGGCGAGGCTTTCATTTCCTCGAAGCCGGAGCGCACGATGACCTTCACGTCATCGGCCCCCAGGCGGCGTGCCGAACGACAGCAGTCCATGGCGGTGTTGCCACCACCCAGCACAATCACGCGCTTGCCGATCTTTTGCACATGACCGAACGAGACCGAGGCAAGCCAGTCGATGCCAATATGGATGTCAGCGCGGGAGGCTTCTCGCCCGGGCAAATCCAGATCACGGCCACGCGGTGCGCCACAGCCCACAAAAATCGCATCCCAGGACTCGCTCATCAGCGCCTTCATGGAGTCGATGCGATGGTTGCCGCGGAAGTCGACCCCCAGGGAGAAGATGTAGCCGGTTTCCTCGTCAATCACGGTCTCGGGCAACCTGAAGCGCGGAATCTGGCTCCACATGAAGCCACCCGCCTTTTGCTCACCTTCAAAGACCGTGACCTCATAGCCCTGCGTGGCCAGATCGCGCGCCACCGTGAGGGATGCAGGACCTGCCCCGACGCAAGCCACCTTCTTGCCGTTGCGCGGCAGCGGCGCTGGCATCTTGGCGCGCACGCCGTCCTCGGCCTTGTTATCGGCAGCGACGCGCTTGAGCCGGCAGATCGCGACCGGCTCAGGTTTCGACAGATTCTTTTCCTCGACACGGCCTCTGCGACATGCAGGCTCGCAGGGGCGGTCACAGGTACGCCCCAGAATCCCCGGGAATACGTTGCTCACCCAGTTGACCATGTAGGCGTCGTCGTAACGGCCCTGGGCGATCAGTCGGATGTATTCGGGGACGGGGGTGTGGGCAGGACAGGCCCACTGGCAATCGACGACCTTGTGGAAATACGCCGGGTCGGTCGTGCGGGTTGGCTGCAAGATAGGTTCTCCCTAGTGGGCCCGTCTCGGATGGACAGGCCTCTTCGTTGATTGCGAGCATGTGATGCTCAGCCCGAGTGTACCGTTGTGCTGCATCGGCTGGGAAGCAGCCGCAGCGTGCTGCTGCGCCGCAAGCCAACTTACAGAAAGCCAGCCCCCAGCCATTCGGCCACGATGGCAGGCTTGTCAGCCCCTTCGATCTCGATGGAGACATCCCAGGTGGCCGTCCAGCGCGACGGCTGTACTTCGAACTGTTTCAGTCGAAAATGCCCGCGCACGCGTTTTCCGCTGCGTACCGGTGCCACGAAGCGCAGCTTGTTGAAGCCGTAGTTCACACCGGAGGTGGTCCCTTGAACCATGGGACATACCTGGTAGCCCATCTGTGCCAGCAGGGACAGGGTGAGAAATCCATGTGCGATCGTGCCGCCGTGCGGCGTCTCGCGCGCAGCGCGCGCCGGATCAACATGAATGAAGTACTCGTCCTGGGTGAGCTTGGCGAACTGATTGATCATGGGCTGATCAATCGTCATCCATTCCGAGACGCCGAAATCGGTGCCCACGCGGGCTCGCATGTCATCCAGCGTGACGGTTGATCGGGTATTGAGCGCATCCATCTGCTTCTCCTTGTGGGCCCAGTCGTGGCCAAGCCGCAGTGTAGAACAGCGCAGCGCAGCCTGACGGCCTTGAAAGAGGCCTGGCATACCCCATGTGCAAGTGGTGACCATGCGGTGTGGCGATGCTCGTGATTCGTCCAATGCATGACCATCCATTGCGCTGGTCATGCATTGGACAATCAGGACCTCTCGACGCACTGCGCCCACCTGGAGAGATGCGTGAAACTGCCCTGTGCACAATGCGGCGCCGTCAATCGTGTGCCCGAGACTCGCATGAACGATGAGCCTATCTGTGGACGATGCGGCGCTGAGCTGATGGCACGCAGCCCCGTAGCGCTTAGTAGCGATCGATTCGCCGGTTTTATCGGCCAGTCTGAATTGCCAGTCGTCGTCGACTTCTGGGCCGAATGGTGCGGTCCCTGCAAGATGATGGCGCCGCAATTCGAGGCGGCTGCGCAACTGACGCCCGGCGTGCGCTTTGCCAAGGTCGACACTGAAGCCCATCCGGAGATCAGTGCAGCGCAGGGTATTCGAAGCATCCCCACGATGGTGTTGTACGCAGGCGGCCGGGAACGCGCGCGTCGTTCCGGCGCGCTGTCAGCGGCCGAACTGAATCGTTGGATAAAGACTTCGCTCAAGCCCGCCTCGTAATGCCGGGCTCAATGCAGCGCTAAAAATTGCTTGCAACGAAAGGGCGATTGGGCGAGAGTCAGTCGAAATCACAACAGGCTCCCTGAATTCCATGCGGAGCCACCGACTGGAGACGTCCATGACCCCCGTTCGCGCCGGCATACGTACAGCAATGGCCCTTGCGGTTGCGCTCTCACTGGGCACGACCGCCGTACAGGCACAGCCCAAGCCCTTGACCCTGCGTTACACCACGGGCGCGCCTGCAAAAACGCCCTGGGTGATGCAGCTTGAGCGCTTCGCCAAGGACGTCGAAGAAGAGAGCAGCAGCGCGATCAAGATCGACCAGTTCATCGCCGCACAGCTGGGCAACGAGCAGGACACGGCGCAACAGATTGCCAGAGGCCGCATCGACATGGGCGGCTTCTCAAGTGGCGCGGTGGCCCTGCTGGTGCCCGAGATTGCCCTGTTCGGCCTGCCCTTCTACTTCAAGTCGCCGGCAGAGCAGGACTGCGTGCTCGACACCGCGATGACCAAGCCAACCACCGAGCTGCTGGCGAAAAAGGGTATCCAGTTCCTGGGCTGGACCGAAGTAGGGACGGTCGATGTCGTCGGGAAAAAGCCGTTTCTCACACCCAAGGATGTCAATGGTGTGAAGGCAGCCTCGGCAGCCAACAAGGTCAGCTCGATGATGTGGTCGGCGCTGGGTGCCAACCCCAGCTTCGTTGGTATCACCGAGATCACCTCCGCCTTCCAGACCGGGCTGACCGATGTGAACGCCACCGTCGTCACCTTCTATCTGCCCTCGGGTCTGAACAAGGTGGCCAACGTCATGACCCGCCTGGAACTGAGCAACTCGCCCGGCATCATCATGATGAACAAGGCCACCTGGGATCGCATGCCCAAGGACCAGCAGTCCGCCCTGATGCGCGCCATCGAGCGCCGTCCGCCGTCGCAGTTGCGCGGAGAGATCCGCGGCTTCGAGGAGACCCTGCGCGGCATGCACGAGAAGGGTGGCGGCCAGATCGTCAAGCCGACCGCAGCGCAGCGTGACGAGTGGCGCAAGGTGCTCGAGCCCGAGTGGCCCAAGATGATCAAGGAGGTTGGCGGTGACGCTGACAAGTGGTTCCAGATGATGGAGTCCGCGCGCAAGGCCTGCGAAGCCAAGCGCTGAGCCCCATCAGCCCGACTGATCGCCCCAACGATCTCTCTGACCTGGAATCACAAGACGCATGAGCACAGACGCCGCAGCACGCGGCCCTGACTACGACACCGTACCGTCAGGCGTGAGGGGCTTTCTGGAGGCCTGGCACCGCTTTGAGTGCTGGATCGCGGTCGCGGCTTTTGGCTTCATTGCCGCCATCCTCGTGGTGGATGTGATCGGGCGCGAGTTCATCGGCCCGGTCTTCAGAGCGCTGGGGTATCCGCTGGGTGCGACCGGCGTGCCGGCCTCGCAAAGGCTGTCGGTGTATGCGCTGGTGGTTGGCAGCTTTTGCGGCATCGGGATCGCCACGGCCACCAGCAGCCATCTGGTGCCGCGGGTGGCCTTCGGCTGGGTGCCTAAAGCCTGGGGGCCCTCGATGGACCGTTTGGCAGACCTGCTGACAGGGGTCTTTCTGCTCGCGGTGGCCTGGTATGGCGTGGAGTTTGTGTTGTCGTCCAAGGCCACTGATCTGCGCGCGCCGATCCTGAACTGGTCGGTCTGGCCCTTCCAGCTGGCGATCCCGTTCGGGTTCGCGTCGGCTGCCTTGCGGTACCTGCTCTTCGCCCTGTGGCCCGCAGCGCGTCCGATCCCACCGGAGTTCCAGGAATGACCAGCGCCCTGCTCCTGCTCGCACTGGTCATTCTGCTGCTGGTGCTGCGTCAGCCTCTGCTGGTCACCCTGCTGGCAGTGGCCGCCTTCGTGCAGTTCACCTGGGGTCGCGGCCAGCTCGACTACATCATCGAAGACATGTGGGTCGGACTCGACAAGGAGGTGATCCTGTCGATTCCGCTCTTCATCCTGTGCGGCAACGTGATGACCAAAGGCACCACCGCCAAGCGGCTGGTGCGCATCCTGGCGTCCTTGACCCGACCGCTGCCGGGCGGCATGGCGGTGGCCTGCATCCTGAGCTGTGCGATCTTTGCCGCGATTTCAGGCTCCTCCATTGTGACCATGCTCGCAGTGGGTACGGTCATGTATCCGGCCATGCGGGCGGCCAACTACGACCTGAAGTTCACGCTGGGCGCGATCATGTCGGGCGGCACACTGGGCATCATCATTCCGCCCTCGATCCCGATGATCATCTATGGCTTAGTGACCGAGACATCGGTCACTGAGTTGTTTGCGGCCGGATTCGGCCCGGGCCTTCTGATCACGTTCGTGCTCTCAGCGTATGCCATCTGGTTCAACCGGCACATGAAGCCTGAACCCTTCGATGGCGCGGAATTTCGCACGGCGTTCAAGGAAGGGATCTGGGCCGCCATGATGCCGGTGATTCTGCTCGGCGGCATCTACAGCGGCTACTTCACGGCCACAGAAGCAGCGGCCGTCGCGCTGGCCTATGCGATGCTTGTCGAGATCTTCATTCACCGCGAACTGAAGCTCAAAGACTTCTACGGAGTGGTGCTTGAAACCTCCAAGCTGGGCGGCTCGCTGTTTCCGGTCCTGGCGGTGGCACTGAGCCTGAATATCGTACTCACCGAGCACCGCGTACCCGCTGCGATGGTCCAGTTCATGCAGGGCTACATCGACAGCCCGCTGATGTTCATGTTGCTGGTCAACGCACTGCTTCTGGTCGTGGGCTGCCTGATGACCACCGGCGAAGCGATCCTGGTGCTGGCGCCGCTGCTGGCGCCAGTGGCCGAAGCCTATGGCTACAACAAGGTGATCTTCGGTCTGATCATGATCCTGAATCTGGAAATCGGTTACCTCACGCCCCCGGTCGGCCTGAACCTGCTGGTCGCCATGAGTGCTTTCAAGCAGTCCTTCGGCACCTTGGTCAGAGCAGCCATCCCCTTTATCGTCCTGATGCTGATCTGCCTGGCCATCGTGATCTGGCAACCCTGGATCGGAATGTACTTCGTCAACGGCAAATTCTGAGGCTGTACTCGCTCAGTTACCGGTGACCACTACGGTGATGCCTGGAGGCATGTGATGACCCAGTAAAAACCCTCTCCCGGGGTCCGTTTTGAAGGATCGTCAACAGTCAGCCGCAGAGCTGAGCGATCTGCGCGCTAAGCGGACTTGGCCGCCACGTCACCCTCATTGAGAGCGAATTCCAGTAGACGGATGCCAGGACAGTGGCAAAAAGTGCCTGGCCCTCTTTGCAATCACTCGTGCCGAGGGCACACGTGATTTGGGTCTTGCTGTGACGGTAAGCAGATAGAAGCTTGGAAAGGATGTGGACCCGGCAATGGAGGAGGTCAAAAATTTGCCGGCGACTTGAAGAGAGGTGGGGTGGCTGATGGGACTCGAACCCACGACAACTGGAATCACAATCCAGGACTCTACCAACTGAGCTACAGCCACCACCGAGTGCAACACGCACAGACTGCGCACTACACTGAAACACGACTACACATTCTTGCTGCCGAGCCAGCACGGAGAGCCGAAAACTGGCCTGCCCGGAGGGGCTCGAACCCCCGACCCTCGGCTTAGAAGGCCGATGCTCTATCCAGCTGAGCTACGGGCAGAGCGATCACCACAGCAGGCATGACAACAGCGAGATTCTACATCAAGCCGACCGCCGTCATGATGAGGCACGCAGCCCCCGCCCTTCACGCCCGACAGGCGTGAGAGGGGCAGCCTGCAGCCAGCGGGCTGCCCGGGATGGATCAGTACCAGCTGACCTTGCCGGTCTTGACGTCGTACATGGCGCCGACGATCTTGATCTCGCCCTTGTCTTCCATTTCCTTGAGTACCGGGCTCTTGTCACGGATGGTCTGCACGGTCATGCGGACATTGGCCTCGGACACTTTCTCGACGAAGGCGTAGTTCTTGGACGTTCGGTCCTTGCCGTCATCAGGAATGGAGCTGACCGCCGGTTTGATCTTGGCGATCAGACCGGTGAGGTTACCGAGCTTGGCATCGTCACAGGCACCCTTGATCGCACCGCAGCTGGTGTGGCCCAGCACAACGATGAGTTTGGAGCCTGCCACCTTGGAACCGAACTCCAGGCTGCCCAGGATGTCTTCGTTGACGATGTTGCCCGCAATGCGCGCGTTGAAGATGTCGCCAATGCCCTGGTCGAAGAGGATTTCAGCCGGAGCACGCGAGTCCATGCACGAAACGATGGTTGCAAGCGGGTACTGGCCAGCTGCGGTCGCCTTGACTGCCTTGCCATACTGATGGGCGAGCGGCTTGCCGGTGACAAAGCGCTCGTTGCCCTTTTGAAGGCGATTCATGATCAGCTGCGGTGTCACCGCTTCCTGGCACGCCTTGGCATCCTGAATGGCGCAGAACGTGCCCAATTTGACGGTTTTTGCGGCGCGGGCCTCGTCAGCCAGAGCAGGGGCAGACACTGCGCCCATTGCGGTGGCCAAGGCGAGTGCTCTCATTGACATGGAAAATTTCATGAAGGGACCCTTGATGAGTAGTGGTGGACTCTGGCAAGAAGCGGCTGGCCTTTTCACAGAACCAGGTGACATTTAATCTGTGAAAATTGCACTTTTAAGAAGCCGCGTCAATCGAGCAGACCACGCACCTTGAGACGCATCCAAGCTCCCTACAGACTGCTTGATCTAACTGGTCGGGGCGACACGATTCGAACGTGCGACATCTTGCTCCCAAAGCAAGCACTCTACCGGGCTGAGCTACGCCCCGACTGACCTGCGAGTCTACTCCATCGGCCCTTCGGGCATGCCGGCGGCCTGGATAGGGATCAGTCCGAATTCCGCCAGAACGCCCCCGCGAAAAATCAGGCCGCCATCGTCTCGGCCAATCGCCTGGCAAACCGCTCCGCCGACACTTCGTCACGCGCCTCGACCATCACGCGCAGCAGCGGCTCGGTGCCCGAGGCGCGAATCAGGATCCGCCCTGCGTCACCCAACTCCTGTTCGACACGCGAATGCTCGGCCTGCAGGGCTGCATGTGACTGCCAGTCATAGCCCCGCGCGATCTTCACGTTGATCAGTTTTTGCGGATACATCGTGAGCTCGCCCGTGAGTTCAGCGAGCGAGGCGCTACTGCGCTTGAGGGCGGTCAGCACCTGCAAGGCGCTGATCGTGCCGTCGCCGGTGGAATGACGATCCAGAGCGAGCAAATGCCCGGAACTTTCGCCACCAAACAACCAGCCGCGCTGCTGCATGGTCTCAAGCACGTAGCGATCACCCACCTTGGCACGGGCAAACCCCACGCCGAGTTTGCCAAAAGCCTGCTCCAGGCCCAGGTTGCTCATGAGCGTGCCCACGGCACCGGCCACGGGTCCGAGCGCCAGCCGATCCTTGACCATCACATACAGGAGCTCGTCGCCGTTGTAGAGACGGCCCTGCGCATCGCACATGATGAGCCTGTCCGCGTCGCCATCCAGGGCAATGCCCAAATCGGCACGGTGCTCCAGAACGGCCTGGCGCATGGTCTCGGGATGGGTAGCGCCGACCTTGTCGTTGATGTTCAGCCCATTGGGGGTGTGGCCGATCTGTACAAGATCGGCGCCCAACTCGTGAAAGACATGCGGGGCAGTGTGATACGCAGCGCCATGTGCGCAGTCGACCACCAGCTTCATGCCATGCAGATCGAGGCTCGAAGGAAACGAGCTCTTGCAGAATTCAACATAGCGGCCCGCGGCATCCTCGATGCGTCGGGCACGCCCCAACTGATCGGACCCGACGCAGCCCATGGGCTCGTCGAGCGCCTGCTCGATGCGCAGTTCGGTCTCGTCGGGCAGCTTGTTGCCATCGGCTGAGAAAAACTTGATGCCGTTGTCCTCGTACGGATTGTGCGAGGCACTGATCACAACACCGGCCGACAGGCGCAGCGCGCGAGTCAGATACGCCACGCCGGGCGTTGGCAGCGGACCGGAGAGCATCACATCGACGCCGGCAGCCGAGAGCCCCGCTTCGAGCGCCGCTTCGAGCAAATAGCCCGAGATGCGCGTGTCCTTGCCGATCAGCACCGTGGGCCGCGGCCCACCGCGCTGGGCCAGCACCCGACCGGCCGCATAGCCCAGCCGCATCACAAATTCGGGGGTGATCGGCGCTTCGCCCACGCGGCCACGAACACCATCAGTACCGAAATATTTGCGTGACATCGCCTGCACTCTCCTGAAAACGAACGCTCTTTCGAACGGCTTCGTGAGACCCGGCACATCAGCCGGAGCTTGCATCCTGTATCGCCGACCACACCTTGAGCGCATCGCGAGTCTCCGCCACATCGTGGACCCTCACAAATGAGGCCCCATGTGTCACCGCGGCCAGCATCGCTGCAAGGCTGCCAGCCAGGCGCTCGTGTGCATCGCGCCCGGTCAGCGCTCCAATCATTGACTTGCGCGATACGCCGACCAGGATGGGCAGCGACTG
>DGIT01000050.1 GCA_002386465.1 Burkholderiales bacterium UBA4615 | reverse complement strand
GAAGCTGTCGGGCCCCAGATACCCGACCAGATGCGCATAGAACGCGCCCGCCAGACCGGCCAGGGCGGCACTGATGGCATAGGCGCGACGCTTGGTGCGGCCCTGCGCAATGCCGATGCTGCCCGCAGCGATTTCGCTGGTGTGGATCGCAAAGAACGCCCGGCCGTGATGGGACTGCACAAAATTGCGCAGCAGCCACAGCACCAGGGCCGTGACCACCAGCAGCACCCGGAAGTAGTTCACCCCATCGACGTCGAAGCCCAGAATGTTGAGCGACTTCAGGGTGGGGGACGGGATACCGCTCAGGCCCATCACGCCACCCGTGACGTTGTTCCATTCCTTGGCGATCTCGAAGCACAGCAGCCCGAAGCCCGACGTCATCATCGCCAGGTAGAACTCCTTGACGCGCCCGGCGGGGACCGCCAGCAACCAACCCACCAGCGTGGTGAGGAGCGTGCCGGCGACGATGGCTGCGATGACCGGGAACCCGAGCGATTTCACCAGCAGCGCCGAACCGTAGGCCCCGATGGCGAAGAAACCCGCATGGCCCAGCGAGATCTGCCCGGCAATCCCGGTGAGCAGGTTGATGCTCTGGGCGAGCAGGATGTTGAGCATCACAAAGGACAGCAACTGGACCGTACCGCGGTCGGCCGAGGCCGGCCAGAACCAGAGTGCCAGCAGTACGACGACGGCCAGGGCCGGATGCGCCAGCAGGCGCGAGACAGTCTTGCGCAGGGCATTCATACCTTGACCATCTCCTTTTCGCCAAGCAGGCCTTCAGGGCGCACAGCGAGAGCGACCATCAGCAGCGCAAACGCGATCGCCTGCTCGGCAGCGGTCGAGATGTAGCCGCCTACGAGCTTTTCCATCACGCCCAGAAAAATGCCGCCTGCCAAGGCGCCCCAGGTATTGCCGATGCCGCCCAGCACCGCTGCCACGAAGCCGAAGATCAGCAGATTGAAGCCAAAGGCAGCGTCGATCGTGCCGGTGATCTGCGCCACCAGTACACCCGCGATGCCGGCCAGAATCCCGCTGCCGATATAGGACAGGGTGACCACCTTGCGTACCGGGATCCCCATGACCGAGGCCAGATCCGGATCCATGGCGACGGCCTGCAGTGCACGGCCCCAGGCGGTGCGCTTCAGAAACAGTTCAAAGGCGACCACCAGCACCAGCGCGATCGCCAGGATCACCAGGTATTGCGCCGAGAGCCGCACACCGAAGACGCTGACGTAGTCGCGCGGCGAAAACAGGAAGGATGGAAAGGCCATCGCCTGCGAGCCGAAATACTTCGAGACGAAACCCTGCAGAAAAATGCCCACGCCCAGCGTGGTGACCACCCAGCCCATGCTGCCGCCGAATTTGGCGATCGGGCGAATGGCGATGGCCTCGGTCAGTCCGGCCACGATGCCCACCAGCACAATGCCTGCCAGCAGGCCCGCATACATGCCCATGCCTTGTGCGGCAAAGAGCACTGCACCCACGGCGGCCAGCATCATGAGCGAGCCTTGACCGAAATTGAGTGTTCGCGTGGTCAGGAAGGTCAGGTTCAGGCCCAGCGCGATCAGCGCATAGACCGCCCCAACACTGATGCCGCCCAGGATCAGGCTGATGGCAAATGACATGGGAAATCCCTGTGTGAAGTCTTGTACATCGGGTGAGCGCTCGCGCGGGCGAGCGCACCCTGTACTGATCCATTGCGAGCCAGTGACGGCTCATGTTCAACAACCCGGGGCCGCGGTGTGCTTACCGACGGCATGCAGTGCGAGCCCCGTGCTGTCTGGCCGATACAGCCTTATTGCTTCGAGATGGCCAGTTCGACCGGGTTCTTTTCGCCTTTGATGTACTCGAACATGCCCAGGTCCTGGGGACGCACGAGCAGCCGGTTCATCGGCGAGAAGTTGGCCGTTCCGTTGGCCAGTGCCAGCCCCTTGATCTGGTTGATGGCGGCCACGACCTTGTCCTTGTCGGTGCTGCCGGCGATGCGCACTGCTTCCATCAGCATGTTGGTGCAGTCAAAGCCTGCCCCCACGGTCAGCGCGAAATAGACCTGCGGCGAGCGCGGATCGTCGCCCCACCAGCGGTCCTTTTCCTTGCCGAACTTGGCGGCATAGGCGTCGGCCAGTTCCTTGGCCATGCCCGTGGGCGTCTTGCCTGGTGCATAGGTGGCCAGCATGGTGGCGCGTGTGCCGATGGCCAGTTCACCTGCGCCTTCCTTGTAGGGCAGCGAGATGCCACCGCCGCTGGTGATCAGCGGCACATCGAAGCCCGCCCGCAGCATGTTGCGGCGAATCACCGCCATGTCTGCACCCAGGCCCACCACCACCAGGACATCGGCGCCGGCCCGCTGCACGCGGCTGATTTGCGCGGTCATGTCCTGCGCACGCTGGTTGTACGACTCCACGGCGACCGCCTTGGATTTCGTGAGCGCCTCGACTTCAGCGCCAAGCAACTGTGCACCCGACACACCGTAGCCGGTGCTCTCATGCATGATGCCGATCTTCTTGAAGCGCGTGGCCACGTAGCCGCCCAGTGCCTTGGCTTCCACGTCGTTCTGGATCGCTGTGGCGATGACATTCTTGCGGGCCGGTTTGTCGGTGCCGTCCGGATAGACGATCGATGGGGTCTGCGCCTGAGGATTGCAATAGGCGCGTCCATCCACTGTCACCATGTCGATGACCGCAAGCGTGGGGCCACTGCCACCAGGCCCCACGATCACGTCGATTTCCTTGGAATCGAGGATGCGGCGAATGTTCTGCACGGCGCGGTCAGGCACCAGCTGGTCGTCCAGCGAAATCGCCAGTTCAACCTTGCGACCGAGCACGCCCCCGCGTGCATTGATGCGGTCGATGGCCAGCTCGATGCCGCGCCGTGTGCCTTCACCGAATTCGTTGTAAGGACCGGTGAGCGCACCGGTATTGCCGATCTTGATGGTTTGAGCAGACGTGCCGGCAGCCAGCGTGGCCAGGGCAAGGCCCAGGCCGGCGGCCAACCAGGTCTTGGAAGTGCGCAGTGTCATGAGGTCTCCTAATGTTGCAGTGTGAAAGCGCCATCGAGTGCGGCGTTACAGGGCCAGCTCCAGGATTTCACGTACCTGGGCAGGGTCGGTGATGGGGCGCGGGTTGGCGCGCACCATGGGACTTTGCATCGCGGCCGCGGCGATGCGATCGAACTGATCGCGTGTCACCTTGACCTCGGACAGACGCGTCGGCAAACCGAGCGAGCGGATCAGCCCGCCCACCAGATCGGCTGCGTCGCCACCGGGTGCGTCGAATGCACGCGCAATCCGCTCAAGGGGCTCGGCCACCTGCTCGCGGTTCCAGCGCATGACATTGGGCAGCATCACGCACGAGGTGTGACCGTGCGCCACGCCAGCCACGGCGCCCAGCTGATGGCCGATGCCATGGCTTGCGCCCCATTCCACGCGCCCCATGCCGGTAGAGCACAGCCACACGCCAAGCTGGCTTTGCAGCCGCATGGCCAGATCGGCCGGATCGGCGCGGTTAGCCGGCAGGGAGTCCTTGAGCATGCGTAATCCTTCGGCGCAGGTGGCGCTCACAAACGGATTGGGCGTGCGCGAACAGATGGATTCCACGGCATGGTCCACGGCTCGAATTCCGGTGGACAACCACAGCCACTCCGGCGTGTGCACCGTGAAGGCGGGGTCAAGGATGACTGTGTGGGCACAGATGAATTTGCCCACGTACAGGTCCTTGACCTGACGTTTGCGGTCGGTGCAGCCGCCGATGTTGCTGAACTCGGCAGCCGACAGCGTGGTGGGCACGATGATCTGACGCACCGGCGATGGTTTGACCGCTGGCGTGTTCCAGCTGCCGTCAGCGCGGGTCGTCACCCGGTATTCCAGCAGGGCTTCCTCGCTGCGGATGTCCTCGGCCAGCACGATCTGGGCCACTTTGACCGTGTCGATCGGTGAGCCACCGCCCACGGTCACGATCAGGTCGGCCTGGGCCTCTCGAATCGCCTGGGCCGTGTGCAGCACCGAGCCCAGCGGCGAATGCTCTTCGGTCTCGTCGTAGACCCCAGCCACGCGATCGCCCAGGCGGGCACGCAAGGCACTGATGGCATCGGTGCGCCGGTTCAGGGTTTTGCTGGCTACGATGAACAGGCGCGTGGCGCCCAACCCCTCGGCGGTTTCGGCGATGGCGTCAGCGGCCGGCCGGCCATAGATGATGCGTTCCTGTTGGATGAAGTCGTATTTGCCGCGCAGCATCAGCGTGTCCTTCCAGGGGTTCCGAGGGGCACGATGCAGCGCGCCTCAATCACGCGGCAGCGCATGCTTGGTCACTTTGCCGGTGGCGTTATGGGGCAGTTCCTTCACGAACCGTACGGTCTTGGGGACTTTGAAGCGCGCCAGGTTGCGCCCGCAGTGCTCGAGCACATCATCGATGTTGAGCATCGCGCCCTCCTTGAGCACGATGAACGCGCGACCCACCTCGCCCCATTTCTCGTCAGCAATACCGATGACGGCGGCTTCAGCCACCTGCGGCAAGCGGTAGAGTGTGTCTTCGACTTCAGCCGGATAGACGTTCTCGCCGCCCGAGATGAACATGTCCTTCCAGCGGTCGACGATGTAGTAGAACCCTTCATCGTCCACATAGGCCGCATCGCCTGTGTGCAGCCAGCCATCGACGAGCGTGGTCTTGTTGGCCTCGGGGCGGCGCCAGTAACCGGGCGTGACCGTGGGCCCCTTGATCAGCAGCTCGCCCGTCTGGTTGGGCGGCAGATCGCGGCCCTGGTCATCGACGATTTTCAGTTCGGCATGCAGCACCTGCTGACCCGAGGAGCCAATCTTGTCGAGTGCGCGGGTCTTGCTCAGCAGCGTGCCAATGGTGCAAGTCTCGGTCATGCCCCAGCCCTGCTGAAACAGCACGCCCTTGTCGGCATACAGCTTGAGCAGCGAAATGGGCGAGGCCGCACCGCCGATCCCCACGCTCACCAGATGATCAAAGCGCGCAGCCTCAAAGCCCGGCAACTGACTCATGAACAGAAAGTTCGTGGGTACACCGAACACATGGGTAATGCCGCTAGCGGGATTGCCCAGCAGATCGAGCGCATGCTGCGGATCGAACTGACGCATGATCACAAGCGGCGCGCCCAGGTGAAAGCAGGGCATGGCATACAGACAGATGCCACCCACATGGAATTGCGGCAGATAAGTCAGGCCTTTGGAGCGGCTGGTGAGGTCGGTCTTCATGGTCGCATTGACCGCATTGAAGAACTGCGCCCCGTAAGTGATCTGCGCCCCCTTGGGGCGGCCCGTGGTGCCCGAGGTGTACATCAGCACCCAGACATCGTCATGGCGTGGCCGATGCCGCTGACCCAGGGCGCGGTTTGCGGCGATGGCGCGCTCGTAGTCGCTGTCGGCGCCGTCGCGCTTGAGGAGCGTCACGGGGATCTTGCAGCGACGCTTCAGTTCGGCGGCCTGTTCGCTGAATTCCTCGCTGTAAAACAGAACGCGCGGCTCGGCATCGTTGAGAATGAATTCCAGCTCGGGGACGGCCAGTCGCCAGTTCAGCGGCAGGTGGATCGCACCGATGCGTGGCGCGGCAAAGATGATCTCGTTGTTGTCGGTGGAGTTGTGGCACAAGGTGGCCACGCGATCGCCGGGTTGGACGCCCGCATCGGTCTGCAGAAACCCTGCAAGCGCCTCGACGCGCCGATGCATCTGAAAATAGGTGAACGATCTGCCGGAATGCAGATCTTGCTGCGCCAGGCTGTCGGGCGCGTAGGACGCGTGGTGCGCGATCCAGTCGTATTGCTGGACGTCCATCTGATGTCTCCCCTGCGGCGACCTGAGGTCTGCTCGTGGCGAGACCGTATCACACCTTGGAGGGGTATCGAAGGTACAGGCCCTTTGCTTTCGCTCGCCAGGTTGCGTGATCAAGCGGGCGTCCGGGCGGGCTGGTGCGGATCAGCGTTGAGTCGGCGCCGGGCGGGGGTCGGTCACGAAGCCGATCTTGGACAGGCCGGACTGCTGCGCTGCAGCCATGACCTCGGCCACCTTGCGATAGACCACCTGCTGATCGGCGCGCAAGTGCAGATCGGGTTGCGGCGTGCGTGCGGCCGCCTCGCGCATGCGAGCCTCCAGTGCGGATGCATCGGCTAACGGTGCATCGTTCCAGTAGACCCGCCCCTGGGCATCGATGGATACCGTGATGGTGTCGGGCTTTTCGGCGGAGGCTGCCGCCTGCGCCTGTGGCAGATCGAGCCGGATCGCATGCGTCAGCAGGGGTGCAGTGATGATGAAGATTACCAGCAGCACCAGCATGACGTCGACCAGCGGGGTCGTGTTGATGTCGGCCATGGGCTGCGGTGAGCCGCTGCGCGAATCGAATCCTCCGAATGCCATGGTGCGCTCCGCTCAGTGGCCGACTTGCTGCAGTGCGGAGGGCGATTCGCGCAGCGGACTGCGTAGCCCGTCCGACGCGCCGGATTCAAGACGCCGTCCTGTTGTGACCAGAGCGAGCAGATCGTGCGCAAAGCCGTCGAGTTCGGCCATCACCACCCGATTGGTACGCGTGAACGCGTTGTAAGCGAGCACTGCAGGGATGGCGACCGCCAGACCGGCCGCCGTCATGATCAGCGCCTCGCCGACCGGTCCGGCGACCTTGTCGATCATGACTTGTCCTGACGAGGCAATTTGCAGCAGGGCGTGGTAAATGCCCCAGACGGTGCCGAACAGCCCAATAAATGGGGCGGTGCTGCCGACCGAGGCCAACAGCGTGAGGCCAGATTCCAGGCGGGCCGAGGTGCGGTTCATCTCCTGGCGCAGGACCCGCGTCACGATTTCATTGCGATCGACCGAGCCTGAGAGTGTGGTGTCCGTCTGTGAGCGGACCGCCAGCCGGGCTTTATCGGCCAGCGGCGCGAACACGCCTTCGGGGTCGTCACGCGTCAGCCCTTCGACCGCTTCATCGAGCGAATGTGCCGCCCAGAACCGCGACAGTGCGCCGCGCGCACTGCGTCGCATGCGCCAGGCCGACCAGGTCTTGGACAGGATGAAGACCCAACTCACGATGGACATGGCGAGCAGCAGCCAGGCGACCGAATGCGTCACGCCATCGCCGGCCTCCCAGAAATGCATCAGTCCCAGCGGTTCGTTCTGCGTGTTCGACATCGTCATCCTTCGAGCTTGAAAACCCATTCCCAGTTGCGGTACCACTCGGCGACCGGCTGACCATCGACTGTGGCGGCGCGAAAACGCCATTTGCGCACGCCTTCGCTGGCGGCGCGATCCAGCGCGGCCGAGCCACTGGACTGACGCACCTGCACCTCGAGCACACTGCCATCGGCGCCCACATGTACATCGAGTCGCACCGTGCCCTGCTCGCCCATGCGCTTGGCGGACAGAGGATAAGCCGGCGCCGCATTACCGGCCCAACTGGCATCCACCCGCGGTCCGACCCGTCGAACTGCGGCAGGTGCTGGAGGGGGGGCTGGCGGTGCCGCAGCGGCGCCTGATTCGGGCGCATAGCGTGCCGCGGGGCCGGCGTTAGACTGGGCGGCAGGAGCAGCGGTGGCGGCCGCCGCAGGCGCCGCAGCCGGAGCAGCTGGAGCGACAGGGTACACCGGGGCTGCCGGGGCTGCCGGGGCAGGCACTGCGACCGTGGAGGTGGGCGGGGTCGGTGTCGCAGGCGTGTTGTCGGCGACTGCACGCGCGGGGGCTGAGGTGACCGGTTGATCGACGGGCTTTTGTGCTGGCGCAGCCGACTTGGCCGGCACCGGTTTGGGTGCAGGGGCAGGCTCGGGAATGGGCCGGGGTTTGATCGCAGCCGGCGGGGGTGGCGGCAAGACGGCGCGAGTCACAGGTGGTGCGGGGGGCGGGATCGGGGTGGGGGCGATCAGCTGCACCACCAGCGGGGTGTTTTTCGTGCTGCTGAGATGGGAGTGGTGAGCCAGGCCGCTCAGTCCCAGGGCGGCCAGCGCATGTAATCCGAGCGCTGCCGCGATCACTAGAGCGCGCCTGCCACCCATCCGATAACTCTGTCGCCGCCCGGGAACCCCCGGGTCAATGTCCACCTGGGCGCAACCCCAGAACATCCTGCATGTCATACAGGCCTGGAGCGCGACCCGCCAGGAATCGGCAGGCCCGCATGCTGCCCTGC
Source organism: Burkholderiales bacterium UBA4615 (assembly GCA_002386465.1). Classification (GTDB taxonomy): domain Bacteria; phylum Pseudomonadota; class Gammaproteobacteria; order Burkholderiales; family Burkholderiaceae_E; genus UBA4615. Next base: position 15,216 of record DGIT01000050.1, on the reverse strand, counting down.
GCATACGTGGCACGGCTGGCTGAACGATGGGTGATCTCGATGCGCTCGCCGACGCCCGCAAAGAGCACCGTGTGATCGCCGACGATATCGCCGCCCCGAATCACTGAAAAGCCGATCTTCCCCTGGGCCCGCTCACCGGTCAAACCATGGCGCGCCCAGGTGGCCACCTCGTCCAGTGTCACGCCTTGCGCTGCGGCGATCACTTCGCCCATGCGCAGGGCTGTACCCGAGGGCGCATCGACCTTGTGCCGATGATGGGCTTCCGTAATCTCGATGTCGTAGCCTTCTGACAGCAGGCCAGCGGCCACTTCCAGCAGCTTGAGCGTCACGTTCACGCCAACGCTCATGTTGGGCGCAAAGACGATCGGAATCCGCTTGGTGGCATCGGCAATCGCCTGGCGGCCGGCGGCGTCGAACCCGGTGGTGCCGATCACCATCGCCACCCCGCGCCGGGTGCAGTGGTCAATCAGCTCCAGCGTGCCTTCCGGGCGGGTGAAATCGATGATGACCTGCGCGTGCTCGAGCGCGCGCTCGGCTTCACTGGCCACCGCCACGCCAGTCGTGCGGCCAAGAAACTCTGCGGCGTCGCGGCCGATGGCCGGCGAGCTGGCCAGATCGAGTGCCCCCACGAGCTGCGCATCCGGGGACTCCAGTACGGCTTCGACCAGCATGTGGCCCATCCGGCCGGACGCGCCGGCGACGGCGATTCGAAGAGGTGTCGCGCTATCCCGATTCATCGGTATCGCCCCTGTTTGCGACGGTAGCCGGGCAGCGCCGGATCATTGCCTTCGTCCACATCGGGCAAGGTGTCGGCCTCGACCGAAGCCACCTTGCCTTCTGCAAAAAGCACCGAGGCGCGTCGGGAATCGACACTGCCATCGGGGTGCTTGAACAGAAAGACGTAGTCCCAGCGGTCGTTGCGAAAGGGATCGGTCAGCAGCGGCGTGCCCAGCGCAAACCGGACCTGCTCGCGGGTCATGCCTGGCTTGACCTGCCGGAACATGGTTTGATCGACGTAGTTACCCTGGGGAATTTCGATCCGGTAGGGCTGGAACAGGCCGCTGCGACTGCGATCTTGCGAGGCACAGCCGGCCACCGCCGCGAGAGCGCCGATGCACAGCGCTGCGCGCAGGGCGAGCGAAAACTTTTCAGGAGGAAACGGTCGCGTGCCGGGCATGGACGTGGGCGAGTCGGTAACGACGTAAGGGGCCGCAAAGGGCAAGCCGCTATGATACGCAATCGACGGGGGCGCGGCCGCCGTTGCGCTGGAGCACGCTGTGCCGACATCCAACGAATTGAAGAGCATGGGGCTGAAGTCGACGCTCCCCCGGCTCAAGGTGCTCGAAATCTTTCAACTGGGCCGACGGCGCCACATGAGCGCCGAGGATGTCTACCGCGAATTGCTGGCCGAGGATCACGATGTGGGTCTGGCCACGGTGTATCGCGTGCTGACCCAGTTTGAGCAGGCCGGCCTGCTCAAGCGCAGTCATTTCGAGTCGGGCAAATCGGTCTATGAGCTTGATGAGGGTCAGCACCACGACCATCTGGTCTGTCTGCAGTGTGGCCGCGTGGAAGAGTTTTTCGATCCCGAGATCGAGCGTCGACAGCAACAGATCGCTCAGGAGCGCGGGTTTGCGCTGCAGGACCATGCCCTGGCCCTGTATGCAAATTGCACCAAGGTGGCGTGTCCGCACCGCGGTTGACTGCCCGGTTGTCGCATGTGCACGGTCAATGGGCCTGTAACCCCCCGCGCCGGTGCGCTTTCCCGATGCCATCCCCTTCGGTATGGCTTTTGCTAGGCTAAGTACATGGTGCCCACGTCTTCCCAGCCGCTGCCTGCTTCCCCGGGCATTCACGACGAGATGTTTCACGCGGGCCAGCGCCCGCGCGGGCACTACGCCGCGTATGCAGCCTGGCTCGCGTCCATGTCCGGGGAACAGATGGCAGCCAAGCGTGCCGAAGCCGATCTGCTGTTTCGGCGTATCGGCATCACGTTTTCGGTGTACGGCGACGATGCCGACACCGAGCGGCTGATTCCCTCGGATGTGGTGCCGCGCATCATTGCCGCTGACGAATGGGCTCTCCTGGAGCGTGGCCTGGTGCAGCGGGTCACGGCCATCAATCGTTTTCTGGCCGACATCTACCACGGCCAGGAGATCCTCTCCGCAGGTCTGATCCCTGCACGCCAGATCCTCGAGAACGATCAGTTTTCAAAAGCCATGGTGGGTGTGCGGGTGCCGCGCGACATTTATGCGCAGATCGTCGGGGTCGATATCGTTCGCCACAACGACGGCTCGTACTACGTGCTCGAGGACAACCTCAGGGTGCCGTCGGGCGTGTCCTACATGCTGAGCAACCGCAAGATGATGATGCGGCTGTTTCCCGATCTCTTTCGTCGCTATCAGGTTCGCCCGGTTGAGCACTATCCGGCGCTGCTGCTTCAAACCCTGCGCGCTGCGACCGATGCGCATGCGCCGGTGGTGGTGCTGCTCACGCCCGGGCGCTACAACAGTGCTTACTTCGAACATGCGTTCCTTGCCCAGCAGATGGGGGTGGAACTGGTCGAAGGGCAGGATCTCTTTGTGAAGGATGAGTGCGTCTACATGCGCACCACCGACGGCGCGCGCCGCGTCGACGTGATTTATCGGCGTATCGACGACACCTTCCTGGATCCCCTGGCGTTTCGGGCCGATTCCATGCTCGGGGTGCCTGGCCTCTTTTCGGCCTATCGTCAGGGCAACGTCAACATTTGTAATGCGGTTGGCACTGGCGTGGCTGATGACAAGTCGATCTACCCGTTCGTTCCCGAGATGATCCGCTTCTATCTTGGCGAAGAGCCGATCCTCAAAAATGTGCAGACCTGGCAGTGCCGAAAGCCCGAGGATTTGGCACATGTGCTCGCCCATCTCGATCAGCTCGTGGTCAAGGAAGTGCATGGTGCGGGTGGCTACGGCATGCTCGTGGGGCCCACCAGCAGTCGTGAGGAAATCGAGAACTTCCGCGCCCGTCTGATCGCTCATCCCGACAATTACATTGCCCAGCCCACCCTTTCGTTATCGGCTTGTCCGACATTCGTCGAGGAGGGCGTCGCGCCGCGGCACATCGATCTGCGCCCGTTCGTTCTGGTGGGCCGCGATGTGCGTATCGTGCCGGGAGGACTAACCCGGGTGGCGCTCAGGCGCGGGTCATTAGTGGTCAACTCCTCGCAGGGTGGGGGCACGAAAGACACCTGGGTACTCGAGTCACCCGAGGTGTCGTCCCAGTCTCACTCCCAATCATCAAGTGCTGCGGCCGGTGGTTTCGCTGCAGCATCACCGGTTGCCTGAGGAGCGCAGCCATGCTCTCTCGCGTTGCCTCAAATCTGTACTGGATGTCCCGCTATCTCGAGCGGGCCGAAAACATGGCGCGCATCCTCGATGTGGGTGCATCGCTGGCGCTGCTGTCTGGCCAGGATGATGAGCGATCTTCGATCGAGCCACTGGTCATCACAGAGACGCTCGAGGCATTCACGGGCACGTCGGGTGCGCGTACGCCCGAAGCTGTGGCCCGATTCCTCGCATGGGATCCTGAGCACCCCTCATCGATCGTCAACTGTCTGCACGCCTGCCGTGAAAATGCGCGCTCAGTGCGCGGATCGATCACCTCCGAGATGTGGGAAAACATCAACGACACCTGGCTCCAGATGGTGTCCAAGCGCGCTTACCAGCCCACCGACGCGGCGTTTTTCGAATGGGTCAAGGAGCGCTCACACCTGTTTCGCGGCATCACCTATGCCACGATCCGTCGCGACCAGCCCTACCTGTTCATCCGACTCGGCACCTTCCTGGAGCGGGCCGACAACACGGCGCGCATCCTGTCGGTCAAGCAGGCCCGGCATCGACCACAAACACGTGCCGATACCCTCAATGACCATTACCGGCTGAGTGCCGTGCTGCGTTCGGTGAGTGCCCTGGAGGCCTATCGCGATACCTACCGCGATGCCATCGATGCCGAGCGGGTGGCCAGTCTGTTGATCTTCGATGCCTCGCTGCCCCGATCTCTGCGCCATTGTTTTGATGAAGTGGTGGCCAATCTGCATGCCTTGCCCCAGGCGCCGGCCCGCACTGCGCGTCGCCTGGCAGCGCACATGCTTGCGCTGTTGCAGCACGGCGAACTCGAAGATGTGCATGGTGTGGGGCTTGACGCCTTTCTCGAGCGCTTTTTGCGCAACAATGTGAGGCTTGGTGAGGCCGTGCACGCGGCTTACATGGAAATGAAGTGACCTCGCGCTGGCGGGGCAATCCCACGGTGATGATGTGACTTACTGCGTAGCCATGACCCTCGATGCGGGGCTGCTCTTTGCATCCGACTCGCGCACCAATGCCGGTGTCGATCACATCTCTACGTTCTGCAAGATGTCGGTGTTCGAAGCGCCCGGCGAACGGGCCATCGTGTTGCTTAACTCGGGCAACCTCGCCACCACGCAAACGGTGATCAGTACCCTGCGCAAGGCGATCGGCTCGGAACGGCCGAACCTCATGACCTCAGGCGGCCTGTTCGATTGCGCAGCGCTGGTTGGCGAGGCGACCCGTTCAGTCATCGCCCATCATGCGGGACAGCAGGCGCAGGCCGGATCAGTCGACTTCAGCTGCAGCTTTCTGGTGGGCGGGCAGATCGCCGGCGAGCGGCCGCGGCTTTTTCTGGTCTACCCGGAAGGCAACTTCATCGAAGCCACCGACGACACACCGTATTTTCAGATCGGTGAAAGCAAGTACGGCAAACCCATTATCGATCGGGTGATCAAGCCTTCCACGCCGGTTGACGAGGCCTTGAAGTGCGCCCTGGTTTCCTTCGACTCCACCATGCGCTCCAATCTGTCGGTGGGTCTGCCTCTGGACATCGCACTGGTGCGCCCCAATGCCATGCGCGTGACCTTTCGCCATCGCGTAGACGTGGGTGACGCCTACTTCGGTTCATTGCGCCAGGGTTGGAGTCAGGGCTTGCGACGCGTGTTCAACGAGTTGCCCTCACCTGACTGGCTGCAGTTGGACTGAGCCTCAGCGCAGCAGCTCGCGGGCGTGCTTGCGGGTGGTGGCCGTAATTTCCACGCCGCCCAGCATGCGGGCAATTTCCTCGATGCGCTGGCTGCGATCGAGTTGCTCGATCTGACTCACGGTGGAGTCATCCTGCCGGCGCTTGCTCACGGACAGGTGCTGATTGGCTTTGGCAGCCACCTGCGGCAAGTGCGTCACGCACAGCACCTGTCGCGTTTCACCCAGCTTGCGCATCAGTTCGCCAATCACCTCGGCCACTGCTCCGCCCACGCCCGCATCGGCCTCATCGAAAATCAGGGTTGCCACAGGATTGGCCTGTGAAGCCCATTCACTGATCGCCAGGCTGATACGTGAGAGCTCGCCGCCCGACGCGACCTTGCCCAATGCCCGCGCAGTGGCCCCCGCGTGCCCGGCGATCCGAAATTCGATGCGATCGATACCATGCGCCGCCGCGTCGCTGCGCTCCAGCGCAATCTGCAGACGGCCGCCCTGCATGCCCAGGCGTCCGATGCGCTCGGATACATCGCGTTCAAGTCGGCGTGCGACCTGCGTGCGCGCCGCAGACACCTCCTGTGCCAGGGCCTCAAACGTCTGAAGTGACTCAGTGACGCGCCGCTCCAGGCCAGGCAGGTCCTGAGACCGCTCAAGGGTCTCAAGCCGCTGCTGAACCTCGGTCAGCTCGACATGCAATTGCTCGGGCTGCAAGCGAAATTTCCGGCCAGCAGCATAGAGCGCGCCGATGCGTGCCTCGACCTCTGCCAGCCGCTGCGGGTCAAGGTCGACCCGCTCGGCATAGTCGGACAGCAACGATGCTGCTTCGGCGGCCTGGATCGTGGCCGACTCCAGGAGGTCATAGGCCGGCTGCAGTCGTTCGTCCACAGCGGCCAGGGGACGCAGGCGTTGCTGAAACGACTGGAGCCGCCCCACCACCGCTTCATCGGCATCGGACAGGGCGTCGGCGAGCCCACGGCTGCCTTCGATCAGTGTTGCCGCATGGGCCAGTCGCTTTTGCTCGGCATTCAGCTGATCCCACTCCTGAGCGATGGGATTGAGTTGAGACAATTCATCGACCTGCCATTGCAGTCGATCGCGTTCCAGACCCAGGGTGCGCTCGCCCTGGCGGGCGTCTTCGAGTTCACGCTGCGCTGCGCGCCACGCCGAGTAGGCGGCGGCGAGCGGCACCGGATCTGTGCCGGCAAACCGATCGAGAAGCGCGCGCTGGCCGTCCGGGCGCAACAACGACTGCGAAGCGTGCTGGCCGTGAATTTCGACCAGCATGTCACCCAACTCTCTCAACTGGGCCACCGTTGCAGGATGACCATTGATCTGAGCGCGGCTTCGGCCATCGGACTCGATGATCCGACGCATCAGTACCCGGCCCGCATCGCCTGTCAGGTCGCGCTCGCTCACCCAGGCCTCGGCGCGCTCGTCGGTGGTGAAGGTGGCACAGAGGTCGGCCCGCGAACAACCCTCCCTCACCACCCCAGAGTCGGCACGGCTACCGAGCGTCAGGCCCAACGCATCGATCAGGATCGATTTGCCTGCGCCGGTCTCACCGGAAAGCACTGTAAATCCTGGGCCGAATTCAAGGTCGATCGATTCGACGATGACGAAGTCGCGCAGTCGCAGTTCGGTCAGCATGGCGAGGCAGGCGGTGAACCCAGTCGAGGCAGGCGCTGGGGCAAGCGGGGGTGCAATGAGTCGATTGAAGGTGCCACGTCCGTCAGGGGCGCGGCGCCAGGCTGGGCATCTCGTGCCAGTTCAGCTTGGAGCGCAGCGTGGCGTAATAGCTGTATCCCACCGGGTGCAGAAAGCGGCAGCTGTGTTCCGATCGTCTGACTTCAAGGACGTCATCGACCTGCATGTCGGCAAAAGTTTGCATGTCGCAATTCACGCGTGGCTCGCGACCCTCGGTGACGCTGATGGTAATGGTCGAGGTTGCGGGCAGCACGATGGGCCGGTTGGACAGCGCCTGGGGTGCCACCGGTACCAGGACCAGCCCCTGGAGCCTGGGGTGCAGGATGGGCCCGTCACAGGACAGGGCATAGGCGGTGGAGCCTGTGGGGGTGGCCACGATCAGGCCATCTGCCCGTTGGCTGTACATGTAAAGACCATCCACATGGACCAGGACTTCGATCATGCCCGTGCGTGAGCTGCGGCTGACCACGACATCATTCAGGGCGCTGGCTTCGAACACCGGGCTGCCATCCCGCAGGATACGGGCCCGCAGGATGGCACGATCTTCGGCCTCGAAATGCCCCTCAAGCACCGCGCCGAGTGCCTGCTGCCAGCGCAGCAGAGGAATATCGGTGATGAAGCCCAAGCGTCCGAAATTGATACCCACTACCGGTACACCATGCGGTGCCAGTTCGCGTGCGATGCCCAGCATGGTGCCGTCTCCGCCCACGATGACCGCCAGGTCAGCTTCGCGGCCCACCTCGGCCATGTTGGCGGTGTCCAGGTCGGGCCGACCCAGTGCCTGCGCGGCGCTGGGTTCATACACGGCCCGTTGCCCCCTCTGTTTGAGGAAGGCGCCTATTTCCAGAAGCGTCTGGGCGACGGCATCGGACTGCTGGCGACCGAATAAGGCGACGGTTCTGATCGGGGGAGTCATCATGGCATTTCACCATACTTCGATCACGCTCAGGCTGGAGCCTGGCCTTCAGTGTTAGGCCAGCAGGCGTATGCTGCCGTCAGCCGCACCGGGATTCGGATCGTGATCCGCAAAACAGGTTTGGCATTCGGTCGAAATCCGTTTATAAAATCCCACCATCATGCTGGATGCCCGGTCCCAAACTCTGCTCAAGACGCTGATCGAGCGTTACATCGTCGATGGCCAACCGGTGGGCTCTCGCACGCTGTCACGCCATTCCGGGCTTGAGCTGTCCGCGGCCACCATTCGCAACGTCATGGCCGACCTGGAAGAACTCGGTCTGATCTCAAGCCCGCACACCTCTGCCGGACGCATCCCCACTCCGCGCGGCTACCGGCTGTTTGTGGATCGGCTCATCACCGTGCAGCCGCTCGAGCTTGAGCAGACAGAGCGACTGCAGGGCCAATTGCTTGCAGACGAACCCCAGCGTGTACTGAGCCAGGCCGCCCAACTGCTGTCCAGCCTGTCGCAATTTGCCGGAGTGGTCATGACGCCGCGCCGCAGCTCAAGCTTTCGTCAGGTCGAGTTCCTGCGGTTGGGCGAGCGGCGTGTCCTGCTGATCATTGTCACGCCCGAGGGCGATGTGCAAAACCGGATCCTGCATGTGGAGCGCGACTATTCGCCGAGCGAGCTGACCGAGGCCTCCAATTACGTTAACCAGCACTTTGCCGGGCAGGACTTTTCCGCTATCCGGCAAGGCTTGCAGCACGACCTGGTCAGCCTGCGCGATGACATGACCCGATTGCTCCATCAGGCGGTTGCCGCGGGCAGCGACGCCGCACATGAACGGTCCGAGACCGTCATGATCTCGGGCGAGCGTAATCTTGTTGCAGTGCATGAACTCTCCGACAACATGGACCGCCTGCGCCAGCTCTTTGGTATGTTCGAACAGAAAACCGGGCTGATGCAGCTCTTTGATGCAAGCACCCATGCTCAGGGCGTGCAGATTTTCATTGGGGGTGAATCACAACTGGTACCGATGGATCAGTTGTCGGTGGTCGTGGCGCCCTACGTAAGTGACGGGCGGGTCGTGGGTACGCTTGGCGTGATTGGCCCTACCCGAATGGCGTATGAGCGCGTCATCCCGATCGTTGACATTACGGCCAAGCTGGTGTCCAGTGCGCTGAGTCACGCCTGACCTGCGCTGCGTCGCCTGCACTGCGCTTCGAACGGGTCGGGTCGCCAAAACTATCGTTCCGGAGACTCCCTTGGCATCAGTGTCGATCGAACAGGTCAGGAAATCGTTCGGAGAAACGGCTGTCATCCATGGCGTTGACGTGCAAATTCAGGACGGCGAATTCTGCGTGCTCGTGGGCCCTTCGGGCTGCGGCAAGTCAACCTTGTTGCGCATGATTGCGGGCCTTGAGGAGATCTCTGCAGGCGAGATCCGGATTGGCGATCGGGTGGTCAATGATCTGCCGCCCAAAGAGCGCGACATTGCAATGGTTTTCCAGAACTACGCGCTTTACCCGCACATGAAGGTGCGCGACAACATGGCCTTTGCGCTCATGCTGGCCCGTCAGCCGAAGTCCGAAATTGACCGGCGCGTCAATGAGGCTGCAGCCATCCTCGGCCTGGAGCCCTACCTCGATCGGTTTCCGCGCCAGCTGTCGGGCGGACAGCGCCAGCGGGTGGCGATGGGCCGTGCCATCGTGCGCGACCCGCAGGTGTTTCTGTTCGATGAGCCGCTCTCCAACCTGGATGCCAAGTTGCGCGTGCAGATGCGCACCGAGATCAAGGCGTTGCATCAGCGCCTGAAAACCACATCCATCTATGTGACGCACGATCAGATCGAAGCCATGACCATGGCCGATCGCATCGTCGTCATGCGTGACGGCATCGTCGAGCAGATCGGCTCGCCCCTGGAACTCTACGACCATCCCGCCAATGTGTTTGTGGCGGGTTTCATCGGATCTCCGGCGATGAACCTGATCAGAGGGACCTGGCAGGACGGTGCCGTCATGATCGATTCAGCCCGCATTCCGGTGCGTCGCAACCTGCGGGTCAGCAATGGCCAGGCTGTGCTCCTGGGCTCACGTCCCGAGCACCTGACGCCCTCCGATGGCAGTCCGCTGGTGGCGCGCGTTGAAGTGATCGAGCCGACCGGCGCCGACACGCTGCTGATGTGCTCGCTGAACGGGCAGCCCCTGACCGTGGTGTTGCGTGAGCGCATGGCTCTGGCGCCCGGTGACCTGCTCAAGCTTGCGCCGCAACTCGACGCCTTGCATGTGTTTGACGCCGACGGCGGCCGCAGTCTTGCTTCCTGAATGTTGCATCCGGGATCTACGTCCCGTCTTCCCGACCGGCGCGAGCCGGCTGTTCTTATCACCATGGAGACCGTCACATGTCACGTGAAACTACTCGCCGCACGCTGCTCAAGGCCGGGACCGGCACAGCCCTCGGGACAGGGGGTCTGCTGAGCGCGCCGGCCGTCCACGCGCAGGCCGCCTGGAACAACGTCCCCGAAAAAGGCGCGCGGCTGCGCGTGCTGCGCTGGAGCCGTTTCGTACAGGGCGACATCGACCAGTACATGGTCAATGTTCGGAAATTCACCGAAAAAACCGGTATCGAGGTTCGGGTCGATAACGAGGGTTGGGAAGATGTGAGGCCCAAGGCTGCGGTGGCGGCCAATGTGGGCAGCGGTCCCGACATCATCCTGTCGACTAACGACGACGCCAATCTGTATCCCGACAAGCTGCTCGACGTGACCGACTTGTGCGAGTACCTCGGGCGCAAATACGGCGGCTTTTATGCGTCCTGCCAGGCGTACTTGAAGCCGGACGGCAAGAAGTGGATTGGGGTGCCCCTGGGCACGGCGGGCGGGATGATGGTCTATCGCGACAGCCACGTCAAAGCGGCCGGATTCGATCGCTTTCCGCGTGACACTGATAATTTCCTCAAGCTGTGCAAGGCCCTCAAGGAAAAGGGTACGCCGGCCGGCTTCGCGCTGGGCAATGCCACGGGCGACAGCGGATGGTGCAACTGGCTGGTGTGGGCGTTCGGCGGCAAGCTGGTGGACAAGAACAATCGTGTGGTGATCGACAGCCCCGAGACACTGCGGGCACTCGAATATGCCAAGGAGCTGTATGCCACCTTCATCCCTGGCACGCTCTCCTGGCTTGATCCAAACAACAACAAGGCATTTCTGGATGGCCAGATCAGCCTGACCAACAACGGCATTTCGGTGTATTACGCAGCCAAGAATGCCCAGGATCCTAAGGTCAAGGAGCTGGTCAGCGATATTCAGCATGCGCCCTTCCCGATCGGCCCGGTCGGTTCACCCACTGAAGCCCACCTGTTCTTCAACCAGATGATCTTCAAGTACACCAAGTACCCCAAGGCTGCGAAGGAATTCCTGCGGTTCATGATGGAGCGCGAACAGTTCGATCCATGGCTGGCCGCGGCGGGCGGTTATATTTCCCAGCCCCTGGCTGCCTACGAAGCCAACCCGATCTGGACCAGCGATCCCAAGCACACGCCTTACCGTGACGCGACCAAGAACATGCGTCCGGCTGGCTATGAGGGCAAACTGGGCTACGCCTCGGCGGGCGCGGCGGCCGACTTCATCATTCCGAACATGGTGGCCGAAGCGGCCAGTGGGGCCAGAACGCCCAAGGAAGCAGCAGAGCGCGCGCAGAAGCGTGCCGAGCGCTACTACAAGCTCTAAGCCACCGCCTGTCGGTATTTGTCTGACCTGACCCTCGTCCGAGCCTGCCATGACGGTACTTGAGCGCATCCAGAACAGCCGCAATGCACTGGGCATGATCTTCATGCTCCCGGCGGCGGTGCTGCTGCTGCTGTTTCTCACGTATCCGCTCGGGCTGGGGGTCTGGCTGGGCTTCACCGACGCCAAGATAGGACGTGCAGGAGAGTTTGTCGGTCTCGATAATTACGAGTTCCTCTGGGGCGACAGCGTCACGCGGCTAGCGCTGTTCAACACGCTTTTTTATACCGCCGTGGCCAGCGTGCTGAAGTTTCTGCTCGGCCTGTGGCTGGCGATGCTCCTCAATCGTCACCTGCCCTTCAAGACGGCGCTTCGGGCAGTGGTCCTGTTGCCCTGGATCGTGCCCACCGCACTTTCAGCCATTGCGTTCTGGTGGATCTACGACTCGCAGTTTTCGGTCATCAGCTGGATGCTGATGAAGCTCGGTCTGATTGATCGCTATATCGATTTCCTGGGTGATCCCTGGAATGCGCGCTTCTCGACCATCCTGGCCAATGTCTGGCGAGGCATCCCGTTCGTAGCGATTTCATTGCTGGCGGGCCTGCAGACCATCTCGCCGTCCTTGTACGAAGCCGCCTCCATCGATGGCGCAACGGCCTGGCAGCGGTTCAGGCACGTGACCCTGCCTTTGCTCACACCGATCATCGCCGTGGTCATGACGTTCTCGGTGCTCTTCACCTTTACAGATTTCCAGCTGATTTACGTCCTCACTCGAGGCGGGCCGCTCAATGCCACCCATCTGATGGCCACACTGTCGTTCCAGCGAGCCATCTCGGGTGGCGCGATGGGCGAGGGCGCAGCGCTGGCCACGGCGATGGTGCCTTTCCTTTTGGCGGCGATCATGTTTTCGTATTTCGGTCTGCAGCGACGGGCCTGGCAGCAAGGGGGCGACCGATGAGCAAAGCAGCTGAACAGCCTGGCATGGCGTTTCTGGAAACCCGCGCGCATCGCTGGGTGACCGCATACGTGCCGATCGGCTTGTTTCTCTTCGTGTTGCTATTTCCGTTCTACTGGATGACGGTGACCGCCTTCAAGCCCAATGAAGAGTTGCTATCGCGCGAAGGCAATCCGTTCTGGGTGAAAAACCCCACGCTCGCGCACTTCAAGAAACTGCTCTTTGATACCGCGTACCCCGAATGGCTCTTCAACACAATGGTGGTTTCGGTGGTCGCCACGTTCGCGTCGCTGTTTGCGGCGGTCTTTGCGGCCTATGCGATTGAGCGATTGCGGTTCAAGGGCGCCAAGGCCACGGGCCTTGCGATCTTTCTGGCCTACCTGATCCCGCCGTCCATTCTGTTCATCCCGCTGGCATTCGTGCTGCAAAAGTTCGGTCTGTTCAACACGCGCTGGGCGCTGATCTTCACGTATCCCACCTTTCTGATCCCGTTCTGCACCTGGCTGCTGATGGGCTATTTCCGTTCGATCCCCTATGAGCTCGAGGAGTGCGCACTGATTGACGGCGCCTCACGCTGGCAGATCCTGGTCAAGATCATCCTGCCGCTGGCGGTTCCGGGTTTGATTTCAGCCGGCATCTTCGCCTTCACGTTGTCCTGGAACGAGTTCATCTACGCCCTGACATTCGTGTCCGACTCGGAAATCAAGACCGTGCCAGTGGCGGTGGTCACCGAGCTGGTTGAGGGTGATGTCTACCATTGGGGGCCACTGATGGCGGGCGCACTGCTCGGCTCGCTGCCAGTCGCGGTGTTCTATTCGTTCTTTGTCGAGTACTACGTCGCAGGCATGACCGGGGCTGTAAAAGAATAACGGCCCATATGCGAATAACGGCCCGTATGCGTGAGTATCCCCGAGGGTCTTGAGACGGCAGTCGGTGGCCGACTTGGTAGACTCGACAGATGGAGCGATTCAGTAGCCCGGCCACCTTCAGCCATCAAAGCCCGCCACGAACGGCGGTGCTGCTGGTGCAGTTGGGCACGCCTGCCGCACCCACGGCCGCGGCCCTGCGACCCTACCTCAAGCAGTTCCTGAGCGATCCTCGGGTGGTCGAGATTCCCAGGCTGGTCTGGTGGCCGATCCTCAACGGCATCATCCTGAATACCCGGCCGGCCAAGTCTGCCCTGAAATACGCGAGCGTCTGGACCCCGGAGGGCTCGCCGCTCATGGCCCACTCCCTGCGACAGACTGATCTCCTGAGGCAGGCGCTGGCTGCGCGCGGCCATGCCATCGATGTCGAACTCGCCATGCGTTATGGTGAACCGTCCATCCCGGCTGTGCTGGAACGCCTGCGCGCCGCCAACACCACGCGTATTCTGGTCTTGCCGCTGTACCCTCAATACGCTGGCTCCACCACGGCGACTGCCATCGACGAAGTCTCGCGTGTGCTGCAGGGGTGGCGCAATCTGCCCGAACTGCGCTGGGTCCGAAATTTCCATGACGACCCGGGCTACATCGATGCCCTGGCTCATCAGGTTCGCCAGCAGTGGGCGCAGGCCGGACGCAGCGAAAAGCTGGTGATGAGTTTTCATGGCGTGCCCCGGCGCACGCTGGAGCTGGGCGATCCCTATCACTGCGAATGCCTGGCGACGGCCCGCCTGTTGGCGGAACGCCTGGGCCTTGCGCGCGATGCATGGATCGTGACCTTCCAGTCGCGCTTCGGCAAGGCGCAATGGCTGCAACCCTATACCGAGCCGACGCTGATCGAGCTGGCCCGAAGCGGCGTGCGCAGTATCGACGTGCTGTGCCCAGGGTTCGTCTCTGATTGCCTGGAAACTCTGGAAGAAATCAGCATCGAGGCGCGCGAAGCCTTCCTGGGCGCGGGAGGCGAGCAGTTTCGCTATGTGCCCTGCTTGAATGAAACGGACACGTTCATCGATTGCCTCGTTGGACTGGTTGAACGCCAGACCGCTGGCTGGCCGGTTCAGACGCTGTCTGCAGGCGACGTGACGCAGCGGACGGCGGCGCTCGCGCAGCGCAAGGAGCGCGCGCTCGCGCTGGGCGCAAACGACTGAGCGTCCGCCACGTGACGTTCCCCACGAACGGTGCGCGGTCTTCTGAGCGCACGCCAGATCCAAGAGACCCGCATGACTGACGATGAGATTGCCTGGCTGGACCTGATGACCGTGGCCCGGCTGATTCGCGAGCGGACACTCACTGCCGTCGCGGTGACCGAGGCGCAGCTGCGCCGTATCGATTCGCTTAACCATGTCTTGCATGCCTACGCGCGCACGACCCCTGAGTTGGCGCTGGCGCAGGCGCGTGAAGCCGACCGGCGCCAGGCTAGCGGCGAGCCCCTGGGCCCACTTCACGGCGTGCCGATCGCCGTCAAGGACCTGTGCTGGACGGCAGGCATCCCCACTGCAGCCGGCATGACGATTCATAGGGATTTCGTGCCTGCGGTTGATGCGACGGTCGTGCGCAGGCTGCGCGAAGCGGGAGCAGTGCTGCTTGGCAAGCTTCAGATGACCGAAGGCGCGTATTCGGCCCACCACCCCAATGTGACGCCGCCGGTGAACCCTTGGAATGCCGAGGGCTGGACGGGTGTGTCCTCGAGCGGGTCGGGTGTGGCCACTGCCGCTGGCCTGTGCTTTGGTTCACTGGGCACGGATACCGGAGGCTCGATTCGCTTTCCGTCGGCTGCCTGCGGAGTGACCGGGCTCAAGCCAACCTGGGGCCGGGTCTCCCGCCATGGCGCCTTCGAGCTCGCCGCCTCGCTCGACCATATCGGCCCCATGTGCCGCACGGCGGCCGACTGCGGCGTCATGCTGGGCGTGCTGGCAGGAGCTGATCCCGACGACCCGACGGCACTTCAAGCGCCGGTTCCTGATTTCCTGGCAGGTCCAACAGGCAGT
>DGIT01000108.1 GCA_002386465.1 Burkholderiales bacterium UBA4615 | reverse complement strand
GGGAAGGCGCACTGGCCGGCGAGCGCACGCTGCGAGGCATGCGTCCGCTCGCAGTACTGGGCGACAACATCACCACCGATCACCTCTCGCCGTCGAATGCCATTCTTGCGGACAGCGCCGCTGGCGAATACCTCGCCAAAATGGGCTTGCCCGAAGAAGACTTCAACTCCTATGCCACCCACCGTGGTGACCACCTCACTGCGCTGCGCGCCACCTTCGCCAATCCAACCCTGAAAAACGAGATGGCCGTGGTCGACGGCAAGCTCAAGGCCGGCTCACTGGCCCGCGTGGAGCCCGAAGGCAAGGTCATGCGGATGTGGGAGGCTATCGAGACCTACATGAACCGCAGGCAGCCGCTGATCATCGTGGCGGGCGCCGATTACGGCCAGGGTTCATCACGCGACTGGGCGGCCAAAGGCGTGCGCCTGGCCGGGGTGGAAGCGATCGTGGCCGAAGGCTTCGAGCGCATTCACCGCACCAACCTCATCGGCATGGGCGTCATGCCGCTGGAGTTCAAGGCCGGCACCACGCGCACCACGCTGGGCATTGACGGCACCGAGACCTTTGATGTGCTGGGCGCTCGCACGCCGCGCGCCACCCTCACCCTGGTGATCCATCGCAAAAACGGCGAGAAGGTCGAGGTGCCAGTCACCTGCCGCCTCGACACCGCCGAGGAAGTGTCGGTCTATGACGCAGGCGGCGTGCTGCAGCGCTTCGCCCAGGACTTCCTCGAATCCTCCCGTCAGGCATCCTGAGAAAGAGACGCTCATGGCTCATGTTGCGCAAGTGAAGATTCCCGCTACCTACATGCGGGGCGGCACCAGCAAGGGCGTGTTCTTTCGCCTCCAGGACCTGCCCGCATCGGCCCAGGTGCCCGGCAAGGCCCGCGATGCGCTGCTGATGCGCGTCATTGGCAGCCCAGACCCTTACGGCAAGCAAATCGACGGCATGGGCGGGGCCACCTCCAGCACCAGCAAGACCGTGATCCTGTCGAAGAGCGCACGACCGGATCACGATGTGGACTACCTCTTCGGTCAGGTGTCGATCGACTCAGCCTTCGTCGACTGGAGCGGCAACTGCGGCAACCTGTCTGCGGCAGTCGGCCCCTTTGCCATCAGCAACGGGCTGATCGACCCATCGCGAGTGCCGAAAAACGGCGTGGCCATCGTACGCATCTGGCAGGCCAACATCAGCAAGACCATCATCGCGCATGTCCCGATCACCGAAGGCGCTGTGCAGGAAACCGGCGACTTTGAACTGGATGGCGTGACCTTCCCGGCGGCCGAAGTGCAGCTGGAATTCATGGATCCGGCCGCCGAGGAAGAAGGGGCTGGCGGCGCGATGTTCCCCACTGGCAATCTGGTCGATGACCTTGAGGTCCCAGGTGTGGGCACGCTCAAGGCCACGATGATCAACGCCGGCATCCCGACCATCTTTCTGAATGCCGAGCAGATCGGGCGCACAGGCACCGAACTGCAGGACGCCATCAACGGCGACCCGAAAACCCTGGCCACGTTCGAGACCATCCGCGCTCACGGTGCCGTGCGCATGGGTCTGATCAAGCATGTGGACGAAGCCGCCAAGCGCCAGCACACACCGAAGGTAGCCTTCGTGGCCAAACCGGCGGATTACGTCGCCTCAAGCGGCAAGGCGGTGGCTGCGTCGGACGTGAACCTGCTGGTGCGAGCGCTCTCGATGGGCAAACTGCATCACGCGATGATGGGCACCGCTGCCGTTGCCATTGGTACGGCGGCCATTCTTCCAGGCACGCTGGTGAACCTCGCAGCGGGCGGCGGTGCGCGCGATGCCGTGCGCTTCGGTCACCCCTCGGGCACTTTGCGCGTGGGCGCACAGGCCACTCAGGAGGGCGGCGAGTGGGTGGTGAAGAAAGCCATCATGAGCCGCAGCGCCCGGGTCCTGATGGAAGGCTGGGTGCGCGTGCCGGGCGACGCGTTCTGAGATCAAGCACCGCGGTCGCTCGCTGCAAAGCGAAGCGCCCGCGGTCGATCGTTCAGCGGGGTGCCATCCGAATAGCACCGTCCAGGCGAATGCACTGGCCGTTGAAATACGAGTTACGCGACAGTTCCATTGCCAGACTGGCGTACTCGTCGGGCTTGCCCAGACGCTTGGGGAAAGGCACCGAAGCACTCAGGCTGTTGAGCACTTGCGGCGTAGCGCCCAGCATCAGCGGTGTGGCAAAAATACCCGGCATGATGCAGTTGACGCGAATGCCGATGTCCGACAGATCGCGCGCCATGGGCAGCACCAGGCCATTGACGCCAGCCTTGGCCGAACCATAGATCACCTGACCGATCTGCCCGTCTTGTGCAGCCACTGAAGCGGTCAGCACGATGCTGCCACGCTCGCCGTCTTCCAGCGCGGGCAAATTGGCCATGCCTTCAGCCGAAAGCGAGGCCACACGGTAGCTGGCCACCAGCACGCCCTGCACGCCGGCTTCGTAATCGCTGGTAGGCAGCCGCTTGAGTTTGCCAGCGGCCTTGTCGAAGGCCAGCGTCTTGCCGCGACGCGAAGTCATCGCGCAATGCACGAGCACCCGCTCCTGGCCGTGTGCTGCGCGCGCCTTGGCAAAACCTTCCACGACGCTCTCTTCGCTGTTGATATCGACCTTGCAGAACAGGCCGCCGATGGCCTTGGCCACTTCGGTGCCGGTCGCTTCGTTGATGTCGAAGATGGCCACTTTGACGCCGGCTGCGGCGAGCGCCTCTGCCGTAGCACGCCCCAGGCCCGAAGCGCCTCCGGTCACGACTGCGCTGATGCTTGAATCAATTTTCATGGCTGGGTCTCCTGCCCTGTAGGTGGTGTGTGGGGTGGTCCCGCGTTCGCTGGATGGCGCGCGACACGCCTGATTCTAACGTGGCCGTGCGGAGCAACCGACTGCAGCCTTGGTTCAAACAGAGCCGCCGTGCGCTCTATCTGCATGTCCTGACACGCCTTAGAAACCGCAGCGGCCTTTCGTGCGATCAATCAGATCATCCAGGACCTGCCTGGGAAAGCCGATAGCTCGGCCATCTGCGAAGGTCACACGCGTGCCGCCATTAGCCCAGCCCCAGGCACCGTTTCCGTACTGCGGCGAATACGCGTCGCACTGCACTCCGAGATAGAGCGTGACCCGGGGTGACTGCAACTTGGCTCCAGAGGTGTTGTACGTGACCGCAAATGCGGTGCGCGGCAAATCCGTACTGCCATATTTGCCAATGGGATTGGCAGTGCCTCTGCAGCAGCTCTCGATGTATTCGCTCTGGGCGAACGCCGCCCCGGTATTGAACAGAGCCATCGCCAGTACGATCAAAACGCGTCTCATGCTTCGCTTTCTGTTGTGCAAGGTTGCGGTCTACATCGGCGGGAGCTTACCCTGAGGCGACCGAGCCAGGACCTGTTGCCGGCTGCAGCGCAGCAACGGAGCGACTGGCCCGCGCTGACCCTGCCCATCCATCCAAGGAGCGCGCCATGACCGACACCCTCTTGTTTTCGCCACTGACCATTCGCGGCGTCACCCTTCGCAATCGCATCGTGGTTCCCCCTCTGCACCAATACTCGGCAGTGAAGGGCTTCCCCACTGACTGGCATATCGTGAATGCAGGCAAATTTGCAGCCGGCGGGGCGGGGCTGGTGATCGTCGAGTCCACAAAAGTGGAGCGGCGCGGCTGCGGCACGGTCGGCGATCTTGGTCTTTGGGACGACGCCTTTATCGAGCCCTTGCAGCGCATCACTGCGTTCGTCAAGGCTCAGGGTGCGGTGGCTGGCATCCAGCTGGGTCATAGCGGACGCAAGGCCCGTGCCTCGCGCCCTTGGGAGGGAGACAAGAGTCTGGAGCGCTCGCCCGAGATTGATGACTGGGACGAGTGGAATCCGGTTGCCCCCAGCGCCATCGCGCACAGCGACCGGTGGGCCACCCCGCGCGCACTGGACACCCGCGAGGTGAAAGAACTGGTGCAGGCCTGGGGGCAGGCTGCACGCCGGGCCGACGCGGCCGGATTCGATGTACTCGAAATCCATGCGGCGCACGGATACCTGGTGCATCAGTTCCTGTCACCCCAGGCCAATCAGCGCACCGATGAATACGGTGGTTCAGACGCCAACCGCATGCGCTTTGCGATCGAGATCGTCGAAGCGGTGCGCACCTATTGGCCCGCTCATAAGCCGCTCTTCATCCGGCTCTCGGTCGAGGACAACTCAGGCTGGGGTCCAGAACAAAGCGCGGCACTCGCGCGCATCATCAAGCCCAAAGGGGTTGATGTGATCGACTGCTCTTCAGGCGGCATCACCGATCGCGCCCCGATCCTTGGTACCGAGATCAAGTACGGCTATCAGGTGCCGCTGTCGGATTACATTCGCAAGCACGCAGACATCATGACGATGGCGGTCGGCCTGATCATCCATGGCGACCAGGCGGAGCAAATTCTGCAAGAAGGTCGGGCAGACCTGATTGCGGTGGGCCGCGAAATTCTCAATAACCCCAACTGGCCGATGGATGCCGCGCAAAAGCTGGGCATCGATGGCCCATTCCGCCAGGTGCCGCCGCAATTCGGGTACTGGCTTGGCACGCGCGCCAAGCGAGGATTTGGCACCCTGCCATCGACCTGGCAGCGGGGGCTGGGTTCGGATCAAACCTAGCCATGCCAGGGTATAAAAACAGACGGCTTGC
>DGIT01000130.1:1648-2915 GCA_002386465.1 Burkholderiales bacterium UBA4615 | reverse complement strand
CCGATACCGAGGTGATCCTGCAGGCCTATCTGGCCTGGGGCGAGGCATGTCTGGCTCGGCTCAATGGGATGTTCGCCTTCGCGCTATGGGATGCGCGCAATCAGACGCTGTTGCTGGCTCGCGATAGGGTGGGCGAAAAGCCTTTGTATTGGCTGCGCCAGGGTCAGCGGCTGGCGTTCGCTTCAGAGCTCAAGGCGCTCAGAGCCGGTGGGTCATGCCCGGATGAGATCGACCCTGAAGCGATGGACGCATATTTCACTCTTGGCTACATTCCGTCGCCCAAGACGATCTACAAGGGCGTACAGAAGTTGCGCCCGGCGCATGCAATGTCGTTCAGCGCTCGGGGCGTTCGCGAATGGCGCTACTGGAACCTCAGCTTCGCCAAGACCCATGCACTTGGCCTGGATGAAGCGTCCGAGGAACTCGGCCGCTTGCTGGATGAGGCGGTGAAATGCCGCATGGTCAGTGAGGTGCCCCTGGGCGCCTTTTTGTCTGGAGGGCTGGACTCATCGCTGGTGGTTGAGTCCATGGCGCGCCAAAGTGATCGCCCAGTCATCACCAATACGATCGGGTTCGGCGAGCGCGAGTTCAATGAGATTGATGTGGCCCGCGTGACTGCATCTCGTTTGGCCACCGATCATCACGATGCGGTGGTCACGCCGCAGGCGGCGGATCTGTTGCCATGGATCGCCTGGCATTTCGATGAACCGCTGGCAGACTCCAGTGCAGTGCCCACCTGGTATGTCTGCGAAATGGCTCGCCGGCAGGTGACTGTTGCGCTTTCGGGCGATGGCGGCGATGAGGCCTTCGGCGGCTATACCTTCCGATACCTTCCGCATCAGCATGAGGCGCGTATTCGGCGGCGTGTGCCTGCTGCGCTGAGAAGTGCGGTGTTTGGCGCAGCAGCTTCGATCTGGCCGGCATCGGCTCGGTTACCCAAGCCGCTGAGGCTCAAAACCATTCTGGGCAATCTGGCGCAGTCAGACGCCGAGGCCTTCTATCGGGACCTTGCCTTCTTGCGGGACGAGACTCGCAGACAGGTGTATTCCACCGATTTCATGGGTCGTCTGCAGGGATACACCGCGCGCGAGACGGTGATCCCTTTGTACAACGGCAGTGATGCACTGGATGCCGTCGGTCGGGCGCAGCACACCGATATTCATCTGTACATGACCGACGATGTCCTGGCCAAGGTTGATCGTGTGAGCATGGCGCATTCACTGGAAGTGAGATGCCCTTTGCTTGATCCGGCGATCATTGAATTTGG
>DGIT01000130.1:0-1578 GCA_002386465.1 Burkholderiales bacterium UBA4615 | reverse complement strand
CGCAGACTTGCTGAGCAACGGTTGCCTAAGGAAGTTGTTGAGATGCCCAAGCGTGGTTTTTCGATTCCTGCAGCGAGATGGCTCAGGCAGGAGTTAAGGCCGATGACCGAGGGGCTGCTGTTCGATTCAAATTCGCCGGTGCGTAACTGGCTCGACCGACCGGCCTTGCAGCGAACCTGGAACGAGCATCTGAGCGGGCACCGCGATCACAGCGTGTTTATCTGGGGAGCGATGATGTTTGCCCTGTGGCAGACCCAGCGTGATAAGCCCGCTGCGGAGATGCAGCGTGCGGCCTGAGCAGTCAGCCGGGATTAACCGGCCTGTGCGCGTGCTGCAACTGGGCAGCCCGGCGGGCATGTTCGGTGCAGAGCGCTGGATCATGGCACTGGCCAAGCACCTGCCGCGTGACCAGGTTGAGACCGTGATCGGTGTGATCCAGGACGAAGCCAGCGGAAAAGAGCCGCCGTTGTGTGAGCATGCGCGTGCGCTGGGTTTTGAAACCCTAACGATTCAAGCGCCTGGAAAGCTGAGTGCTCAGGCGGTTGGTGGGCTTAGGCGTGTCATTGCAGAACTGCAGATAGATGTGCTGCACACGCACTTTTACAAGCCGACCATTCTTGGGGCCATTGCCGTGCGCGGCACGCATTGCAAATTGCTTGCGACGCCACATGGCTGGAACACCGACGCAGGTTTGAAGTTGCAGGCTTATGAATGGCTCGAGCGGCTGGCTTTTGCGCGGGCTCATGTGGTTGCACCCTTGTCTGGTGATCTTGAACGGGGGCTGCGTGGCTTGCCCTGGCTCAAGGGCAAGGTTCAGTTGATCTCCAACGGCGTGGACCTGTCGGAGGTGACAGGCTCGGATGCGGTTGCTTCCGAAGTACAGGCTGCGCGCGCACGAGGCGAGTTTGTGGTGGGCTACATCGGACAGTTGATTGCGCGCAAGCGCGTGGACACGCTGATCGATGCCTTCGCACGGATGCAAAACGCTTACTCGAGGCTGTTCGTGGTGGGCGACGGTGATCAAAGAGCCCTTCTGGAATCACAGGCTGGCAGCCTTGGGATTGAGGGGCAGGTGCATTTCGTGGGCTTCAGGGAAGACAGGTTGGACTTTCTGCGTGGCTTTAGTGCACTGGTTTTACCGTCGTCCCTCGAGGGTATTCCTCGCTGCCTGATGGAAGCGATGGCAGCGGGTGTGCCCATCGTCGGCACCCGTATTCCCGGTATAGCGGATCTGATTTCAGAGCAGCAGACCGGGCTTGCGTTCGATGTGGGCGACGCCGATTCCCTGACGCAGTGCCTGAGGAATTTGGCCGCCGATCGGGCTTTGGCTAACCGTTTGGCGGAATCGGCGAAGCTGCGTGTGACGGAATCGTTTTCCGCCAGCGGCATGGCCCAGCATTATGCGAGTTTGTTCATAGAGATGAGCGGGGCCACTCGGCGTGTGGTGCCGATACCCGCCAATGCCTGAGGGCACAGATGGGTTCAGCGATTGTTTTGGCACTGCTGGCGTGCGTTGGATGTACGGCGCTATTCCTGCCGTGGGTGGGCGTAGCCGGCGCGTATCTAATAGGTATTTTA
>DGIT01000029.1:57012-57922 GCA_002386465.1 Burkholderiales bacterium UBA4615 | reverse complement strand
CTGAGTCCGCCATGCCACCTGCCCCGTCCGACCTCGCTCGCGCACCCGACGGCCTGGCCATCGAAGCCGCCGCAGCACTCATCGCACCCTGGGTGCGGGTGACGCCTGTCATCGCCGCAGAACTGGGCGGCCACCCGATGACCCTGAAGCTCGAATGCCTGCAGGTGTCGGGCACCTTCAAAGCCCGCGGTGCCTTCACCCGGCTGCTCGGTGCGCAGCAGGCCGCGCGTCAGGCGGGCCAGCCGGCCCCCGAGCGGGTGGTGGCTGCGTCCGGCGGCAATCACGGGATTGCCGTGGCGCAGGCGGCCCGGGCAGTGGGCATGGCCGCCGACATCTTCGTGCCGCGCACCGCGCCGCAGGCCAAGCAGGATCGCCTGCGGGCGCTGGGCGCCACCGTCCATGCCCAGGGCGAGGAGTACGCGCAGGCCTTATCGGCCAGCCAGGCGTTTGCAGCGCAAACCGGTGCGCTGGTGTCGCATGCTTACGATCAGTACGAGACGCTGGCGGGTCAGGGCACGCTGATGCGTGAATGGCTGCAGCAATCCCCCGATCTGGACGTGGTGCTGATCGCGGTCGGCGGCGGCGGTCTGATTGGCGGCATCGCTGCGTGGCTCGAGTCTCAAGCCCAGGCCGGCCAGCGGGTGCCGCGTCTGGTGGCGGTCGAATCCGAGGGTTGCCCGACCCTGCATGACGCGCTGGCGGCGGGGCGGATCGTCGAGATCCAGCCGCAGGGCCTGGCGGCCGATGCGCTGGGCGCCCGCCGGGTGGGCGAACTGATGTTCCCGATCGCACAGCGCCGCGTGGCGCACAGCGTATGCGTGACCGATGCGCAGATCCGCGAGGCC
The DNA here is from genome assembly GCA_002386465.1 of Burkholderiales bacterium UBA4615. Classification (GTDB taxonomy): domain Bacteria; phylum Pseudomonadota; class Gammaproteobacteria; order Burkholderiales; family Burkholderiaceae_E; genus UBA4615. The sequence continues at coordinate 57,077 of DGIT01000029.1, read as the reverse complement.
CAGTCGCTGTTGTGGTCGCAGCTGAGGGTGGCGTCCGAGCCCGGTGGCGCCTGCGCGCTGGCGGC
>DGIT01000029.1:32859-57007 GCA_002386465.1 Burkholderiales bacterium UBA4615 | reverse complement strand
ATCATCGGTGGTGCCTGGGCGCCGCAGTCCGGCGAGCGGGTCGGCGTGCTGGTGTGCGGCGCCAATGTGTCCCTGTCTGATCTGGCCGAGACGGACGCAGCCCTGCGTGACCGCGCCTAGGCGCTCTCAGCTGAAGTGCTTTGGCGGAATCAGATTTCCCGAACGGGAATATGTTGGTGACAGACGCGCATTAAAACGTAAAATTTCCTGAGCGGGAAATATTATGGTCAGACGAAGCGTTACTACCGTCGAGCTCGGCAACCTTGTCAGAGCCACCCGCAAGGCCGCTGGCCTGCGGCAGGACGAGCTTGCGGGCGCAGCTGGCGTCGGCCTGCGTTTCATCGTCGATCTCGAAGCAGGCAAGCCGACCGCGCAAATCGGCAAAGCGCTTCAGGTCCTCGATGCTCTCGGATGCTCGCTCGAGATCACGCCGCCGCCCGAGCCCAAACGAGCGCGCAAAGCATAACGCGCACCCTCGATGTCTGGTGGGACGGGCGCGTTGTGGGCGCGCTCCAGCTGCTGGCGCCTGGCGAAACGCAGACCGCTCTGAATGTCGACCAGAGGCTCACCCCGCTTGACGGAGCAGCCTTGATCCGTGTGCTGGACACGCTGCCTACCCGCCCGCTCATGGCATGAGGGGAAGGCCTGCGTCTGTCGCTCGCTGGCGCGCAATCGAAGGTGCCCGTAGTTCTGGTGGACGGGGCGGTGGCGTTGCCTGTGCCGGGCCAGCCGACCACGCATATTCTCAAACCGCCCATTTCGCGCTTGTCGGCCACGACCGAGAACGAGGCCTTCGTGATGCGCCTTGCCGCCGCCATCGGCCTTGATGTGGCGCCGATCGAGCCGCGCCATATTCGCGATCGAACGTTTTTGCTGGTGCAGCGATATGACCGCGCCATGGATGACGATGGCACTGCGCGGCGAATCCATCAGGAAGATTTTTGCCAGGCGCTCGGCGTGCCCCCGGAGACCAAATACGCCAGCGAGGGCGGCCCGGCTTTCAAAGACTGCTTTGCACTACTGCGGCGCATCGCTGCAAGACCTGCGTTCGATGTGCTGAAGCTTCCGGATGCCGTGATCTTCAATGTGATCGCTGGGAACGCGGATGCGCACGGCAAGCACAGATCGGCAAGGGCGTCCTCGAGAAAGCGGCCTCCGTCGCAGCAGCGCTTTCGCGACCCGGGTTCGACAGAGCGGCCCTGGAGTTGTTTGCCGAGATCATCTGCGACCGCGCCGATCGCTGCGCTGCGACCGTGGCTCGCGCCGCTCGGTGAGCGAGTCTGGCCGGCACCGCTCATCGGGGTTGAGGGTGACTTCGACGACCCTTCTTCGACTGACACCTCGCGATGCGTGCGTTGCGTGCTGACAACTGGCTGCCCCGATTGGCCGATATGCGGAGCGACCAGGCAGCAGCCCTGCGGAAACTGCAAGCGCTCGACTTCCTTCCGGGTCCCAGCGGCTACCGCTGATGCCCTTCAACCCCGGATGCCGACAAAATTTTCATGCATTGCGCCGATAGTGGGCTTAGGATGGAGCCATGCCTGAACTGTCACCCGCCCAACGTACCGCCGGCACCGCGCGCATTCTTCTGACTGCGGGCGCCGCCGTCGCACTTGAAGCCATGTGGCGCGGGTCAGTGGCCCGTACCCTCATCGCCAGTGCGCTGCTCGCATTTGGCGGCGGTTTGCTGTTCGTGGCCAAACGGGCCGACTGACCCGCAACCCGCTGCGCGCCACGCACGGTCCGCCCCGCTGCGCTGCGCCCCACCCGGCTCCCCATGGACTTCGAAGCGATCCGGGTCGATACCTATCCGATCGACATCGACCTGCTCGATCCAGGTCAGGTCGGCCCTGAGCTGGCGGCCAGCGCGCATGCCTATCTGGCCACGCCGCGCGCTCTGCTCTGGCGCAACCCTTCGCCCGACTGGCGGCTCTTTGCACTGACCTTGCCGCTGGCCTCGCGGTTGTCACTCATGACTAACCCGATCTTTGCGCAGCTCACCCGCGATTGGGGTCATGGCATCCGGTTCATTGGCGTCGATCGCCATCAGTGCGTCTACGACTTTCGCAGCCTGCTGACCGACGCCACGCTGCGCCGGCTGGTCGACTCGCTGGCCCGCTGGGTGCATGCGCAGGCCGACCCAGGCTTGACGCAGCTTCCCGAGGGCGGTGCCTTACCGCTGCAGGCTGCCCAGGCCGCGACCCTCGATGTGCTCTTCGCCGCACTGGGCGAGAACATGCTCACGATTCTGGAGGCGCGCCGCGACGACTGGGGCAGCCACCTCGCCCGCGAGCATCGCCTCGAGCCCGAGGTCGCAGGCAGTCTGTTCGATCGCAGCGCCCGCTACCCTGATTTCATGGCCCAGCTGCGACAGGCCCTGCGCCGCGAGGTGATCGATGTCAGCTTCTACGGTCGCGTGCTGCGCTCGATGGACCTGCGTGAGGGCGCAGCCGAACGGCGCATGGCGGCGCTGATCGAGGCCACCCTGGAGCCGATCACTCTCGTCAAACTGGGACGCACGCGTGCAGGCCAGCATCTGGGCTGCTACAACTGGCTGCTGACCGGCGCACGTCATGCGGCCCAGCGGGCGTATGTGCTGAGCAAGCTGCCGGCCTTCGCCCAGTGCTTTGCTGAAACCCTGATCGAGGCCATGCCACGCCGGCGCATTGGGCTGGTGGCGGCTGCAGAACACGACCCCAGGCCTGCCCTGCTGCGCGCACCAGATGGACGCGAAGCACTGCGCCATGCAGTCGACTCAGGCCAGGACCGCTGGGTGATCGAAGCCCTCTCAGCCCATTTCAACGTGCAGCACAACACCTTGCGCGCCCTGTGGCGACATTGCCCGCTTTCGCTGGGTGCACCGCCCACCTGGCATCTGAAGCAGATTCTGCGGCATCTGGACGAACTGCCCGAGCGGGCCTGGCCGCGCGACGATGCACAGTGGCTTGAATTGGCCAGTCGTGCAGTGCCGGCGGTGGCGCGCTGACCGCATCACTTGAGTGTGCAGGGTGCGCAGCGCGCGCGCCGCGCGTATCGTGCGGGCTTCGTCGTTTTTCTACATGGATGCCCTGATGTCTCAACCCACCCTGAAGCAGACGCTCGCGCAAATCGACCACTGGATCCGATCCGGTGCTGCAAGCCGCGATGTCGAAACCCTTGCGCACGAAACGCTGCTGCGGGCTTCCAGGCATATTCCGCCCGCGGCATTGCGTCGCGTGATTGTGATGCTCGAAAAACTGCGTGACCTCTCCGAGCAGACTGCCGCAGCACCCAAGGCGCAAAGCCGCAGTGGCCGCAAGAGCGCCGCGAAGGTGGTGCGCAGTGCAGTGTCTGCCGTGAAGGCCGCCAAAGCGCCTGCAAAATCCGCCCCGGCCACCAAGGCTGCCAAGGCCGCGAAAAAGCGCGCAGACGCGCCGGCGCGCACGGCTCAGAGCAAGCGCGCCAAGAACACCGCGGTGCAAAAGGCCGTGGTCAGCAATGCCGTGGCCAAGAAGTCGGCTGCCAAAAAAGCACCTGCCAAGGCGGCACGCAGTACCGGCGCTGGCACGTCAGCAGCAAAGGCGACCGCGCGCGTGCGCGCCGTGCGTCAGCCTGTGGCGGCCAGGGCGCGCTGATCAGACGCGCCAGCCTCTCCAGGCGCCAACAAGGCGATAGATCCGCGGGGTGAGCGTCAGGATCGCCACCAGGCGGATCACGTGAAAGGCGGTCACCACCGGCACGCCCAACTGCAGCGTCTTGGCGGTGAGGCTCATCTCTGCAATGCCGCCCGGTGCGGTGGCCAGCACCAGGGTGGCCGGCGCAATGCCCGCCACGCCGCTCAGCGCCCAGGCGGCCAGCGCGGTGACTGCCATGCCGGTCAGCGTGGTGGCGGCCACCACCATCAGGAATTGCGGCGCCTGCTCGAAAAACTCAGGCGTAAAGCGTGACCCGAGCGACGCACCAATCGCCAGTTGCCCGGCGATGATCATCGGTGCCGGTATCGCGCTCCAGGTCTGACCGCTGCCGGTCAGCACGATGGTCACCGCAAGTGGGCCGAGCACCCAGGCGTTGGGCCAGTCGCGCCAGCGAAAGAGCCAGCCGGCGGACAGCGTGCAGAACGTCAGCATCGCCAGCCCCCGCAGGTCAATCGCGCTGGCACCGATCTGGTACGGGTCGCTGCCATGCAGATCCAGCAGTCGATAGACCATCGGCACCAACAGGACCACGAGCGTGATACGAAGACTGTGCGAGGCGGCGATCTGATCCACGCGCGCCCCCGCCCGCTCGCCCAGCAGCGCCATTTCGGAGGCGCCACCGATGGAGCCCGCAAAGAACGCGGTCTCGCGCGAGACCCGCGCAAAGCGGCGCAAAGACCAGGCAAACGCAAGCCCCAGCCCGATCGCCCAGAGTACGCCCAGCGCAATCCAGGGCGCCTGACCGAGCACCTGGCGCAGCACCGGTGGCGTGAAGTACAGGCCCAACACTGTGCCGATCACCCACTGCCCGTAGTTGCGCCCGGCCGCAGGCAGGCGCAGCTGCGCACCGCGCATGTTTGCCAGCGCACAGGCGATCAGCGGCCCGAGCATCCAGGGCAGCGGCGCATGAATGGCCTTGAACAGCGCACCGCCCGCCAGGGCCACGGCGAGCGTGCGGGCAAGGGTCAGTGCGCTCGTGCGCGCTGACTCGCGCGCAGAAAGAGTGGTAGTGCGCTGCATGCGCTGGACGGAGTGCGGCGGGTGAATGTGCGCGATCATGAGCGCGATCAGGCCGCGCACCGGGTCGCTCGAGTGTAGCGAATTCAGCGTCACAGGCGCCTTGCCGGCACAATGGCGGTTCTTTTGCCGATGCCTCGCATGTCCGCTCCCCCTGATCGCTCTGCCGATACCGCTGCCCGCCCACCGTCTGGCAGATCGTTTCGCGTGCAATGGGAAGACACGATTGCCGTGCTGTGCATGGCCGGATTGGTGCTGCTCACGCTGGCCAATGTAGTGGTGCGTTATCTCACCGACGAAACGCTCGCGCCCACCGAGGAAGTGTCGATTGCGCTCATGGTGATCATGACGCTGGCCGGCGCGTGCGGCGCGGCCACACGCGATCGGCATGTGCGAATCGAATTTTTTTACGAGACCGGTTCGGCGCGGCGCAGGCGGCGCCTCGGTTTGCTGTCGGCGGCGGCAACCTGCGGCTTTTTCATTCTGCTCGGCCTGCTGTCCATGCGTGTGGTGTGGGACGAGTTTCACTTCGCCGAGACCACGATGGCGCTGGGCGTGCCGCGCTGGTGGTACACGGTGTGGGTCCCGGTGCTCTGTTTCGCGCTGGCCGTGCGTGCGGCGCAAGTGTTCGCACGCGTGCGACGCGGCCAGATGCTGCCCGGCGAACCGGCTTCTGAGGCCACGCCAGACGACGGCGTGCCACGATGATTGGCGCGCTGCTCTTCGTATCTTTTCTCGTCCTGATGATGCTGGGCGTGCCCATTGGGGTGTCGCTAGGCGTGGGCGGGGCGCTGGCCATTGGCCTGGCCAATGGCGAATCCATGTTGTGGGGCCTGCTGGCGGCGCCGCAGAACTTTCACGCCGGCATTGCCAAATACCCGCTGCTGGCGTTGCCCATGTTCGTGCTGGTGGGCTCGATCTTCGATCGTTCTGGCGTGGCCAAACGCATGGTCGACTTTGCGGTGGCCTGCACCGGGCGTGCACCCGGCATGCTGCCGATGGTGGCGATTCTGGTGGCTATGGTGATGGGCGGCATCTCGGGCTCGGGCCCCGCCAATGCGGCCGCGGTCGGTGGTGTCATGATTGCCGCCATGGCACGCGCCGGTTATCCGGCGCCGTTTTCGGCTTCCATCGTGGGCGCCGCCGCCGCCACCGATGTGCTCATCCCGCCCTCCATTGCCTTCATCGTCTACAGCGTGATGGTGCCGGGCGCCTCGGTGCCGGCACTCTTTGCGGCGGGCATGGTGCCGGGCATTCTGGCCGGGCTGGCACTGATCATTCCAGCTGTCTGGATGTCGCGCCGCCATGGTCTGGGTCAGGCCGAACGCGAGCTGCCGCGCCCGCCCTTCTGGGCCTCGCTGCGTGAAGCGTCCTGGGGCCTGGCCGCACCGGTGCTCATTCTAGGAGGCATGCGGGCCGGCTGGTTCACGCCGACCGAAGCGGCGGTCGTGGCGGTGGTCTATGGCCTGGCGGTCGGGATGTTCGTACACCGGACCATCGGTGTCAGAGACCTCTGGAGCATTTTTCTGGAGGCGGCTGAAACTTCTGCAGTGATCATGCTGGTGTTGGGTCTGGCGGCGATCTTCGCTTACTCGGTGGCCACCCTGGGCCTGGCCGATCCGCTGGTCGAGGCCATTCGCCGTTTAGGGCTGGGCAGCGCCGCCACGCTCATGCTGTTGGCCGTGCTGCTGTTCATCGTCGGCATGTTCCTGGACGGCGTGTCGATCTTTCTGATCTTCCTGCCACTCTTCGTGCCGCTCATGCGCCTCTTTGCATGGGACCCGGTGTGGTTCGGTGTGCTGCTCACCATGCTGATCGCTATCGGCCAGTTCACTCCGCCCATGGCAGTGAATCTGCTGGTGGCCTGCCGACTGGCCGGGGTGCGCATCGAACAGACTGTGCCCTGGGTGGGCTGGCTGGTGGTGTTTTTCCTGGGTGCAGCGGGCCTGGTGGCGGCGTTTCCCGAACTCGCGCTATGGCTGCCCCGCGCGTTGGGTTATTGATGCCCGGTGTGTCCGGGTGATTGACACGATGGCCGCAGCCTGTTTGACTCGCGCCCTCTGCTTTGTGCATGGCTGATCGGTCAGTCTCGCAATCACGCAAACCACAGTGACTTAAACCACAGCGACCCAAAACACCGCGACCCGAATCACAGCGCGAATCGGTTTTTCATACAACGGCTCCCTAAGGAGCCCTCCTCAGGAGACGCCCCCATGCAGCGACGTGACCTTCTCAAATCCTCCGCCACCGGTGCGGCAGTGCTCGGCTTTCCCACCATCCTCAAGGCGCAGCAGCAGTACCGCGCCGAGTACAAGATGTCGACCGTCGTGCCGCCCAGCTTTGCCTGGGGCAAGGGTGGCGAGATCTTCGCGAACCTGGTGCGCGAGCGCACCAACGGGCGCATCAACATCAAGCAGTACCCGGGCGCGAGCCTGGTGCAGGGCCAGCAGGACCGCGAGTTCGCAGCCATGCGCCAGGGCATCATCGACGTGCTGTGCGGCGCGCCGATCAACTGGTCGGGTACGGTCAAGGAGTGCGGCATCTTCGCCATGCCGTTCCTGATGCCCGACCACAAGGCTTACGACGCTGTGGTCGCATCCGACGCTGTGCAGAAGGACTTCTTCGACATCATCCGCAAGGCGGGTGCCGAGCCGCTGGCGATCGGTGAAACCGGCTATCGGCAGCTGTCCAACAGCAAGCGCCCGGTGCGCAAGCCCGAGGACCTGAAGGGCCTGAAGATCCGCATGGTGGCAAGCCCCATGTATCTGGAGATCATGTCGGGCATGGGCGCCAACCCCACGGCCATGAGCTGGGCTGATGCGCAGCCGGCACTGGCCTCGGGCGCGGTTGATGGCCAGGAGAACCCGATGGAGCTCTTCATGGCCGCCAAGATCCACACGCTTGGCCAGAAGTACGTGACCAAGTGGAACTACTCCAACGACATCCTGCTGTTTGCCATCGCCAACCCGGTGTTCCAGTCCTGGTCGCCACAGGACCAGAAAATCGTGCGCGAGGCAGCACGGGACGCCGCCGCGCAGCAGATCAAGATCGTGCGCGATATTTATGCCGTGGATGTGGAGCGGGTGCGTGCATTGGGTGTCGATGTGGTGGTGCCCACGCCTGCCGAAATGGAACAGTGGCAGATCGCCTGCCGCCGACCGTATGCCCGCTGGAAAGCGCAACTGGGCGCACCGCTGGTGAGTAAGATCGAAGACGTGGTGGCGCGCAGCCGCAAGACCTGAGGCCACCCAGCGTGCAGACCGACTGGCGCATGCGCCGGCCGGTCTGCACGCGCGCCGCGCGCGTTACTGCTGACGCAGCGCCGCGCGCAACTCGCCCTGCGCATCGGTGACCTGATCATCGGCCAGGTCATACACCAGCGTGTGCAGCACGCCCGTGAACGGGAAGGGCGCCTCGAACTCGCCGACCGAGGGGCGCGGCGCGCGGCCCACTTCCAGACCGATGAAGGAGGCCTGCGCGCGATAGGTCTGCGGCAGTTTCACGGTCCCGCAAGCCTCCCCGTTGATATGAAGCGTGCCCTCACCGGTGTACTCGCCGGTCTTGCGCATGGCATAGCTCAGTTCGCAGCGCCCGCTGGGCACGGGTCGGTCCGAGCGCACGATGTAATGCCTGTTCACGAAGTTGTAGTCGTGCACCAGATGGCCGTCCTGCAGATAGAACGCGTAGCCGCCGCACCAGTCGCCCTGCGCGACCAGCACACCGTGCGCGCCGCCCGCCGGAATGTCGACATGCGCGGTGATGCGATAAGAACGGTTGCGGATATCGGGTGATGCCGCCTGCGGAATGCGCCCGCCACCAGGTTTGAGTTCCCAATGCCGACGCGCGGCAACGCTGTGCGGGTTGGAGCTCACGAAGCGGTTCAGCGTGTCGTTCATCGGCAGCACCTGACAGGCGCCGGCTTCCGAGAACCAGCGGGCAATCATCTCCTGCAGCTTGGCGGGTTGCTCGGCGGCCAGGTCATGCATCTCGTTGAAGTCGCTCGCCAGGTGATAGAGCTCCCACTGATCGGCCTCGAAGGGCGTGCCCGGCCGATGCCAGGTGACCGCTTTCCAGCCTTCGTGCCAGATCCCCCGATGGCCGAGCATCTCGAAGTACTGCGTGTGCTTGCGGGTCGGTGCATCGGCTGCGGCGAAGCTGTAGGCCAGGCTCGTGCCCTCCAGCGGCTGCTGGGTCACGCCGTGGATGCTCGCAGGCATCGACACGCCGGTGAGTTCCAGCACCGTGGGCGTGATGTCGCACACATGGTGGAACTGGTGGCGCACGCCACCGCCTTCGGTAATGCGCTTGGGAAAGTGCACGATCAGCGGGTCACGAACACCGCCACCGTGCGTGTTCTGCTTGTAGCGCTTCAGCGGCGTGTTGCCCGCCATCGCCCAGCCCAGCGGATAGTTATTGTTGAGCCGTGCCTGACCGATTTCATCGAGGTGGGCCAGGTTTTCTTCGAGCGTGTCGCGCACGCCGTTGAAATAGCGCAGGGCATTGACCGTGCCGAAGGGCGAACCTTCCTGGCTGGCCCCGTTGTCTGAAATCAGCGCGATCACGGTGTTTTCAAGCTGACCCGATTGCGCCAGGAACGACACCAGTCGGCCAATCTGCAGATCGGCGTGCTCGAGCATGCCGGCGAACGCTGCCTGCAGCCGCACGGCGAGTCGGCGTTCGCCGTCGCTCAGCGTATCCCAGGCCTTGACCCCTGCATTACGCGGGGGCAGTTCCACATCGGCCGGCACGATGCCCATCGCCTTCTGGCGCGCCAGCCGCTCGCTGCGCACCACATCCCAGCCCTTCTCGGCGACGTCCATGTACTTGTCGACGAAGTGCGCCGGCGCATGGTGGGGAGCGTGTTGCGCACCCAGGCACATGTAGAGAAAAAAAGGTTTCTCGGGTGTGATGGCTTTCTGCTCGGTGATGAATTCGATCGACTGATCGACGATGTCTTCTGACAGGTGATAGCCCTCGCGGTCTGGCGCTTCGATGTGGTGGTTGTCGCGCACCAGTTCGGGATGCCACTGGCTGGTTTCGCCTTCCAGAAAGCCGTAGAAGCGGTCAAAGCCGCGCTGCAGCGGCCACTGATCGAAGGGGCCCGACTGCGAGGTTTCGAAGGTGGGCGTCAGATGCCACTTGCCGGTGGCAAAGGTGTTGTAGCCGGCCAGTCGCAGCATCTCGGCCAGGGTGCCCGCACTTTTGGCGATGCGCCCGCGCATGCCCGGAAAACCCAGGTCCCAGTCAGCCAGCCCGCCCATCCCGACCGAGTGATGGTTGCGTCCGGTCAGCAAGGCCGCGCGGGTGGGCGAGCACAGCGCGGTCGTATGAAAGTTGGTGTAGCGCAGCCCGCCTTTGGCCAGCGCGTCGATGTGGGGTGTAGCGATTTCCGAGCCATAGCAGCCCAGGTCGGCAAAGCCCAGGTCATCGAACACGATGTAGATGACATTGGGCGCATCGTCGGGCGCACGGACGGGCTCTGGCCAGTAGGGCGTGGATTCAGAGGCGGTCAGGCCGATGACGGCCTGCGTTGGCGTGGTGCTCATGGTGTCTCCCCGTAACCATGGCTGAGCCTGGCGGGTCAGCCTGTCGTGATCGGTGACTCAACGATACCCGAAGCGCTCTGCGCGCATGGGTCGCCCGATCGGTTCAGAGAGGCGAGCCCGGGAGGACCAGTGCCAGGGACAGTGCCCGGAACGCGGCCAGGGAAAGTGCCAGCAAGAGGACCGGGGAAAGGGCCGGGGAAAAATCGGCGAAGGGTCAGAGTAAGGGTTGGTGAGAGGGCTGAGTCACGCGTTGAGCATCGACTGGTTAAAAAGAGCCTGCTCAGTGCGCCGGCGACTCGGATTTCGCCCGGTACAGCGCAGCATCTGCCATGCGCACCAGCGAATCCAGGCGGCGTGACTGCTCGGCGAGTTGCTGGCTGGAGGCCGACCCGATGGTGCAGCTGAGCTGCCATTCACGCCCGGCGATCGACAGCCGCATGGCCTTGACCCCATCGCGCAGTCGCGACTCGATGCGCGGCAGCTCGGCGCCCGGGGCACCGGGCAGCACCGCCATGAATTCATCCTCGCGCAGCAGCGCCAGACGATCACCGGGACGCAGCCTGCGCCGCAGGGTCTCGGCGACGGCCTGAGCCAGTTGCTCGCCTGCGGCTGAACCGTGACGGGCCCGAATCGCAGCCGATTGATCGACATCGATGATCATCACTGCTTCTCCCGTGCGATGGGTGCGCGACACATGGTGTCCACCCCCGGAATCTGGGGCGTCTGAAGCGCTGCGTGTCCTGTCGTCGAAGATCATGGCCGTACACCTGGAGTCGATGTAGAAAAGTGTAGGCACCGGATACCCCCTAAACGAGGGCTTTCGTCACACGGCGTTCACACTTCGAGAGCGGCCATTGATGCAAGTCACGGCAGACGTCCGGCGAGCGTCGCGTGGCCTGGCTGTAGCGGGTGTTTAGCGGCGCAACAAGGCCTGTGCAGCCTGCACGATCTTTTGTGGCGTCAGGCGTGCCAGCGCCTCAAGCCCTGGCGAATAGCCCACCGGAGCTCGCGGTGCTCCCAGCCGTGCCAGCCGTGCGACCCCCTCCTGTGCCAGCGTGGCCACGATTTCGGCACCAAATCCGGCCACCTGCACGGCTTCATGCACCACCAGGACCCGGCCGGTGCGTGCTGCCGAGGCCAGGACCGTATCGCGGTCCCAGGGCCATAAGGTGCGCAGATCGATCACCTCGGCCTGCACGCCTTGTGCGTCGAGCTCGACGGTCGCCTGCAGGCAGACCTGGACCGCCTTGCTCCAGCTCACCAGCGTGAGATCGCCCCCGGCGCGCGCCACGCGGGCACGGCCCAGCGGCACTGGCTCGCCAGGGTGTACCGGGCCGCTTTCACCCCACAGCTCCTTGTGTTCGAAGTAGGCCACCGGGTCGCCGCAATCGATGGCGGCGCGCAGCAGGCCGTGGTTGTCCTGGGGTGTAGACGGCGCCACCACCACCAGCCCCGGCACATGGGCAAACCAGGCCTCCAAAGACTGCGAGTGCTGGGCTGCGGACGCGCTCCAGATCCCGATCGGCATGCGGATCACGGCCGGTACCCGCCCCTGGCCCCCGAACATGAAGCGGTTCTTGGCGGCCTGGTTCACGATCTCGTCCATGGCGCACAAGGCGAAATCGATCACCCGCATCTCCACCACGGGCTTGAGGCCGGTGAGCGCCATGCCCACGGCAGCGCCGACGATGGTTGACTCGGAAATCGGAGTGTCGATCACGCGCTGCGCGCCAAACTCTGCCTGCAGCCCGGAGTACTGACCGAAGATGCCGCCGCGACCCAGGTCCTCGCCCAGCGCCACCACCATCGGGTCCTCGCGCATGGCACGCGCCAGGGCATCGGCTCCGGCCTGCGCATAGGTCATCTGTTGGGTGCTCATGCCCATCTCCCCGCGCCGATGTCCTGTATGTCCGTGAAGGCCGCCTGTGCATCCGGCCAGGGCGCGGCCGTTGCGGCATTCACTGCCGCCTGCACTTCAGCGCGCGCATCATGCATGGCGCGATCCACATCGCCCGCCTTCAGGCCGCGCGCCAGCAATCTGGCGCGTGTGAGCGGCAAAGGGTCGCCCTCCAGCGCACGGGCCACTTCGACCGGATCGCGATAGGCCGCCGGATCCACCGATACATGTCCCTTGAAGCGATAGGTGCGCGCATGCAGCAGGCGCGGCCCCTGGCCCGCACGGATCTGTTCGACCAGCCGCCCGGCCGCCGCATGCACCGCTTCCACGTCCATGCCATCGACCGCTTCTGAGGGCACGCCCGCGGCCTGCGCCCGCGCGGCTGCGCCATCGCCTGCGGACATGGAGGCGGTGCGCGTCGTGGCCGACCACTGGTTGTCCTCGCACACGAATAGCACCGGCAGCGAAAACGCAGCAGCCCAGTTCAAGCCTTCAGCGAAGGGCCCACGATTGATCGCGCCATCGCCGAAGAAGGTGACCGCCAGCGCGTCTACGCCCCGCACCTTGAGCGACTGTGCAGCGCCGACGGCAATCGGTATGCCTGCTGCCACGACACCATTGGCGCCCAGCATGCCGACCGAAAAATCGGCGATATGCATCGAGCCGCCCTTGCCGCCACAAAACCCGCCTGCGCGCCCGAAGAGCTCGAGCATCATGCGCGACAGATCGGCGCCCTTGGCCAGTGTGTGGCCATGGCCGCGATGTGTGGACGTCAGGCAATCGGCCAGGCGCAGATGCGCACACACCCCTGCGGCCACGGCTTCCTGGCCAGTTGAAAGGTGCAGCGGACCCCGCACCAGCGCGTTGCCCGCGGTTTGTCCAAAGGCAGCGACGCCGCCCCTGCTGGTCTCTTCGGCAGCATCCTCGAAGGCGCGAATGCGGCACATGGTGCGATACAGGCCCAGCAGGGCGGTGTCGGACAAGCTCATCGGTGTTTCGGTGAATGCATGGGGTCGGGCGATACTACGTCATTGATGACACGCAGCATGGCGTGAGGAACATGCCGTGCTGACTGACCCGAGTTAAATCTGCGGCGGGCAGCCGCTTCCCCGGAAGCCTTGCGCCAGGCCGCCTCCGATGCACAGCACATGACCGCACCGACCGTACGCAAGGCGACCGCGCCCATGATCTATCTCATCTCCCCTTCCGGGGCGGTGAGCAAGCCTGAGCGCGCCCGCCAAGCCGCGGGCATTCTGAAGTCGCTGGGCATGCCCGCCCGATTCGATCCTGCCGCCCTGCGACGCATGCAGCGCTTTGCGGGGAGCGATGAAGCCCGCGCCGGAGCATTTGCGAGGGCCGCGCAGCAAGATGCGCCGATCATCATGATCACCCGCGGCGGCTATGGTCTGACGCGTCTGCTGCCTGCGCTGGATTTTCGGGCCCTGGCCCGCGCGGGCAAGCAGTGGGTCGGCTATTCGGACTTCACTGCATTTCATCTCGGCATGCTCGCCAAAGCGGGCGCCACCACCTGGGCGGGCCCGGTGCTGCTCGATGACTTCGCGGTCGACACGCCGGACGACGTCGATCCGGTCTCGCTGGGGTGCTTTCGCGAGGCCATGAGCGGCGAGCTGGAAATGCTGGGCTTCAAGGCGGGTTGCCCCGATGCGGTGGACGCGCGCGGCACGCTGTGGGGCGGCAATCTGACTGTGACCTGCGCGCTGCTGGGCACACCCTGGTTCCCCAAAGTGCGCGGCGGCATCCTGTACCTGGAAGATGTGCACGAACATCCTTATCGCGTCGAGCGCATGCTGATTCAGTTACTGCAGGCTGGCGTCATCGATGCCCAGCGCGCGGTGCTGCTCGGGCATGTGAGCCGCTACACGCTGGCCCCACACGACCGCGGGTATGACCTGCCTGCGGTGATCAAGTGGCTGCGCGCGCAAACCCGCACGCCCATCGTTACTGGCCTGCCTTTCGGACATGAGCGCCCGAAGGTGACCCTGCCGCACGGTGCGACTGTAGGCCTGGCGACAGAGGGCCGTCAGGGTTGGCTGGTGTTCGAGCACACGCACTGAATACGCCCCAGGCGCACTCCGGCCTCAGATTAGCCCCGAGGCGATGTTGATCGACAGGGCCAGCAAGGTGGCGTTGAAGAAAAAGGCCAGCACACAATGCACGGTGGCGAAGCGCCGCATGGCGCGGCTGCTGAAGGCCACATCGGCGGTCTGGGCCGAGGTCCCGATCACACAGGACAGGTAAAGGAAGTCGCCGTAGTCGGGCGGATCGGTGCCTTGAAAATCAATGCCCGCAGGCTGCCCTCGTTGCAGGGCGGCGTAATAGCGGTGTGCATAGTGCAGGGCAAACATCACCTGCATGAAGGCCCAGGCCGTCAGGATGGTGAGCGCGGCCAGTGCGGTGCGCCAAAGGCGCGGGCTGCCGTGCAGTTCGCGCGCCAGACCGAGCTCAGCCACGATGGCACCCAGGCACATGACGGCAGCTGCGATAGCCAGCACCAGCGTGACTACACGGCCTTCGTCGTGTTGCAGCGCGCGTACCCGCATGCGTGCATGCGATGCCCCGAACATCACGCGCAAATCTACGGCCAGATAGAGCAGCACCCCTACGTTCCATCCGATGATGGCCCGGGTAGACGGGACGGCACCCCAGGGGCCGGGCAGCAGCACCGCCACCAGCAGCCCGATCAGCGCACAGGCAATCAGCGCTGCGCGCGCGCGCAAAGCCGTGGCCAAGCCTGACGGATGGTTGGACGAAGAAGCGTGGGTCATGCCCCGAGCCTACCCGCGATAGGGTGGAAGGGTTACCTGATGGGCTGAGCGTGCGCAGGGGTCGCCCTATCCATCGACAAGGGCCGATTATCTGCGTGGGGCAGATACGAGCGACTCAGGGCCCGGTTCAGCCAAAGACGTCGTCTACGGACACGACCACGCTGGGCAGTGCCGCCACGGTTGCGTGCTCGCCCCGTCCGTAGCGCGTGCGCTCGGTGTAGGTGACGCCATCGCCGGTGAGCGCCGGGCGCCGACAGACTTCAATGGATTCGGCTGCGACATCGACGATCCAGAACTCCTGCAGGCCTTCCTGCGCATAGAGCGCAAGCTTGGTGCCACGGTCATAGCGCAGACTGCTGTCCGACACCTCGATGACCAGCAGGACATCGGCCGCGGTGGGCTTGCCCGCCGCCATGGAGATGAAGCGAGGCGCGAAGAGCACGAAATCGGGTTGCGGTTCGGACCAGGGCGGCAGCGACACCGAGTTTTGCACCGAGACCACCGCATCGTCCCCGGTGGCACGCACCAGCAGGCGGTTGAGGCGGTTGACCAGGGTCATGTGAGGGTGGCCAAGCGGTGGCATTTCGATGAGCAGTCCGTCGACGAGTTCGATGCGATCGTTCTCGGCCAGGTGCCCGGCGTGCCATAGTGCGTGATACGCCTCGACGGTGAGCTTGTGGACCACCGGGCGCCAGGCGGGTTGTGCGTTCACTGGCAGACTGGCTGGCTCTGCAGGCGACTGCACCGGGGCCAAGGCCTGCGGCGCTTCAAGCACGGGGGGGTAGTCTGTATGCACGGAATGAGAACGGGTTTGCAGCATCGTATCGGCCCTTGCAGATGCGAAACAGTGAGCGGAAGTCTTAGTCCGTTTGGTACCTTACCGCGATTGTGAACCGACTCACCACCGTCATCACCGGCACCACGCATGGCATCGGCCGCGTCGCCGCGCAGGCGCTCGCCCAGGCGGGCCATCGCGTGATCATGCTCGTGCGTGACGCGCATGCGGGTGCGCAGGTGCGCGAGGCGATGATGGCCGCACTACCGGGCGCCGCACTGCATGTCGTGCCCTGTGATCTGGCGTCGCTTGCGCAGGTGCGCCGCGCTACCGAGACCGTTTGCACCGAGTATGGTCTGATCGACCGACTGATTCACAACGCGGGTACGGTGGCCATGCGCGCGCACGCCACGGTCGATGGTTACGAGCGGGTCTTTGCAACCAACCATCTGGGGCCGTTCCTGCTCAATCACGGCCTGCTGCCTCGCATGGCCGATGGCGGGCGCATCATCGTGGTGGCGTCGTGTGCCCACGACCGCGCGCAGTTCCGCACGGATCGTCGCGGCGAATCGTCCGAGCCGCACCGCGCGCTCGACGCTCTGGCACATCCCGCGGCACCGGGCTGGAGCGCCCGTCAGGCCTACGATCGTTCCAAGCTCGCCAACATCCTCTTCACGTTTGCACTGGCTCGCCGGCTTGCTGCCCGGGCGCCGGATGCACCACGCATCAGTGCAAATTGCCTGCATCCGGGCATCGTTCATACGCACCTGCTGCCGGTCTGGTTGCGTCTGCTCAAGCCACTCATCAGCCCCGGCATGATCGACGCCCAGGCGGGCGCGCAGACGCTGCTGCATCTTGCGCTGCACCCGGATGCAGCAGCACTCCAAGGCTGCTATCTCGATGAGTATCAGCAGATTGCGACCCCTAGCGCGCTGGCGCGTGATGTCGCACTGCAGGAGGCGCTGTGGTCGCGCAGCCTGCGCTGGACGGGTCTGCCGCCCGAGCAGGTGCAGTGAACGCCGCTCAGCGCCTGAGCAAGCGCGGCAACATGCGTGCGAGTACGTTGTCCCGACGGATCAGATGGTGCCAGAGCGCTGCGCCGACATGCAGCGCGACCATCGCCAGCATTCCCATGGCCATCAGGCGGTGGATCTCGAACGTGGTGTCAGCCGCGGCTTTGTCGGGCGCAGCGATCCCTGGCAGCGAGAAGACACCGAACAGGTCGAGGGCTGGAAACTGCGAGATGCCGACGTAGCCGGCGAGCGGCACCGTGACAAGCAACGCATACAGGCCCCAGTGATTAAGATGACTTGCGATGCGCTGCCAGGGTGAAAGGGTCGGTTCGTCCGCCGGGGCGCCGTGCCGCAACCGGTAGGCCAGCCGTGCGATCACGATGATCAGAATCATCACACCGATCAGCTTGTGGCTGCTGTACAGGGCATTGGTTGTTGCATCCCAGACGTTGAGTGTCTTGCCGCGAAAGGTCATGTACAGACCGATCGGAAACTGCAGGACAAGCAGCGCCAGGGTCAGCCAATGCAGCACGCGCGCACCGCGTCGGTACAACGCAACGGCGGGCGGGGCGGATGTCGACGGGCCCATGTTCATCTCCGGTTGAAGTGGGGTCGGGCGGGCCGCGCAGGACCGCGGTCCGGGGTGGCCAGGAACGCACGAAAAAGGATGTCCGGCGCACTCAGGTTGTGAAGCGACGGCTCGACCCGGCCAAAGCGTGCGGCGGTTGCGCGCACTGTGCGCCAATCCATGATCGGCGCGGAACCGGCATTCGAGCCCGAGCCGCCAGCCTCCCAGCTCGCACGCGAAACATCGGCCTGGGCGGGCGTCACGAACATCGATCGCAGAGCGGCGAACGCTTGGCCGCTGGGTACCGGCGGATCGAGGGATACCGCAAGCTCGGTGCGCTCAGGCATGGCCTCGGACACGGTGAGCACGCCCCTTGAACCGTTCGCAAACACCAGACGGAAGGTCAGCGAGGCAGGCTCGAATGCAATGCTGCGGATGGCCACGTAGGGGCGTGTGCTGTGCTCGATCGGCCCAATCAGGAAGGAGCTTCCGTAGGCACTGTCGGGCAACTGGGGCGGCGGCAGGGGTTTGGGTCGCCAGTACCCGTCGCTTGGGTAAACGACCAGGATCTCGATGTCGCGCAGCGGGCCCCGCCTCAGCAACTGGACCAGATGCAGACCTGGCTCATTGCGATCACCCACCCGAAAGTCCACCCGTTCCCCTCGCCAGAAGGTGGCGTAGGTATGCCCCACCAGCCGAATGTGCGCATCCTCGTGCAGGATCACGGTGCGCGGCGTGAAGACGAAGCGCGGGTCGCCCGACATGTCGCAATTGGTGAAGTCGGGCGCTGTGCTGTCCTGCGTGACCGACGCGATATAGGGCGGATGTTCAGCAGCGATGCGAAACGCGCGGATGCCCGGCGCCTGCAGCTTCACATAGACGTTGTCTTCCTCGGCGCAGCGGGTCGGGGTGCTTGCGTTGATAAAGTCGACCGGGACGGTTTCGGCGGCCGACGTCGCAGTCGCGCCGAGGATCGCACACACCGCCAGCGCGGACAGCCAGTGCCCAGCCATGCGCCGCTCAGCCGTCGGCCTGGGGCAGCAGGGCTGCGTCATCGAACAGGTGCCCGGCTCGGCGCCGCTTGGTTTCCAGATAGCCGCGGTTGTCACGGCGTACCGGCGCAAGTAGCGGCAAGCGCTCAACGACCTCGATTCCGGCCTGCATCAGCCCGCCCACCTTGGCCGGGTTGTTCGTGAGCAGTGCGACCCGCTGCACACCCATCATGACCAGCATGCGCGCGGCCGTGTCATAGCGGCGCTCGTCGCGTTCGAAGCCCAGTGTCGTGTTGGCATCGATGGTGTCGAGTCCCTGATCCTGAAGACGGTAGGCGCGCATCTTGTTGGCCAGGCCGATACCGCAGCCTTCCTGGTTCAGGTAGAGCAGGATGCCCCCGCCCAGTGACTCGATCGTGGCGATGGCTAACGCAAGCTGATCGCCGCAGTCGCAACGCAGCGAGGCAAACACATCGCCGGTCAGGCAGGCGGAATGCAGTCGCACCGGGACCGTGCCATTCAGGTCGGGTTGGCCGATGCGGATCAGCGACCAGACGTCGCCCAGGTCATCGCGAAACGCCACGAGTTCGCTATCGGTGGCGCCACGCAGCGGCACCCGTGCACTGGAGACGCGCCGCAGCGATGGCGCATGTCCCGAACGAAAGGCCAGCACGTCAGCCGCTGCCGCCCTCAGCACGCGGCCTGCGAGCTCGCCCAGTGCGGGCGTGTGAGCCTCGATGGTCAGCATGGCTGGCAGCAGATGGGCGAGTTTGGCCAGTTCCACCGCCGCTTGGCCGATCCGATCTCCCAGGACGGGCGGGGTACTCAGCGCGGTGCTCTGTGCCGAGCTGGATTCGCTGACCATCGCCATCAGTTGCGCGTGATCGACAGACTCCTGAAGTGGCATGGCGCCTGAGGCCACACCTGGGCAACCCAGTGAAGCCGCTCGCGTGCCCGAGACGACCAGCACCAGCCCGTTCGCTGGCCCGCTCGCCGCGAGGCTGCGCAGTTCGCCCAGCATCTCGGGTGTCAGGCCGTCCACAGGGAAGGCCAGCCGTTCTGCCCGCCCGGTATCGGTGAGCAGGACAGGCCGACCCGCCATCAGCTCCGCGATCGCCCGCTGCACATCAGCCCGCCCGCCCTGGGCGAGCAGTCGGGACAACAGGGACTGCTTGCCCGGCATGTCTGCGGTGATGCTGTGACGATTCATTCGGGCTCCTGCACGCCACGGTTCGGTCGGTGACTATGCCATGATCGACGGTTGGACCGCGTCATTCAGGGAGTCGCCGTTGGGGTCGAAAGCCAGCACTCAAGATGCCGGGCCCATCGCGCTTCAGACCGCGTGGCGCCGGGTCCTGCGGGCTCGCACCACGGGCCGCTTTGTGGGCAGCAAGGCTTGGAGGTCGCTTTACGGTCCGCTGGTCGCCTGCCCCGATGCGAGGCTCGTGATCGGGCAGATCGGGCAGTCGCTCGACGGACGTATCGCTACCTCCACCGGCCAGTCCCATTACATCAACGGCCCTGCCGCGATTGCCCATTTGCACCGCTTGCGTGCGCTTGTTGACGCGGTAGTGGTGGGCGTGGGGACTGCAGTGGCGGACGATCCGTCGCTGACCGTGCGCCATGTCGAGGGTACGAGCCCATGCCGTGTCGTCATCGATCCCTCGGGGCGCACGCCGTTCGAATCGAAGGTGTTCGCACCCGATGGCTGCCGGCGCCTGGTGGTGACGCGGGTGGGCACACTGACTCGGCTGCCGGACGGTGTCGAGTTGGTGCCGATCTTGCCCGATGCAAGCGGCGCACTCCCGCCTGGCCGTATCCTTGAGGCGCTGGTGGCCCGCGGTCTGCATCGCATCCTGATCGAAGGCGGCGCGGCAACGCTCTCACGCTTTCTGGACGCGCGCTGTCTGGACCGTCTTCATATCGCAGTGGCCCCGCTGATCATTGGCGCCGGGCCGCTTGGGCTGACGCTTGCACCCATCGATCGACTCGACGCCGCCCTGCGTGGCCCGGCGCGTTGTCACCCGCTTGGTGAGGACATGCTGTGGGATGTCGCGCTCGGCGCAGTGCGGCAAGACTGAGTGCCGGAACGCCAGGCCCCTCTCCCGGTCACTCGAATAATCATTTCAAGGTCACCGAGGGTGGGCCCAGAGATCGACATGGCCCACGCACAGCCGGGAGCGGCCATCGGCAAGCGCCGCCAGTCGGCGTGCACGCCAGCTGTCCAGATCGCGCTGCGCCAATGTTCCGGTTTCGCTTGCAGCCTGGTGCCAGCCTTCAAGCAGTTGCGCTTGCAGTGCGCTGTCTTCGCGGCCCAGTTGCCAGTCGGCCTGCGCGGTGCGCACTGCAAAGCCCGCGGCTGCGAAACATTGCGCAGCTGCTGCGCCCGCCTGGGGCCCCAGTGCGCCGCCCAGCCCCTTGTCGCCAAGCTGGTGGGCATTGAAGGCGGCCAGAACATGGTCATCGAACGGGTCGGATGGTTCGCAGGAGGCCCGCCCGTCGTAGCTCAGGGCGATGTACACCGGCCGCCGGTGATGTGCTGCGCTGGCCACCAGACGCTCAAGCCAGGCCTGCGAGACCAGATCCAGAAAGGCTGAAGCCGTGAGCAAGTCTGCTTCGATTGCCACGACGGCTTCGATCTCGCGTTGCAGATCGGCCTGCAACGTCGCCACCGTCACCGATGACGGCAGGGCGTGTGCATGGCGCGAGGCGGCCTCCAGTAACGCCGGATCGTTGTCGACGAGGCACCAGTGCTGGTGCGCTGGCAGTCGCGGCGACAGTGCCCGCAAGCTTGAACCGGTACCGCAACCGAGGTCTGTAATGCGTACCTGCGCCTTCTGCGGGGACTGTGCCGACCAGTATTGCGCGACGGCTGCGATGATCCCGGCATGGCGCGCACGCCGGTCTGCGGGCTCACGCAGTGCAAGCCAGTCTGCCGCGAACCCGCTCATCGCGCAGCCTGCCGTAGTACGTCTGCCAGCATGGCGGCTGACGCGCGCCATGGCGGCAGTGCGGCGGCTGCAGTGCGTGCGGATGCTGCGAGTTGTTTTCGCGCTGCCTGATCGGTCAGCAGCATGCGCAATGCCGCAGTCAATGCAGCCAGATCGTCAGGCGGCACCAGAACGCCGGCGCCGGCTGGTACGGATTCGGGGATCGCGCCTGCGGTGGTGCCCAGCAGGGGGAGCCCGTAGGCGAGTGCCTCGGCAAAGGCCATGCCGAATCCTTCGTGGCGTGAGGCCAGGACGAACAGATCGGCGCGTTCATAGTGAGCTGACAGGTGCGTCGCATCGACCGCGCCGGCAAAGACGACTCGCTCGGCCAGCCCGGCACGCAACGTTGCGTCACGCAGCGCCTGCGCGGTTGCCGCGTCGCGGTGTGCATCACCCACGATCGTCAGATGCCATGGCAAGTCCTGCAGCGCCGCGAGCGCGGCCAGCAGCAGGTCATGCCCCTTGCGCGGCACCAGCGTCCCCACGCTCAGCAGCGCGAGCTGCTGCGAGCCGCTGCCACAGGCTGTCGGCACCGCATCGGTTCCTGGCACCACGACCGTGATGCGTTCAGCCGACACGCCGTAGTCACGCACGAGTGCACCCGCCGTGGTGCGACTGGTCGTGACCACATGGCACGCTGCTGCAAGTGCTGCGCGCTCGGTCGTCACCAGTGCCCGGGTGTGATCGGCGTCCAGACCGCTCTCGAGCGCGAGCGGATGGTGGACCAGCGCCACCAGAGGCTGGCGCTTGCCCAGTGCCTGGGCGATGCCCGGCATTGCCCCCAGCGCAAGGCCATCAACCAGCAGCGGCACGCCCTCGGGCTGTGAGCCAAGCAAGCGGTAAGCGTGCGCCAGCGTCTGGACGGTTGGGTGCGGGAAACCCTCGCCCAGCGGCAGGTGCCGCATATCCCAGCCCGCTGCGCCGAGCTCGGCCAGCATGCGGCGCGCATAGGCGTATCCGCCAGTGAGGGTGTTCAGGTCCCCTGGTACTGCGAATACAGCACGCTGTTCAGGCAATCGGCGCCTCGTACCAGGCGCGTGCGAGATGCGACTCGGACAGCTTGACCCGCAGCGAAGCGATCTCGGCTGCAGGCCGCCCAAGACCGGCGCCCCGGCACTGTTCGGCGAGCAGCCGGTGGATATGGGCAGCCAGGAACTCGGTCGTCGTATTGATGCCCGCGAATTCAGGCAGCGTATCCAGATCCCGATAATTGAGTGGCGCCAGTACGGTGCGCAGGGCCTCGGTCGCCAGGCCGATATCCACCACCAGTCCCTGCTGATCGAGTTCGCGCGAATAGAAGGCGGCATCAACCACGAAGGTCGCGCCATGCAGGCGCTGGGCCGGCCCGAAGACGGCACCGCGAAAGCTGTGAGCGACCATGATGTGATCGCGAACTTCGACTGCAAACATCGGAACTCCTGCAAAAGGCGTGAACAAACATTCAGACTCAGACCAAGGCGACCCGCGGATTGGTCAGGCGTGCGTCAGCGTGCGCGATACGACACCACCTGGCAGAGCGCCCCGGCGCCCGGGCCGAGCACGCTTGCGATGTGTGCAGGCAGCTGCTCGAACGCCATGTCCGCTTCGAGCAGTGCATCGAGGCGCGGGTCCGTGAGCAGCTCCAGTGCCTTTTCCATGCGTCGGCGCAGGCTCCAGCGTGCCCGCATGGCGGGTGCCACCCGACCGACCTGGCTGGCGATCAGCCTCAGGCGTGCGCTGTGGAAAGCGCCGCCCAATTGAGCCGTGACGCCGCGTGTCCCGTACCAGCTCAGCTCGACCACGCTCGATTCGTCGCCGGCTGCGAGCAGGGCGGTGGAGAGTCCGGCGGCGCTCGCGCTGGCGTGAAAGACCAGGTCGCAACCGGTGGGCGCGTCATCTGGCAGCGCAAACTGCACGCCGAGCGCCTGGGCGAGCGCTGCGCGCTCGGGTCGCAGATCCACCAGGGTCACTTCGGTGCCCGGCAGACGTGCGGCGAGCCAAGCCGTGAGCGCGCCGACGACGCCGCCTCCGACCACCGCGATACGGCTGCCGGGCAAGGCCCCTGCGTCCCACAGCGCGTTAAGTGCGGTTTCCATGTTCGCGGCGAGCACCGCACGACGCGCAGGCACGGTGGCAGGCACGGGCACGACAGCGATGGCCGGCACGACGAAGGCGCTCTGATGGGGATGCAGCACAAACACGGTGCGACCGCGCAATGCTGGCGGGCCGTCCATGACCGTACCGACCACGGCATAGCCGTACTTGATTGGGAAACCGAATTGGCCGCCCTGAAACGGTACGCGCATACGCTCATGCTCGCTCTCGGGGACCGCGCCCTGGAATACCAGGCTTTCTGTCCCGCGGCTTAGTGCCGACCAGTCGGCTTGCACACGCACCTGGTCAGGGCCTGGGCGGGGCAGGGGTTCATCGCGCAATTCCGCCGTTGCAGCCTGCGAATACCACAGGGATCGGGCGACGAGTGCAGCCTCAGGCTCAATGGACATTCGCGGATCATCCAGCAAATCAGACTATTGTGCGACCCGGCAGCGCCCCGATGGTGCTGCTTGCGCGAAAAGGCCACCATGCATTCTGTACCCGCGTCTTCCTCAACGCTGACCCCCTCACCAGCCCCGTTCCCCTCTTTGGCCGCGCGTCGCAGCGCATTTGCCCTGCTCGTGCTTGCAACGATTGCGTGCCTGTTGGGCTTGATGGCCTATACGCTGGGCGCTGACGGCCTTGACTGGGTCGACTGGGCCATGCTGCTGGCCTTCGGTCTGACGCTACCCTGGACCGCCATCGGCTTCTGGAATGCCATCATCGGACTGGTGCTGATGCTCGGGTCGCGTGACGCGGCAGCCATTGCAGCGCCTGCGGTCCTGCTTGGGCGCGACGACTCGCCGATCGACACTGC
>DGIT01000029.1:11385-32755 GCA_002386465.1 Burkholderiales bacterium UBA4615 | reverse complement strand
GCGGCGCACATGCGTATCTTCCTGCTCAGCGATTCCGACAGCCCTTGCATCGTCGCCGCAGAGCAGGCCGTGGCCCATGCACTCGAGCGTCGGTTCGAGGGGACGCTGACCCTTACCTATCGCCGGCGCGCACACAACGCGGGCTTCAAGGCCGGCAACATTCGCGACTTCTGCGAACGCTGGGGAGCACAGTTCGACTTCGCGATCGTGCTGGACGCCGACAGCGTGATGACCCCTGCCGCGATGCTGCGACTGGTGCGCATCATGCAGGCCGATGCGCGGTTGGGTATCGTCCAGACGCTGGTCGTGGGACTGCCCAGCAGCAGCGCCTTCGCGCGGATCTTCCAGTTCGGCATGCGCCTGGGGATGCGCTCCTACACCCTGGGCAGCGCGTGGTGGCAGGGTGACTGCGGACCCTACTGGGGCCACAACGCGATCATCCGGCTCGCGCCGTTCATCGCGCACTGCGAACTGCCGACGCTTCCGGGCAGCGGGCCCTTGTCTGGTGCAATCCTCAGCCACGATCAGGTCGAGGCGGTGCTGATGCGTCGCGCCGGATATGAGGTCCGGGTGCTGCCGGTGGAGGATGGGTCGTGGGAGGAGAATCCGCCGACGCTGCTCGAGTTCATTCGCCGCGATCTGCGCTGGTGTCAGGGCAATATGCAGTACTGGCGATTGCTGGCACTACCCGGCTTGCGCCCCGTGAGCCGATGCCAGCTGGTGCTTGCCATCCTGATGTTCATCGGCTCGCCGGCGTGGCTTGCGATGGTCCTGCTGGCCACCTTCCGCGACCTGCTGATCACGACGCAAGGGCCTGTGTTTCGTCCCGAGACAGGCTGGCTGATGCTGTGCATTGTCCTTGGCATGGCGTTTGCGCCGAAGATCGCGACCGTGGTGTCGGTGCTCGCCCGTCGCAGCCGGCGTGCCGCATTCGGCGGGACGCCGCGCTTCGTTGCGAGCGTGCTGCTCGAGACCGTGTTTAGCGCCATCCTCGCGCCGATCATGGCGGTGGCCCATAGCGTCTTTCTGGTCTGCCTGGCGTTTGGCCGCACGATCGGCTGGACGGCCCAGGTACGGGATGATCACCGCGTCCCGTTCGGTGCCGCCGCGTCGCGGCTGTGGGCGCAGAGTCTGCTTGGCGCAATCATCGGCGCGTGGTTGCTGGGCCGCATGCCCGAACTCGCCCTGCTGGGCTCGCCCTTTTACGGGCCATTACTGATGGCGATCCCGTTTGCGATGCTGACCGCATGGCCCGCTCTGGGCCTCACGATGGCTGGCTGGCGTATCGCGATGATTCCGGAAGAGGCGACGCCACCGCAGGCGCTGCTGAGCCTGAACCTCATCGCACTGAGTACGCGCCGCGTCGCATCGGGTTCGCTGACCTCATCGACCTGAGCGTCCGCCTTGACGCAGGACTCGGAAGGGACTTAGGCTCGGTTGCGAAACCGCATTGCGTTTTGCCATCAAAAGGCCAGGCTGATGAATGATTCAAGGCTTCGTTCCATTGGAATTGCGCCCGCAATTGCACTGTGCTGCGCGACCGTCATTCAACCCGCCGCAGCTTTCACGCTCGATAGCTGCGCGCTGATGAAGCAGGCTGACGTGCAGGCGGTGTTTTCGCCGCGTACGTTCGATCAGGGAACGGCCGGTCCGCCGCAGCCCGGTACGGCGAAGCTTGCGGCCGTGGCCACGTGCACCTACACCGCTCAGTCTTCCAACCCGCGCGACACGCTTTCCGTCATGCTGATGACGCGCCGTTCGCCGGATGGCGTCAAGAACGTCACCATCGAGGCCATGAAGGCTGGCGTGGTGCAACTCAAGGGCACGCCCGTCGATGTGCCGGGCCTGGGTGACGGCGCCTACTGGGCCAGCATGGGGACCGAGGCGTTTCCCTCGTATCAGCTCAATGTGCGCGTTGGCGAGCGGTATTGGTTGGCGTTAAGCACGGGCGGTTTCAAGGGCGATCCTCAGCGTACGATCCAGGCCCTGACCAGTCTGGCCAAAACAGTCCTGCCCAGGCTCTGAGTGAGGCCGGCGAGCCCCCAGTTCGATCTGGTCGAAGGGGAACACCCTGAGTGACCGCTTGCAGCCGCGTATGAGATGCGCAATGCCCTGTCGCACGGTTATTTCAAAGTCGACCTGGACGTCGTCTGGAACACGATTCGAGACGACTCACCGCACCTGCGCCAAGCGTTGCATCGCCATGCATCGCCATGACATCGGTTGGACCGCGACCATCGCGTAGCGCGGCCCATCCGAGCACTGCGAGGGTTGACGCTATTCCCCCTTGGCCGCCTGCAAAGCCCGTCTCGCTTCGCCCTCTTTCCTCAAGGCCTCGCGGTTGCGTTCATCCACCCGTGCGTACACTTCGCGCCAGGACTCATCCTCACTCCATCGGAACGGCGTTTGCACCGTGGTGCGCGGCAGACGCGCCGTCTCCAGCACATCGAGCGCAAATCCCACTGTGGCTCGCTGCATGGCCGTGTCATAGGGCTTGCCGAAGGGATTGCCCAGCGGAAAGTCGTTGAACACGAATCGCGCGACACCGCACTCTTCCACGATGTCACGCGCCGAACCGATCACCACGGTCGGGATGCCGTTTGCTTCCAGATGCCGACTGACCAGACTCACGGTCTGGTGACAGACGGGTCAGAGCGCGGCAATCAGTGCGACATCGACCTGGTCTTCGCGGCACATCGCGAGCACAGCGGGGGCGTCCTCGCGCCGCGTACGGCCCTGTGAGTACTCCGTGGGTACGCCGTAAAAGCGGTCCGACATGCTGCCGATTCGCCCGGCTTGCACGGCTGCGGCCAGTTGCTTGAGCGGCAGGAACGACTCCACATCGCGGGTATGCGTGCTTTCCTTGTCCCAGGCCAGGTTGTCGGTGAAGAGCTTCTCAGGTGGCGGGCTGGTTGCGCCCGCCCACACGCCCTTGCGCTCGAAGGGGCGGGGCCGCTGTGCCGGGTCGTCATGCCAGGGGCTGGCCGTGGTGACCAGCGCCACGCGGCTCTCGCGCAACGGTTTGATGAGCGGTGCAAAGGGCACCTCGGTGTGGTGCGCATACGCATAGGGCGTCTCGTAGCCGAGCGCCGCGTAATACGCGCGGGTACGGTCGATGTAGCTCACATGCGTTCGGTGGGTCGTGCCGGACATGGGGGGCTCGCCTCGCGTCGGTTGAAAGTTCGATGTATACACGCACAACCCCATCGGAAACGAGCCCATGAGCTTTCGAAAATTGCTGATCGCCAATCGCGGCGAGATTGCCATCCGCATTGCCCGCGCCGCCGCCTCGCTTGGCGTGCCCACGGTGGCGGTGTATTCGGCTGATGACACCACCTCTTTGCATGTGCGTCAGGCCGATGAATCAGCCGCGCTGCCTGGATCGGGCGCCCGCGCTTACCTGGACGTACAGGCGATCGTGGCGGCGGCGACCGCCACCGGATGCGACGCCCTGCACCCGGGCTACGGTTTCCTGAGCGAAAACCCTGCGCTCGCCCGCGCCTGCGCCGAGCAGGGCATCACCTTCGTGGGCCCGGGCATCGAGGCCCTGCAGACCTTTGGCGACAAGGTGCTGGCCCGGCAGTTGGCGGCGCGCTGTGGTGTGCCCCTGCTGGCAGGCAGCAGCGGGCCGGTCACTCTGGACGAAGCCAAGGCCTTTCTCGCGTCGCTCGGGCCAGGTGCCGGCATCATGATCAAGGCGGTGGCCGGCGGGGGCGGGCGCGGCATGCGCGCGGTCCACGACGGCGCACAACTCGAAGAAGCCTATGCCCGATGCCGTTCCGAGGCGCAGGCCGCGTTTGGCATCGACACCGTGTATGTCGAGCGGCTGATTGCCAATGCGCGTCACATCGAAGTACAGATCATCGGCGATGCGCAGGGTCAGATCAGTCACCTGTGGGAGCGCGAGTGTTCGGTGCAGCGCCGCCACCAGAAGCTCATTGAAATCGCGCCCAGCCCCAGCCTTGCGCCAGCACTGCGCGCACGTATCTGTGCGGCGGCGGTGAAGCTCGCGCAGGCCGCTGGCTATCGCAATCTGGGCACCTTCGAATTTCTGCTCGATGCCTCGGCCGACCCCGAACGCCCCGATGCTTTTGTATTCATTGAAGCGAACCCGCGTCTGCAGGTCGAACACACCGTGACCGAGGAAGTGCTGGGCGTGGACCTGGTCGCCTCGCAATTGGCCATCGCTGCGGGCGCGTCGTTGACCGAGCTGGGACTTGCCCAGGACCAGATACCGGCGCCGCGCGGCTACGCCATGCAGCTGCGCGTGAACATGGAGACCATGGACGAGTCGGGTAATGCGCGACCTACGGGTGGCACGCTCGCGGTGTTTCAGCCACCGTCGGGGCCAGGCGTGCGTGTGGACAGCTTCGGCTACCCGGGCTATCGCACCAGTGCGGCCTTCGATTCGCTGCTGGCCAAGCTGATCGTGCACAGCGGCACTGCACGTTTTGCAGATGTCGTGAGCAAGGCCCGCCGTGCGCTGCGCGAGCTGCGCATCGAAGGCGTGGCCACCAACGCGCCGTTTCTTGAGGCTTTGCTCGCGCATCCTGACTTTGCGGCCAATCGTGTGAATACACGCTTCATCGACGAACGGCTGGGCGAACTGTTGCGGGCGCAACCGCAGGGCGAACGCCTGTACATCGCCACCGAGGGCAGCGCGCAAGGCAGTGCTGCAGGCGGCACCTCGATGACCGTGCAAATACCCGAAGGTACGGTAGCCGTTGTTTCGCCACAGCAGGGCACGGTGGTGAGCGTGGATGTGGCGCCCGGCGAGCGCGTGCGCGTGGGCCAGACCGTGGCGGTGCTGGAAGCCATGAAGATGGAACACCTGCTGAGCGCCGCGCAGTCCGGCATCGTGCACTCGTTAGCTACGGCGCGCGGGGTCACGCTGTTTGAAGGTGAGCCGATCGTGTTCATCACGCCCACCGATGACGGCGATGATACGGTCGTGCAAGCCGCGCGCATCGACCCCGACCACATTCGCGCCGACCTCGCTGCCCTGCGCGCGCGCCAGGCCTATACGCTCGACGAGCACCGTCCCAAGGCCGTCGCCCGACGACGTGCCACTGGCCAACGTACTGCGCGCGAAAACATTGCGCAGCTCTTTGATCCCGAGACCTTCATGGAATACGGGTCGCTGGCGTTTGCAGCGCAGCGCAAGCGACGCACCGTGGAAGACCTGATCGAGAACACCCCGGCCGACGGCGTGATTGCCGGCACCGGCACCGTGAATGCTGCTCTGGTGGGCGAGGCCGCAGCACGCTGCATGGGCATCATCTACGACTACACCGTGCTGGCCGGCACGCAGGGCAACATGAATCACAAGAAGCAGGACCGCATGCTGCAGCTTGCACAGCGCCTGCGTATTCCCGTGGTGATTTATGCCGAAGGCGGCGGCGGGCGCCCGGGCGACACTGAAGGTCTGGGCCTGACCGGGCTGGACGTGACCACGTTTGCGCAGCTGGGGCGCCTGTCGGGTCTGGTGCCGGTGGTGGGCGTGGTCTCGGGCTACTGCTTTGCGGGCAACGCGGCGCTGCTGGGCTGCTGCGATGTGATCATCGCCACCAAAAATGCGTCCATCGGCATGGGCGGCCCGGCCATGATCGAAGGCGGTGGCCTGGGCGTGTATCGGCCGCAGGACGTGGGCCCCACGTCAGTGCAGGTACCCAATGGTGTGATCGATCTGCTGGTTGACGATGAAGAGGCGGCCACCCGCGCAGCCCGTCAATACCTCTCGTATTTTCAGGGGCCGGTGAAGGGCTGGCAGTGCAGCGATCAGCGCCTGCTGCGTCAGGCCATCCCGGAAAACCGGCTGCGGGTGTATGACGTGCGCACGGTCATCGCACAACTGGCCGACGAGGGCTCGGTGATGGAACTGCGTCGCGAGTTTGGTGTGGGCATTCTGACCGCGTTCATCCGCATCGAAGGCCGGCCCATGGGTCTGATGGCCAACAACCCCATGCATCTGGGTGGCGCGATCGACGCGGACGCAGCCGACAAGGCCTCGCGCTTCATGCAATTGTGCGACGCCTTTGATCTGCCGATCGTCTCGCTGTGCGACACGCCGGGCTTCATGGTCGGCCCCGAGGCGGAAAAGACCGCGCTCGTGCGCCATGTGTGCCGCATGTTCGTGGTGGGCGCCAGCATGACCGTGCCAGTGTTCACCGTGGTGCTGCGCAAGGGCTATGGCCTGGGCTCGCAAGCCATGGCCGCCGGCGGCTTTCACGAGACGCACTTCACCGTGGCCTGGCCCACCGGCGAATTCGGTGGCATGGGTCTGGAGGGTTTCGTGCGCCTGGGCTATCGCAAGGAGATGGAGGCGATTGCCGACCCGCTCGAGCGCCAGGCTTACTATGAGCAGATGGTGGCCAAACTCTACGAAAACGGCAAAGCCACATCGATTGCCTCGGTGCTGGAAATTGACGAGGTGATCGACCCGGAGCAGACCCGTCGCTGGGTGATGGCAGGCCTGCGGGCCGCACCGCCTGCCGTGGTCCGTGAAGGCCGCAAGCGGCCCTGTGTGGATACCTGGTAACCCTGCTCGCCCTCTGATCATGTCAACATCGCAGACGCCTACGCGCAAGCCCGAGCGCCTCACGTATGGGGTCGATGAGCGCCCGCCGAACGCGGCCATGTGGGCCGTCGCGCTGCAGCAGGCAGTGCTTGCACTCGTGTTCATGATCTACCCGGTGGCGGCTGCGCAGGCCATCGGCTTATCGCCCGAGCAGACTGCCGCTCTGGTGACCGCGACGCTGATCGCTATTGCTGTGGCCACCTTGCTTCAATCACGCCGCCCGCCGGTGGGCAGCGGTACGCTGGCTGTCCAGATTCCCACACCGGTCATGCTGCCTGCGATTGTGCAGGCGGGCACGGCAGGCGGCCTGGGCCTGATTGCAGGCATGACGATTGTGCTGGCGCTTGGCGAAGCGGTCGTGGCCCGACTGCTCAAGCCGTTGCGGGGATGGTTTCCGCCGGAAGTCTGTGGCGTGGTGGTGCTGATGCTGGGCGTCTCGATTGCCGCGCCGGCCCTCAAGCATTTCACGGGCGCCACCGCTGATCCGGACGGACTGTTGCGACCGGACTTTTCTCATCTTTCGGTCGGGCTCGCCACACTCGCTGTCGTGGTGGCTGCAGCGCTCTTCGGGCGCGGGGCGCTGCGACTGTTCGCGCTGGGCTGCGGATTGGTCGCGGGTGTGTGCCTGTCCTGGGCGGTCGGGCTGATCGAGCCGGCCAGCATGGCGACCGTGAGCGCCGCCGGATGGATCGGCTGGCCGCGTCTCGATTGGCCGCGGCCGACCTGGGATGCGGCCTTAGTGCCGCTCTTCATGCTGATGGCAGTGATCAATTGCGTCGACAACCTGGGCGTGCTCGTGGGCATCCAGCGCATGATCGATGCAGACTGGAAGCGCATCGATACGCAGGCCGGCGCCGGTGGTCTGCAAGCCAGTGCAGCCGGTGACCTCGCGGCCGGCTTGCTGGGGGGTGTGCCTGGGGGCGTGTCCTCCGCGCATGCGGGGCTGATCTTTGCCACGGGCGCTGCGTCGCGCTGCATCGCGCCGCTCACCGCAGCCCTGCTGTGCGCAGCCGTCTTTACGCCCAAGACGATTGCCTTGCTGGCGCTCATCCCCAAACCCGTCATCGGCGCACTGATGGTGTACACCTCGGCGTACATGCTCGTTGCCGGCATGGAGCTGATTCAGTCGCGCATGCTGAGCGAGCGGCGCATGTTCACAGTGGGATTGTCCGTGCTGATTGGCTTTATACCGCTCGTGCTGCCCGGCATTTTCAGGGGTCTGCCCGAGGCGCTTGAGCCGGTGTTCCATTCGAGCCTGAGCTTGTCGGCCCTGTCTGCCATCGTGCTCAATCTGCTGTTTCGGATTGGCGTGACCAAACAGGCGAGCCTGAGGGCGTCGCAAGACGGGCTCACCTACGATGAGGTCGATACGTTCCTGCAGCAGCAGGGCAAGCTCTGGGGCGCTCGCCATGACGTGATCCGGCGCGCCATCGAAGCAGCGACGGAAGCGCTGGAAGCCCTGCAGTTACTGGGTGTGTCGCCACAGGACATGTCCCTGACCGCACGCTTCGACGAGATCCAGCTCGATGTCACCCTCACATACCGTGGCCCCCGGCTGGATTGCCCGGTTCAGCGCCCATCGCTGGAAGCTACAATCGCCGACGATCAGCAACTGGCACGCATGGCCGGTCATATCGTGCGCCGTTCGGTCGATACCCTGTCGCAATCAGGCGAAGGCGATCATCAGAAGCTGACCCTGCATTTTGAACACTGAGACTCAGTACCGAGAAGGCCAGCCGGGATCTGGAGCGCGCATTGGACGTTGAGATTTCCCGCATGGATCAGATCGATCTGGTTGTGCTCAGAGGCCGGCTGGATGCCAGCAGCGCGGGTCATGCCTCATCAAGCGTGTCAACACTGACGGCGCAGCCCTCGCCGCGGGTGCTGGTCTGTCTGGCTGATCTGCACTCGATCTCCAGTGCCGGGCTGCGGGTCATCCTGGTGCTGGCCCAGCAGGTGCAGGGTGCGGGCGGGCGGCTGGCCTTGTGCGAGCTCAGCGCTGCGTCTCAACCGGTCTTTGAGATGAGCGGGCTGCTCGAGTTCCTCCCGGTGTTCGTCGGTCGCGCTGATGCCATCGCCCATTTGACCGATTGAGTTCGAGACACGTCTGCACGCTTGCACCGAGGGGCAGTGTCTGACGCGAGGCATGGCGTAAGCTCTTGGTCTTTCCGTGTGAGGAGACCTCATGAGACATCAGAACCCAACCAACGGGCGGTCTGTGCCGTGGCGTAGCGCGGCGTGCATCGGCATCGCTGCCGCTTCGCTCAGTGTGCTCGGCCCGGCGTGGGCTCAGACGGCTGCGCAACCCGCCACGCCCGCCGCCGCGCAAGCGCCAGTCAAGGATCCCAAAGCGATTGCCGCATTGGGCTCGATGAGCACCTACCTGCGATCGCTCAAGCAGTTTGCGCTGCGTGCCGATACCACCACCGATGAAGTGCTGCTAACCGGCCAGAAGCTCCAGTTCAATGGCAACGCGAACTACCAGTTCGTCGCGCCCAACCGCCTGCGCCTGGACCTGCGCACCGACCGCATGCATCGCGACATCGTCTATGACGGCAAGACGCTGACCATGGCGGCACCGCGGCGCAAGCTATACGCCAGCGTGCCCGCCCCGGCGACCGCAGCAGACCTGGTGACCACCGCCGAGCGCGAATACGGATTGTCGTTTCCTCTGGCCGACCTGTTCCTGTGGGGCAACGACCAGTCTGCACTGGACGCGATCAAAGAGGCGCAGTACATCGGGCCGGCCAGGATTGCGGGCCAGGCCTGCGACCAGTACGCCTTCCGGCAGGACGGTGTGGATTGGCAGCTCTGGATTCGCCAGGGTGCGCAGCCCCTGCCTTGCAAGATGGTGATCACCACCACGGGTGAACCTGAGCAACCCCAGTTCAGTGCGCAACTCACCTGGAACCTCGCGGCGCGCCCTGCCGCTTCGGCGTTCAAGTACACCCCGCCTGCCGATGCCCGTCGCATCCAGATGACCCGTGTCAGTGAACTGGCCGCCACCAAATGAGGACGCACTGCACCATGAAGCGCTCTGCCACTTTTGCGCTGCTGACCGCGGCGTGCACGCTGTACATCGCATCGTTCGGCGCCCCTGAGGCGCACGCTGCCGGTCGCGATGTGCGTAACACCACCCGCACCAGCGTCAACAACAACGCGAACGTCAATCGCGATCGCAACATCAATGCGAATTCAAACGTGAATCGCAACGTGAACGCGAATGCGAACGTGAATCGCAACACCAACGTCAACGTGAACCAGTATCACCATGTCGACATTGATGTGCATGACGACTACAACCCGTTTGCCACCGCCGTGGCGGTGACGGCGGGCGTGGCGGTCACCAGTGCGGTGATCGGCTCCATGACGCGTACGCTGCCGCCGGCCTGCGTGCCGGTGCAGTACGGCACGATGCTGTATCAGCAGTGCGGCACGGTCTGGTACCAGCCCAGTTATGTGGGCACCACCGTGCAGTACGTGGTGGTGACGCCACCGCGCTGAGCCTCAGGTCTTCACGCGCGCTCTGAAGAGTTCGCGCAGATTCACCTCGCGCGGGCCCGGAATCAGTTCAATCCGGTCGCCCGCGCAGACCAGGCCTGGCTCAATCACCGCCAGATAGCTGCCGCAGTAGCCTGACTGCGCCATGAGCTTGCCTGCCTGTGCAAAGCCCATCACTGCATTGAACTTGAAGCACGGAAAGCGCGGCTCGCTCACCGCCAGCACGCAGCCCGGCAGGCGCAGCTGATCGCCAATCCACAAGGCGTCTTCGGTGAGACCCTGGACGGTCAGGTTTTCGCCGAGCATCCCGGGGTCAAGCGGCTCGTCCCACAGCGACACCCTGGCCTGGGCCCGCACGGTCTGCCAGAAGGCGTAATGCTCGTGCGGATAGGCATAGACCGCTTTGGACAGCCCACCGTGCACAGTGAGGTCGGCCTGTTCATCGCCTTCCAGACCCAGCCGGTGCACCGGCACCGGGCCTTGCGCAGCGCGTTTGCCGATGGCGGTCAGGACGGTTCGACCGTTGATGTGGGTGGCACGCGCCTGGGCGCGATTGACGTGCAGGACCTTCATTCAGAGGGCGCAAGGGGCGCAAGGGTGGTGAACGCGAGCGAGCTTACGCGCATCGTCGCAGGCGGCCTTAAGGCATGAACGTGGATGTTTTCCATTCTTTAGTGCAATGGCAGAGCAGTGCTGTATCTGGTAGCGTGGAAGGCTTGTGTAGGGGTTCTGCATGTGGCAATCGGAGCCCAGTCCGGAATTTCTTCGGACACTCTTCAAGTTCAATGATTCGGAATCGGTCGTGGCCTGGGTGTTTTGCCCCGATCCGAATGCGCCTCCAATCCTCAGCCGATTCGCCCGGGAGGTCTTGCCGGAGCAGCCAGCAGACGAGTACCGGCTGGCCGATCTGCTGGCGCAGTGGCAGTCGCGTGTGCACCCTGACGATCAGCAGGCCCTGCTCGACACCCTGCGTGGCGCTACCGTGCAGGGCCAGGTGTATTCAGCCCGACTGAGGTGGTTGCGTGCCGACACCGGCCGTTACGGCTGGTTTGACTGCCGGTTCTGCCCGGTCGTGCGCGATGCACGCGGAATTGCGCAATGGGCCTTTCGGGCAGCCGATATTGATGAGCGCCTCCAGCACGAAGAGGCGCTGCTGGAAGCCAGCCGTCGCAAAGACGCCTTCATTGCGCTGCTGGGTCATGAGTTGCGAAATCCGCTTGCGCCGATACGCACTTCGCTGGCACTGATGCGGGCCTTGCAGCCCAGTGGAGCGATCCTGCGTGAGGTGGAACTGATCGAACGTCAGACCGCGCAGATGGTTCGCCTCATCAATGAACTGCTCGATATGTCCCGCCTGGACCATGATCGTCTGGACCTCGCGCTCGAGCGGTTCGACCTGCGCACAAGCGTGCTGGGGGTTCAGGAAGTGATGCAGCGAGCCGGCGACGACATGCACGACCGATTGACCGTCGGCCTGCCTGAAGCGCCTGTGATGGTCATAGCCGATCCAGCGCGCATCCAGCAGGTGCTGGGCAACCTGATGCGCAATGCGGTTGCCTACAGCGGCCCAGGCAGCCCGGTGTCGCTCACGCTCTCGGTCACGGCAGACCACGAGGCGCAGATCGCCTTGACCGATGCGGGCATTGGCATCGAGCCCGACAGGCTTGAGTCGATCTTTGAGCCCTTTTCCAAAGCGCCTGAAGGAATGCGACGGCCCAATGAAGGGCTCGGTCTGGGGCTGACGCTCGCCAAGCGTCTGGTGCAGATGCATAGCGGTCGATTGGAGGTGGCGAGTGCCGGACTGGGTCGGGGCAGTACATTTACCGTGACCTTGCCGCTGGATCAGGCTGCTGCGCCTGTGCCGCGCACCCATGACATCACCGTGGCGAATCAGTCCGCCCGTACTGCGGTTGCAGCAGAGCTTAACGGCGCATTACGGATTGTGGTGGTCGATGACAATGTGCGCGCCGCTGATTCGCTGACCCGGCTGCTGCAACACTGGGGCCATGCCGCCCGCGCGGCCTATGACGGGCATCGTGCGCTGGAACTGTACGAAACGCTGCAGCCCTGTGTCGTGATCCTGGACATCGCCATGCCCGACATGACCGGCTATGACCTTGCGCGAGTGCTGCGTGCCCGCCAAGGCGCGCGCGCCCTGAGGATCATCGTGGTCTCGGGTTATCCGCAGACCACGCAGGCCGATCCGTCCAGCCTGTCACTCTTCGATGAGTATTTCGTGAAGCCCGTCGATCTGGATCAGTTCCGACGGGTCTTGGAGGATCCGCGCGGCGCGCCTGCCAGCTAGGCCTTGCCGACTGCAGCGCCGCTTATTCGGGCTGCATGCCCAGGCCGCGCATGGTCTTGCCGAACACGCCAAGCTGCTCCTTGACCAGCGCTCCGAGCACATCGGGTGTGGACGGCACCAGCAGCAAGCCCAGCTTGTCGTACTGTTCGACCACATCGGGTCGACGCAAGACCGTGTTGAACTCGCGCGAGATGCGATCGACCAGATCGCGCGGCATTTTTGCCGGGCCGAAGCAGCCACCCCAGGGGGCAATGTTCAGCAGCGGCTGACCTGCTTCAGCGACGGTCGGAACCTCCGGATAATTGCGCGAGCGGCTGGGCAGCAGCACGGCCAGCGGCTTGAAGCCTTCCTTGATCATCTGGGGCAGGACAGCCGGGCTGACCCACATCGCAGGCACCCGCCCGCCGACCAGATCAAGCACCGCCTGGCCCTCGCCCTTGTAGGGCACATGGGTCATGTCCAGCCCATTGGCCTGCATCAGCTGACCCATGGCCAGGATGCTGGTGCTGTTGCCGCTGGCATAGCTGCTTTTGCCGGGATTGGCCTTCACCCAGGCGACATACTCCGCGAGCGTACGCGCCGGGACATTGGCCGCCACCGACAGGATGAAGGTGAAGATCACCATGTTCGCAATGGGCGTGAAATCGGCAATCGGGTCGTACGGCAGGCTCTTCTTCAGATTGGGCAGATAGGACAGCGAAGATGCCGTCCCAAAGAAGAGCGTGTGACCATCGGGGGCAGCGCGTGCCACCTCCTGGGCGGCCACTACGCCGTCTCCACCCGCGCGGTTTTCCACGACCACTGGCTTGCCAAACGCGTTACCCAAATGCACGGCGATGATGCGCGCACCCAGATCGGCACCACCGCCTGCTGCAAAGGGCACGATGAATCGGATGGGCTTGGTCGGCCAGTCGGATTGCGCACGCACCACGCCTGGCAGGCTAGCGCCCAGCGCCAGGGCGCCTGCCCCGGCGACCAGCCGCCTGCGGCGTGCACGGCTGGTAAGGCTGGTCTGCATGGGGTCGATGGCACAGCCTGAATCGGTCGTGCCGGGGGTGATTGGTCGCGGATCGGTCATCGTGTCTCCCCGTGCAGGCGGTTGGTTGGGATCATCTGAAGCTTATTCCTGCTGGATGCCGATGTCTCGCATCGTCTTGGCAAACACATCGCGCTGCTCCTTGACCAGCGCGGCCATGGCATCCTGGGTGGATGGCGTGGGCAGCAGACCCAGCTTGTCGTACTGCTCAATCACGTCGGGCCGGCGCATCACGCCGTTGAAGTCGCGCGAAATGCGTTCGACCAGGTCGCGCGGCATTTTCGCCGGGCCGAGCAGCCCGCCCCAGGGCGAAATGTTGACCAGGGGCTGCCCGGCTTCGGCCATGGTCGGCACATCGGGGAAGGCCCGTGTGCGTTGCGGCAACAGCACCGCCAAGAGCTTGAACTTCTCCTTCATGAGCTGGGGCAGGATGGCCGGTGTCACGAACATCGCCTGCACACGCCCGCCCACCAGATCCACTGCAGCTTGCGCCTCGCCCTTGTAGGGCACATGGGTCATGTCCAGCTTGTTGCTGTTCATCAGCTGGCCCATGGCGAGGATGCCGGTGCTGTTGCCAGTGGCGTAGGCCAGCTTGCCGGGGTTGGCTTTCACATAGGCCACGAACTCGGCCAGGGTATTGACCGGCAGCGTTGGCGGGACCGCCAGATAGAACGTGAAGATGCACAGCTTGGAGATTGGTGTGAAGTCGGCCACCGGATCATAGGGCGGGGCTTTTTTCAGCGCAGGCACATAGGACATCGAGGTGGCGGTACCGAAGTACAGGGTGTGGCCGTCGGGTGCGGACTTGACCACTTCCAGCGCCGCGACCGCGCCGTCTGCGCCGGCCCGGTTTTCCACCACCACCGGCTTGCCAAAGGCCGTGCCCATGTGCACGGCAATGACACGCGCGCCCAGGTCGGCGCCGCCACCGGCGGGAAAAGGCACCACGAAACGGACCGGCTTATTGGGCCAGTCGGATTGCGCCCGGGCGGCCTCAGGCAGGGCGCCGGCCAAGGCGAGTGCACCGCCCGCCATCACCGCGCGCCGGCGCGTCGTGTCTACCGTCAGGATCGGGATGTCGCCGGGTACAGCCAGGCGCTTGTTCGCTTGCATGCAAAGCTCCTTCAGTCAGCGCGGTCAGCGCGAAATCGGAAGCAAGCTTAACCGCAGCATCGCGACTGTGCGCAAGTTCGCCTGATCATCCGACAGGAATTGGGCGGGGTACGCGCCGTTCGATCTCGGGTACGCTGCCGACCTGATCCGCACAGACCACCGCAAGGAAGCCACCATGCCTGTCGACCTGACCCGCCTGTCTGCTGCTGTGCTGTGTGCCGCGTTCGGGGCGGTGCTGTGTGCGAGCGGCACTGCACGGGCGCAGTCTGCGGTGCGTCTTGCGGCACCACTGCCGAATCCGAAAGAGTCGCTGCAGGCTTACTGCTCGCGACTGGAGCGTCAGGCCGAGACCATCCGTTTCAAATGTGCCTGGCAGCTCGACTGGCTGGACCCGTCTCGGCCGGTCTCGATGCGCAGCATCGAATTCGCCACCACGGATTTTGCGCGCGTCTTCGCCATTGCACGGGCGCTGCACGGCATCCCGGCCACCTTGAGTCTTCCGGCGCAGGGGCCTGCTGAACAAACTATTGCCGACCCGAAAAAGCCCGCCTATTTGTGGACCTCGGAGCTGACGGTCAGGCGCGCATCGGGCGGGCAGATCGAACGCGCGGACTACACGTCCCGCGGCGAGGGCGGAGGCTCCGGTGTGAGGGTGATGCGCAAGGACGGCGGCACGATCGTTATCGAGGAAGGCGCCTTCGGCGACTGATCGGTCCGATGTCGATGAAGCGATTGCTGGTGGCCGGCGCAACGGGCCGCCTGGGTGAAGCCGTGCTGAACGAGGCCCTGGCGCGAGGGGGCTTCGATGAAGTGGTCGCGCTGGGCGCCACGCAGGCAGACCTGTCAGCCGCCATTCGGGGACTGGTGCTGAAGCCGCTGGATGCGTTGCCTGAGCTTGACGCCGTGGTGATCGTGCTGGGCGACCCCGATGAACCTGGTGCCCGTTCGTTTCACGGCCGCGATGCGCCGTTCGCCCTGATCGACGCACAGGCCATGCCACGGGTGGCCGCTGCGGCATCGCAGGCTGGCGCGCGGCGGCTGATCTTGATCCACCCGCTGCCTGCCTGGCAGCAGATGTCGGGCTTGCACCGTGGCCTGATCGGCGATGCTGAACTGGAAGTGTCGAGGCTGCCCTTCAACACTACGGTGCTGATCCGGCCGCTGGCCGCTTCGCGTGCGCCGGGAGGCCCCTGGCTGCAGCGCATCGCCCATATTTATTTGAGTCTGCAGTGGCTGATGATGCCGCGCTCCCTGCCGGCACTGACTTCGGCACAGGTGGCTCGCGCAGCGATTGCCCAGTTGCACGCAGCGCCCGCCGGCCTGAGTGCACTGGGCGCAGCAAACATTGAAGCGCTTCTGACCGCTCCCGGCCCCGTTGGACCGCGTCGCTGAAGCTCGTCGCTGCGGTTCGTACTTGAGGTTCGTACTTGAAGGATGACGCGGTTTACGCGCCGCGACGGCCTGTCTGTCCTGCGCCTGCGCGCCGGATCAGAGGCAGTCCTGCGAGCAGCAGCCACAGGCTTGAGGGCAAGGGCACGTCGGCATGCGGCAAGGGCGAGCCACCAGGGGTTTCTGGCTCGGATTTGGGATGAAGATCCGAGCGGCCTCCGGAATCGCCGGAGTCGCCAGGCCCGCCACCGCCACCGCCACCGCCACCGCCTGGGATGTAGGGCAGCGACCTGCCTGAGGTCATTTCGGCATACGTCCCGGTGCCCGAGGATCCGCCCATCCCTGACCGCGAGCCCTCTGCGCCACCAGTCCATTGCCTGCTGCTGGCCTCGATGGCTCCCGAGCCGAACGCGCCCCACCCGCCGCTTTGTCCGGACGCGATCGGCCCGCGCTCCCCGGGCAGACCCGTCCAAATACCGGCCAGCGGATCCTCGCCGGCAGCGACGCCATCATCGATCGTGTCCTGCGCGGGCTGGCCTACCCCGGCTGCGCGGAGCAGGGAGGCGCGCGACACGGGCCGGCTGGCGGATGTGGTCTCCTCGGACTCGGGCGCCAAGCCCGCCTGAATCGGCTCCGCTGAGCCCGGCCCACATGAGCGGGCGGCTTTGGCAGTCCGTGCCGGAGCGGTCCGAGCTGGGGCAGAAGACGGTTTGGCTGCGGTCCGGATCGCAGCAGCGCGCTTGCTCTGCTTGGCCGTGGCAGGCCGGGGGGCTGCCGGCGCCGCACCTGTCGCGACACCGGTCGCGGTGTCGATGGCCGGTGTCGTAACCGATTGATGAGACGCAGACTTTGCCTTAGCACGTGCGGGCCGCAGCGCCTGGGCTTTGGCGGCCTGGGGCCCGCTGACTGGCGCACGAACCGCCGCACGAGGCCGGGCACCTGGGGCGACCGGGTCACAGTCTGCCGAGGGCGGCGGGGCGGCCATGGCTGCGCCCGCGCTCAGCCCTGCAGCCATCAGGCAGAGGGTCAATGCGGTACGAAGCGTCGGTAATGGCAGCCGTGAGGCCATATGACACATGCAAGCAGAGAGAGTCGGAATCCGGATCGTCGCGCAACCAAGAGCTCGGCGCGAGGAACTCCGTCTCCCGTTTCCTGCGACTTCAGGCACATGTGAGGAGGCGCCGACCCTTAGAATGGCCGCTCTCCACGCCCGTGCACGCGATGCACCCGCCCAAAGGCCACCGACTCGTGACGAACGACACCTTTTTGCGCGCCCTGCTGCGCCAGCCCACCGACCACACGCCGATCTGGCTCATGCGACAGGCCGGCCGCTATTTGCCCGAGTACAACGCCACCCGCAAGCGCGCCGGCAGTTTCCTCACCCTGTGCAAGACGCCCGAATTGGCCTGCGAAGTCACCTTGCAGCCCCTGGAGCGCTACCCGCTTGATGCGGCCATTCTGTTTTCGGACATCCTGACCGTTCCGGACGCCATGGGCCTGGGCCTTTATTTCGCTGAAGGCGAGGGCCCGAAGTTCAGCAACCCGGTGCGCGACGAAGCGGCCGTGCGCAAGCTGGCCGTACCCGACCCGAATACCGAACTGCGCTATGTGATGGACGGGGTCTCCACCATCCGGCGTGCCCTCAACGGCCGAGTGCCCCTGATCGGATTTTCAGGCAGCCCCTGGACGCTGGCCTGTTACATGGTTGAAGGCGGCGGCAGTGACGATTTCCGGCTGGTCAAGGGCATGATGTACAAGCGTCCAGACCTGATGCACACCATGCTCGCCATTGCCGCAGACTCGGTTCGCGACTACCTGAATGCGCAGATCGAGGCGGGCGCCCAGGCGGTCATGATCTTTGATACCTGGGGCGGCATCCTGCCTGACGGCCATTATCAGAAGTTCTCGCTGGGCTACATCCGCCGCGTGCTTGAGGGTTTGCACCTCGAGCGCGAGGAACGTGCCCCGGATGGGACGGTCAGCACGGTGCGGGTGCCCTCGATCGTCTTCACCAAGGGCGGCGGTCTCTGGCTGGAAGACATCGCCGCCATCGGCTGCGATGCGGTGGGCCTCGACTGGACGGTCAACCTGGGGCAGGCGCGTGCCCGCATCGGCTCGCGCGTGGCTTTGCAGGGCAACCTGGACCCGATGGTCCTGATGGCCGATCCTGGCCAGATTCAGGGCGAGGCGATCAAGACCCTGGAGAGCTACGGTGTGCCACAGGACGGCCAAGGCCACATTTTCAACCTGGGCCATGGCATCTCGCAGTACACGCCACCGGAGAGCGTCACAGCCCTGGTGGAGGCAGTGCACCGCTACAGTCGTGAGCAGCGCCGCAGAGGGGCTTCGGCGTCCACACTTTAGTGCTGTGCAGCAATCGTTGCGCCGACTTATGCACACATTTGAGGTGTGAGTCAAGGGGGGCTGAGCCGAGGCGCCGCTGTTTCGGCTAAGCTTATAACTCCTTGATTTTATTAGCCTTATATTTGTCTAAAAAGTGAGCAGACGTGCCCGCACGCCGATTTCAAGCGGGTTTCCAGCGCATGCGCTACAGGTGTCCACACTTTTATCCACAGCTTGTGTGAACACTTCGGAAAAGCTTCGCCGGCTCCATACCTTGCGCTCACTTTGAAGGTTTTACTTTAAGTTGTGACTGCCCTTCCCGACATCGCACGGGTGGCGCTAGACGTCCCCGTGCCCGAGCTGTTCGACTACCGCGTAGCACCGGATTGGCGTCCGGCGTGTGGTGATTGGGTGGTCGTGCCATGGGGGCGCTCGCGTCGGGTCGGGCTGGTCATCGCCCTCACGCAAGGCTCTGACGTGCCCCCCGATCGACTGCGCAGTCTGGAGGCTCCGCTGGCATCGATGCCCCGCCTGCCGGCCGACTGGCTCGACCTGATCGAATTTGCCGCGCGCTACTACCATGTGGGCATCGGCGAGCTCGCCCTGCCCTCGGTCCCCAAGCTGCTGCGAACGGTACCTACGGCGCGCAGTCGCGGTGCGCCTGCGGCGCGCGCCCGCGAGCGCTTCGAGTCGACCGTGGTGCCGCCCCAGGCGGACCGATCCAGCCCTGGGGCGGTACCGGACGGAGATATGCCGCCCCAGTCAGCGATTCAAGGTGAGCGTGCGCT
This sequence comes from Burkholderiales bacterium UBA4615, assembly GCA_002386465.1. Lineage (GTDB taxonomy): Bacteria > Pseudomonadota > Gammaproteobacteria > Burkholderiales > Burkholderiaceae_E > UBA4615. Next base: position 13,703 of record DGIT01000029.1, on the reverse strand, counting down.
TACACCTGGTCAATCGAATGCCCTACAAGCGATGCGCAGCACCCAGGGGCATGCCGTGCATCTACTGCACGGGATCACCGGAAGCGGCAAGACCGAGGTCTACTTTCGCTGGCTGGCTGACGTGCTGGCGGCCCGACCGACTGCACAGGCGCTGATCCTCGTGCCCGAAATTGCCCTGACGCCCGAGTTTGCCCGTCGGATTCGCGAGCGATTTCCGCACGAGCCGCTGGCGGTGTTGCACAGCGACATGCCAGACGCCGAGAGGGCAGCGCACTGGATGGCGGCGGCTGAGGGTCGCGCCCGGATCGTGCTGGGCACCCGGCTGGCCGTGCTGGCTCCTGTGCCTCACCTGGCGGCGATCGTCGTCGACGAAGAACACGATGCCTCGTTCAAGCAACAGGAAGGCGCCCGCTACTCGGCGCGCGATTTGGCGATCGCCCTGGCCGCCCGGCGTGGTCTGCCGGTGGTGCTCGGGTCGGCCACCCCCTCGCTTGAAAGCTGGCAGGCGGCGCGGCGCAGCCGCTACCGGATCGCCACCTTGCAGGAGCGGGCCAGTGGGGCTGCGCTGCCTCAGGTGCGACGGGTGGCGCTCAAGGGTGCCGTGTTGCGCCATGGGCTCACCGAGCCGGCGATCCAGGCCATCACGCAGACCGTTGCCCGCGGCGAGCAGGTGCTGGTGTTTCTCAACCGGCGCGGCTATGCCCCGGTTCTTTCGTGTGCCGCCTGTGGCTGGCTTAGCCGCTGCGACCAATGCGACGCCTACCGCGTCATGCACCGGGCGCCTGCACGCGCCCAAGGCCCGGCCCGCTATCAGCTGATCTGCCACCACTGCGCCTCCGAGCGGCCGGTGCCACGGGCCTGCCCCGATTGCGGCAATCTAGATCTGGCCGGGCTCGGTCAGGGCACTCAGCGGCTGGAAGAGGGGCTGGGCGAACTGTTCGGGGCTTTGCGCATCGGCCGACTGGACCGCGATGTCGCACGCCGCCGTGGGGCAGCCCAGCAGGTGCTCGATGCCGCCCACGCCGGCGAGGTCGATCTGCTGGTCGGCACCCAGATGCTCGCCAAAGGGCATGACTTTCGAAGGCTGACCCTGGTGGTGGTGGTGGATGCCGATGCCGCTCTGTTTGCGGCCGATTTTCGGGCGCCTGAGCGCCTCTTTGCCACGCTGATGCAGGTGGCTGGCCGGGCCGGGCGCCACCATGCCCAGAGCACCGTGCTGATCCAGACCCGTTTTCCCGAGCACCCGGTCTACGAGGCCCTGGCCGCTCACGACTACGAACGGTTTGCTGCGCAACAACTGGCTGAGCGTGAGCAGGCCGCCCTGCCACCGTTTGTGCATCAGGCCTTGCTGACCGCTCAGGCCAAGTCGGCTCAGGCCGCCACCGATTTTCTGGCGCAGGCGCGCAATCTGCTGCTGTCTGGTGACGAACGCCTGGCCCTGCCGCCCGAGCTTCTTGAGCGCATGACCGTGTGCGACCCCGTGCCGATGCCGGTGGCGCAAGTGCGCGGCCTGTCGCGCGCGCAAATGCTGGTGGAATCCGCCTCGCGCCCAGCGTTACATGCGGTGCTCACCCCCTGGCTGCAGGCCTTGCGTGAGCAGCGCTCGGCAGTGCGCTGGCAGATCGTCATCGATCCGCTGGAAATCTGACGCGAATCGCCCCTCTCATGTCCGACACCCTGAATCCCGCTCAGCAAGAGGCCGTCAACTACCTGGACGGCCCATGCCTGGTGATTGCCGGTGCGGGCAGTGGCAAGACCCGGGTCATCACCCGGAAAATCGCGCACCTGATTGCCGGAGGCGTGAATCCGCGGGCGATTGCCGCCATCACGTTCACCAACAAGGCGGCGCAGGAAATGGCCGAGCGCCTGAAGCACCAGGTGAAGCTGCCCGAGGGTAACCGGCCGGTGGTGTGCACCTTTCATTCACTCGGCGTGCAGATGCTGCGCGAGGACGGTGCGGCGCTAGGACTGAAAAAATCCTTTTCTATCCTGGATTCGGACGATGCAGCCAGCATCCTGGCCCAACTGACCGGGGCCACCGACCGCAAGACCGTGCGCGCCATGCAAGGCGCGATCTCGTTATGGAAAAACGCCGGCATTGATCCGGACCATGCCGGCGCGGCGGCTCGCGACACCGATGAGCATGCCGCCGCACGCGTGTACCGCGACTACTGCGCCACCCTCACGGGTTATCAGGCGGTCGACTTCGATGACCTGATCGGCTTGCCGCTGGCCATGCTGCGTGCGCATCCCGACGTGGCCGATCGCTGGCAGAACCGGCTGCGCTATTTGCTGGTGGACGAATACCAGGACACCAA
>DGIT01000029.1:0-11264 GCA_002386465.1 Burkholderiales bacterium UBA4615 | reverse complement strand
CTGGAGAATCTCAAGCGCCTGTCCACCGACTATCCGAAGCTGCGGGTCATCAAGCTCGAACAGAATTACCGCTCGAGCCGCAACATCCTGACCGCGGCCAATCATCTGATTGCCCACAATCCCAAGCTGCACGACAAGCGCTTGTGGTCGGAACTGGGCGTGGGCGATCCGGTGCGCGTGGTGGCCATGGACGATGATGAAGTCGAGGCCGAGTCGATCGCCATGCGCCTGCAGGCGCATCGTTTTGAGCGTCGCGGCAAATTCTCGGACTATGCGGTGCTTTACCGCGGCAATCATCAGGCGCGCATCATCGAGCAGGCGCTGCGCAAAGAGCGCATTCCGTATGTGCTCTCGGGCGGGCAGTCCTGGTTCGAGCGCGCTGAAATACGCGATGTCATTGCATGGCTGCGGCTGCTCGCCAATGACGACGACGATCCGGCCTTCATCCGCGCCATCACCACACCGCGTCGGGGTGTGGGGCCACAAACCCTGCAGACGTTGGGTACCTACGCCGGCGAGCGTCAGGTGTCGCTCTTTGCTGCCCTGTTCGAAACCGGGGTCGAGTCGCGGCTGGCTGCGCGTCAGCTCGAGCCTTTGCGTGAGTTCGGCGAGTTCGTCAATCGCATCGGCTGGCGAGCAAAGAAAGATCCGCCCGGCGAAGTGCTGGAAGAGATCCTGCGTGCCGTGGGGTACCACGAGTACCTGCTATCGACGATGGATGAAAAGCAGGCCTCCCAGCGCTGGCAGAGCGTGACCGACTTTGTGGCCTGGATCGCCAAGCGCGGCGAGGAAGACAATAAGACGCTGCTCGATCTGGCGCAAACCATTGCCTTGCTGTCACGCCTGGATGGCAACGAGGCCGATCAGGACGCGGTACGCCTGACCACGGTCCATGCCGCCAAAGGCCTGGAGTTTCCGCATGTCTTCGTGGTGGGGTGCGAGGAGGGCCTGATGCCGCACAGTGGCGATCAGAAAGGCGAGACGCCTGAGGCCGAAGAAGAGGGGCCGCAGCGCGTCGAAGAAGAGCGCCGCCTTATGTATGTGGCCGTGACCCGTGCACAGCGCACGCTCACGATCAGCTGGTGTCGCCAGCGCAAGCGCGCCAGGAACGTGGTCAGCCGCTTGCCCTCACGATTCATTGCCGAAATGAAACTGGATGCGGAAGGCGGCGCCGCCGCCGTGGTGAGCACCGATTCGGCCAAGCAGCGGTTGGCGGCATTGAAGGGATTGCTCAAGTCAGGTTGAGTCGCACGGGCCGTGCAGTCAGCCCCGTCGTGCAGACCATCAGGTAGCATGACCCGATCACACCATCACAGACAGGAGACCTTCATGCCCATCGCTATGCCCTCGCGTCGTCGCATCGGCTATGCCGCGCTAGCCCTGACGGCTGTCACGGCATGGCCAGGCGCTCGCGCCCAATCGGCCGACAGCTTCCCCAACCGGCCGGTCAAACTGGTGGTGCCGTACCCGCCGGGGGGTGCCACCGATCTGGTGGGCAGGTTGCTGGCCGGCAAGCTCGCCGAGGCCTGGGGTCAACCGGTGGTCGTCGAAAACCGCGCCGGCGCCAGTGGCATGATCGGATCAGAGCAGATCGCACGCTCGCCCGCAGATGGCTACAACCTGCTGGTGGCTATCACCACGCACATCCAGAACCCGTCTCTGTTTGCCAAGGTGCCTTATGACCCGATCCGCGACTTTGAGCCGATCTCGCAGATATGCCTGTCCTATCTGGCGCTGGTGGTGAAATCCGACTTTCCTGCGCGCGACCTCAAGGAGTTTGTCTCGCTCGTCAAGGCCAACCCTGGCAAGTACACCTTCGGCTCATTCGGCACAGCCTCGTCGTCACACATTGTGGGCGAGCGTTTTGCCCGCGCCGCCGGCATCGACATGACCCACGTGCCCTACAAGGGGTCTGCGCCCATGACAACCGATCTGCTGGGCGGACAGGTGAGCACAGCCTGGGCCGATGTCAGCACCGCGACGCCGCATATTGCCGCCGGTAAATTGCGGCCGATTGTGGTGACCGGCGCACAGCGCACGCCGACTCTGCCCAACGTGCCGACGCTGGGAGAAAGCGGTTATCCGGGATTCGAGCCGCTCGGATGGGTGGGCGTGCTGGCGCCGGCCGGAACACCGCGCCCGATCGTGGACAAGATCTCGCGCGAGATCATGCGCATCGTGAAGATGCCCGACGTGCAGGCGCGCCTCAACGAACAGACGCTTGTGCCTGTGGGCGATTCGCCCGAGTCCTTTGCCCGGACCTTGAAACAGGACATGGCGACCTGGGCGCAGATTGTGGCTGGCGCCGGGATCAAACCGCAATAAGCGTTTCAGCCACAGCGGGACCGGCGATTGAACTCGAACCGGCCCGAAGAATTTTCCTAAATTCGCGGGCACCCGGCGCGCGCCACCAGTGGAGTCATCCGTGCGCATGTCCGCTTGGCTCGCCTTGCCCCACTGCCCGCGTCAATGAAAACGGCGCCCGAGAGCGCCGTTTTCTGATCCCCACCTGACTCGCCAAGTGGGGCGCCGATCGCAGTGCGGGCGTCGCGCTTACTTCGCCGCCGCCACCATGAATTGCACGGCCGCTTTGAGATCATCGTCGCTGGCTGGCGATCCGCCCTTGGCCGGCATCGCGCCCTTGCCTTTGATGACCGAGCTGTAGAGCGCATCCATGCCCGTGGCGATGCGAGGTGCCCATGCGGCCTTGTCGCCGAACTTGGGTGCGCCAGCGACCCCTGCCACATGGCAGGCCGCGCAGTAGGCGTCATAGACCTTCTTGCCTGCATCGGAAGCCGACGATGCAGCAGGTTTGGCTGCGGCGGGGACCGCTGCCGCAGCAACTGCGGTGGCGGCAGCAGCAGCCGCTGCCGGTGCCGCGCTGGCTGCAGTGGCGACCGCCGCCATCGCAGCGGGTGCCGCCGCACTCATGGCTGGAGCAGCCGGCGCACTGGCCGCAGCCGGCGCCTGGGGCTCAGCAAACTTGGCGCCGCTCTTGTTGGCCATATAGACCACGGCGCGGCCGATTTCCGGATCGGAGTATTCACCGCCACCCTGCGCGGACATGGCGTTCTTGCCCTTGAGCGCTGAAGTGAGCAGCGCGTCGTAACCGGTTTTGATCCTCGGCGCCCAGGCGGCGGTGTCGCCGACCTTGGGGGCGCCGGCCGCACCCACTTCATGGCAGGCAGCGCACTGCGCCTTGTAGACCTCGTCGCCCGCGCGCAGCACTTGAGGGCCATCAGCCGACTTCAGCGAGAACCCCGCCACCGGCTTGATCCGCGCCTCGATGGCTTCGGCCGACATGGCTGTCGTGCCAGCCCCGGTGCGCACTGTGCGGTTCACATAGGAGACCAGCGCCGCGATGATAAGGATGGGGACGATGAAAGACAGCGTGACCACGGTGATCAGCTGTCGGGGGGTCTTGATGAAGGCGTCGTGCTCGCTGCTCATTGCGGCATCCTGTTATGGGGGCGTGCTGGGTCAAACCGCGAAATTATAGCCGCAACGCCCGAGGTGGCCGTCAGCCGGGGCTGACGACCAGGTTTGGGGGCTACAATGGCCGGCTACGCGCCCGTAGCTCAGGGGATAGAGTATTGGCCTCCGAAGCCAAGGGTCGCAGGTTCGATTCCTGCCGGGCGCGCCATCTCATCCGCAGCGAGCACTGCCGCAACATGACCGGGCGGCCTGCCGGGAAGCGCCTGTCTCCTGGGGCCCCATCAGCTGAGCAGGGTAACCCTCAGCAGCCATCGCCGCCGCCAGCGCCGAGGCCGATGCGCGGGCCCCCAGCACTCGCACCCGCTTGCTGCCTGGGTCGGCCGCCACATGCGCATCCGGATCGATTGCCAGAATGGCCCGTTCGATAGCCCGGCTGCAGTGACCGCATGCCATGTCATTCACTTGAAATTCGATCATCGAAGGCTCCGTTGTGATCAAGGGTTGAGGAGCCTTGATGTTCATCCTTGCCATAATGGCAAGGTCAAGCACTTTTTGTGGACCGCTCCATGAACATCGGAACCGCTGCCCGGGCGGCGGGCGTCTCGGCCAAAATGATTCGCCACTACGAGACGGTCGGGCTGCTGCCCGCCGCGATGCGCACTGATGCGGGGTATCGGCTGTACAGCGCACAGGACGTGCAGATCCTGACCTTTATCCGCCATGCGCGCGACCTGGGCTTTTCCCTGCCGCAGATCGGAGAACTGCTGGGGCTCTGGCGCAACCGCCGACGGGCCAGCCGCACCGTCAAGGCGCTGGCCTTGAGCCATGTGCAGGAACTGGAGCGCAAGATCGTGTCGCTGCGCGCCATGCAGGCCAGCCTTCAACACCTTGCCGACCATTGCCATGGCGACGAACGACCCGACTGCCCGATCCTGGATGGCCTGGCCGGCGAAGATGCGTGACACCGGCGAGTGACCGGCGTTCACCAGCACCGGGACGCAGGCCGTCAACTTAGGCCGTGCCTCAGCCCCAGAGCTCAGCCCCAGAGCTCAGCCCCAGAGCTCAGCCCCAGAGCTCAGCCCCAGAGCTCAGCCCCTGAAGCGCGCCTCGTCGGGCTTGGTCAGCGCCACCACACCACCTGCGTCCACCAGCGCGGCAATTCGCACACCCAGCGCTGTACCCTGCTCGAGCGCGCGCAAGGCTTCGTTGGGTGACACACCGGCGCTGTCCACCTTGAAATGCGGCACGCTCATGAGCGCTGCGGGCATGCTCGCGCAAAAGGCCTGCATACGCTCTGCTGCGGTGCCCAGCCCATCGCCCCAGAAGTCGACCAGCGGCGGCTTGAGCGTTTTGCCCGCAGCATTGGTGGGCAGGCTCTGTGCAAACACCACGTACTCGGGGTTTTCATACGCAGCAAGATGCGCGGCGCAATGCGTGCGAATGTCCTGTGGCGTGGCCCGGTGACCGGGCTTGAGCACCAGCACGGCCTTCAGGCGCTCGGAAAACACATGGTCGGGCACGCCCACCACCGCAGCGCGCAGTACCGCCGGGTGCAGATAGAGCTTGTTCTCAACCTCGATGCAGTAGACGTTCTGTCCGCCGCGCACCACCATGTCCTTCTTGCGGTCGAGCAACCACAGGTATCCCTCCTCGTCGATCCTGGCCCAGTCGCCCGACAGCACGAAGCCGTCCCGCCTGAACACTTCGGCGGTCTTGCCGGGTTCTTCCCAGTAACCGGCGTTGGTCTGTTGGCCGCGATAGGCCACTTCACCAATCACATTGGGCTCGGTCACCTCGTAGCCGTCGTCATCGAAGATGGCGATATCGGTATTGGGTGTGGCCAGCCCGCAGCTGGTGATCTTGCGCAGGGCGTCTTCGGTGGGCAGCGCAAAGCCCAGTGCCGTGCTCTCGGACACCGAGCCGCCGTTGACCATCGCGATCGGCGCAAAGCATTCATGCAGCTGGCGGATGTAGGTCTCGGAGGCCGCGTGCCCACCGAACAGAATCTTCTTGAAGCTTGAGCAGTCGTGCTTCGAGAAATCCGGATGGTTCATCATCATCCAGAGCATGATCGGCGCAGCCACCCCCCAGGTGGCTTTTTCCCGCTCGATCAGCTGAATTGCATCCAGCGGCGCGAAGGCACTCATGATCACGCATTTGCCGCCGGTCAGCAGTGCCGGCATGAAGTCGGTATAGACCGCGGTGTTGTGATACAGCGGCGGCATGCACAAGTTGATGTCGTCAACGTCCAGGCCGCGCGCCGCGTGCATGATGTTGGTGGCGCAGCCCAGCGCATTGATGTGCATGGCCATGGTGCCCTTGGGCACGCCGGTGGTGCCCGATGTGAACGAGATGGCGCACAGGTCCCACTCGTCGATCTCCTCGTTCACCGCAGGCTCCGAGCCTGCACGGTTCAGATGCGCAAACGCGATCGTGTCGGTTGCAGCAGGCTTTGCCGGCTCTGAGACATGTGGTGTGGCGCTCGTGTGTGAGGCTCCAGGATCGGCCGTCAGAAAAACCGTTTGCACGCTGCTCAGTATGCCCCGTACGGACGCGAGCTTGCTCGCCCAGATTTCGGGCGACACCACCACCACGCGTGCGCCGACCTTGTTGATCTGCGCAGCCAGCCCTTCAGCCGGCAGGCCCAGGTTCACAGGCACTGCAATGCCACCAAGCCTGGCGATCGCCAGATAGCTCACGATGTATTCAGGGCAGCCCAGTGTGAGCAGGCACAGGCGATCGCGCTTGCGCACGCCATAGTCGCGACGCAGCCGGGCCGCCACGCGGTCGACCTGCTCGCCTACGTCGCGCCAGGTCAGTCGCTGCCCGCCCGGGTGAAACACATAGGCCTCGCGATCGGGGTAGCGCGACACGTTGCGTGCAAAGACTTCCGGGATCGTTCCAGGCCGATCGCGATAAGCCCAGATCGTCGAGCCTTCCCAGGCAATACCTCGGCCGATGGGCGCCACGATGCGTTCGACCTGTGCGCCCAGCTGCGGGTAGGCTTCACGCCAGGAACGGCAGGTTCCGCGCGTCGGCCCCTTGATCTCCCATGCGCCCATCGTGTGGTCTCCTTCAATCAGCGTGTGAAGTGTCCGGCGGGCAGAGCGTGCAGTGCGCCGTCCCTGCCTGTCCGTGTCAGGCCCGCTTGCGCCCCTTAGCCATACGCACCGCCGCTGCAATCGTAGGCGCTGCGCGAGCAGGCTCGGTGCACAGCCGTTTGGGGTGAGGCGTGATGCCGGCGCGTGCCAGGTCGAGCCGATCGGCGTCCCAGCAGGCTTGCACCGTCAGATCACCGCGCACATGCCCATCGCTGTGCAGGCGCATGGCTTCGCACAATCGCTCAAAGCCCGGCTTGTTCAGTTCGGTGATGATGCCGTCGCGACGCAAACGCACGGCGAAGTCAGCTGCGCGCAGGCCATGTTCAGGGTCTTCCCAGTCGTTGAAGCGTCGGCTGTCATGCAGGAAGGCGAACCAGGCGAGCACGGCCGGATCCACATCGAGCGCTGCCGCCAGCGAACGGCCATGAAACCAGACGCGGCTCCAGTGCGGCACACCATGTATGCCGCCATCTGCGTCGAGCTTGAATTGTGGCCGCACGACGGCCAGAGCCTTGTGAACAATGGTCGTACAGCGCTGAGTCATGACGCGAGCTTACACGGCAGAGTTGGTCGGATCAGACCAGACGGCGGTCGATGGGCTCCCGGCGGCAGAAGAGCTGCTCAATGCCGCGTCGCACCGGTGGTACGCTTGAGCGAGGAGTTTTGTCATGCGTCGCGACCCGAATCGTCATCCTGCCCTCATCGCTGGCCCCGCCGACTTGCAGCGGCTGATCCACGCCATCGACTTTGCCGCCGAGCGCCATCGTCACCAGCGGCGCAAGGACAAGCGCGAGTCGCCATACATCAATCACCCGATCGCACTGATGCGCGTGCTGTCGGTGGAAGCGGACATCCATGACGTAGATGTGCTGATTGGCGCAGTGCTGCATGACACGATCGAAGACACCGAAACGACCGAGCAGGACATTGAGCGCCTCTTTGGCCGCACCATTGCAGACCTGGTGCTCGAGGTGACCGACGATACCGCGCTGGACCATGCCGACCGCAGGCGTCTGCAGATTGAGAGCGCGCCGCACAAGAGTGCCGGCGCCGCCATGATCAAGCTGGCCGACAAGACCTGCAATCTGCGCGACATGATCGCGTCGCCGCCGCACTGGTGGGATGACCGCCGACGTGCAGACTACTTCAGATGGGCGCGCAACGTGGTGGATCGCTTGCCGGTCGTTCACACGAAGCTGCTGGCCATCTTTGATGAGGCCTGGACTCAGGGAAGACGCAGAATTGCGGCTTGAGGTGGGCTCATTCAAGGGTCCTTATAGCCGGCCCTGATTGACGGCTTCACGCAGCAGCGCATTCACCCGGGTTTGCCAGCCTTCACCGCTGGCCCGCAAAGCATCAAGGACATCCCGATCGATACGCAGCGTCGTGGGCGACTTGGTGCCGCTCCCGGCGGGCCGCCCGCGCTTCTTCACAGATGCAGCCAAGGCTTTCTTCAGTTCCGCAGGGCTTGCAGGCCGATCGTTGTCATCCCGGCCGTCCCAAACGTAGTCCGGCTGAGCAGATGGCGAGCGGAGTGCGGCGATGACCCGCTTAGGATTTATCAAAGATGTTTTCGAGCCACTCAAGATAAGCCTCCCGTTCTGCCTTGCTCGCTTGCCTGAAACTGATGATCCGAACGCGGCCTGACCGGGTTGTATGCACCAGGGTCAACACGCGTAGAACGCTGTTCGCATAGGCAAGGGACAGCGTGCGACTTTCTGATCCTCTGACCACAGGAACGTCGAAGCGGTACCGCGACTCCAGGACCTCAGCGGCATCCAGGAAATCCAGCCCATGCTTAGCCAGATTCGAGGCCCGCTTCGCCGGATCCCAGGTCGTGGTGGGCATGAATAAACGTAATAACAAATAATAGTGTGATCGGTCCTTCAGTTCAACTGAATTCAGGCGGCACGTCACTGCAACGCAAGTCGTAGTACCGCCGACCTACTTAGGAACACCGCCGATCCAGGCCCCCTTCCGTCCGACCCCCTTCATCCGCCACCGGGCGGCAACGCCTGGCAGGTCAGCCGCGCCGCGCCCATACTCAAACCGTCTCCTCCTGCTCGTTAAAGAGCTTCAGCCGCCACCATCGTTGTGGCGGTTTTCTTTTGTGCGTCCGCTTCACATGCTCCTGTGACGCAGCCCCCGGGTCGCACCCGCTGCATCGGGTCACCCGCATCGAGCCACTGATAGCATCGTCCGATCGACCGCGCGGCGCATCCTGCGCTGCGGCTCGTATCTCTGGAGGCTGTCCATGTCCACAGGGTCCGACGCGCGAGCGAGCGCAAAGTCTGATCACGCCACTGCTCGATCCTCACGGATCGTGGTGGTGACCGGTGCGGCAAGTGGCATCGGCGAGGCCTGTGCCCGGCGGTTTGCCGCGGCTGGCGACCGGGTGGTGGTGGCCGATCGCAACCTCGCTGGTGCGCAACGCGTAGCGGCCTATCTGGGCGCTTTGGGCATGGCGCTGCAGATTGATCTGGGCGACGAGCATTCGATCGAACACGCTGCGCGCGAACTCGAGACCATACTGGGCGTGGCCGATGTGCTGGTCAACTGCGCGGGGGTCTTGCAGCGCACCCTGCCGCCTGAACAGTTGTCACTTAAGGAATGGGACATCGTGTCGCGTATCGACCTGCGCGGTACCTACCTGAGCTGCGTGGCGTTTGGCGCGCCCATGGCCGCGCGCGGGCAGGGTGCGATCGTCAACATCGCGTCGGTGGCCGGCATGCGGTCCGGGCCGCTGCATGCCTACGGCCCGGCAAAGGCCGGGGTGATCAGCGTGGGGGAGTGCCTGGCGGCGGAGTGGGGCCCGCGGGGCGTGCGGGTCAATACGGTGTCGCCGGGTTGGACGCTCACGCCTGCACTGGATAAAGGCATGGCCACCGGAACGCTTGATGAAGGCCACATGGTGGCGTCCACGGCTTTGGGCCGGCTGGTGAAGGCCGACGAAATCGCTGCTGCAGTGCAGTTCCTGGCCAGTGAACAGGCATCGGCCATCACGGGCGTGAATCTTCCGGTCGACGCAGGCTTCATCGTGGCCACGCCCTGGACAGGGTATGGCGGGTTGCGGTGCGCGTGAGGTTCTGTCTCTTGCTTTAATAAAAATGCGGAACTACCGGCGGTTTTGGCCAGTGTCGCCACCTTCTACAAAACCTGCGTACGAGTAGTCGTGATGGGGTTGTTTGCTGCCGGGCACATCATGTTGCATAACCGCCTGATGCGATCCTGTGCGTGGTGTCGCTCTGTACTGGCCGGCTGATTGCCAAACCGACCCCAAGCCTGATTGACGCTTCGCCCGATGCCCTGACCTGGCATCGGATTGAACCGAGCGGTCTTACGCTGGCGATGATGTGTACGCAGCCGCAGCTTGCGTGGCCGCACCTATAATCGGGCGATGAGCACATCGCCTAATCCCGGATCGCCCTCTCAACCCTTAGCCTCTGCAGCCGGCAGCGGGTCTGCTGACCTACCGGCCCTGCAGCCAGCGCACAAGCTCCATCACGCGCAGACTACGGCGCTCGTGGACGTGGGCCGGCAATTCGACCGCCCGGTGACCACGGTCAATCTGCCGCTCACGCGGGCCTCGAGCGTGCTGTTCAAGACGCTCGCCGATGCGGAAGCCGAAGGTACCGCCGCGGTGGCCGGTGAGCGTCACCGCACCACCTATGCCACCTCGGGTACACCGACCACCTTTGCGCTGACCGATGCGCTGGCTGAAATCGAGGGCGCAGGGCATGCCTGCCGCGCAGCGATCATGCCCTCGGGGCTTGCGGCCATCTCAGTGCCGTTGCTGGCCTACTGCAAGCCCGGCGATCACATCCTCATGAGTGATTCGGTCTATGGCCCCGCTCGCACCTTTGCCACGACCATGCTGGCTCGTTATGGCGTGGTGACCGAATTTTTTGATCCGCATGTTGGCGCGGGCATTGCCGCGCTGTTGCGCCCGAATACGCGGATTGTGTATCTGGAAAGTCCGGGCAGCTACACCTTCGAAATTCAGGATGTGCCGGCGATCTGCAAAGTGGCGCGTGCGCACGGTGCGCTCACCATGATCGACAACGCCTGGGCTTCGCCGGTGTTTGCACGCCCCTTCGATTGGGGGATCGATATCTCGCTGTTGCCGCTCACCAAATATTGGGGCGGTCATGCCGACCTGCTGATGGGCGCAGCGGTTGTGCGCGAGGAGCACTGGCTGCCCTTGTGGCAGGCCATCCGGCAACTGGGCATTGCGGTGGGTGGCGACGACGCGTATCTGGTGTTGCGCGGTCTGCGCACGGCCGATGTGCGCATGCGCCGTCACGAGGCCACAGCCCTCGCCGTGGCGCGCTGGCTCGAAGGGCGCCCCGAAGTCGCACGGGTGCTGCATCCCGGGCTGCCTTCGCATCCGCAGCACGCGCTGTTCAAGCGCGATTTTCTGGGCTCAAGCGGCCTGTTCTCGTTTGAGCTCAAGGCCGCCACGCAAGCGCAGATCGCTGCACTGTGCGAAGACCGCCGCCACTTCAAAATTGGTTATTCGTGGGGCGGTTTCGAGAGTCTGATCATGCAGGCCAAGATCGGGTCCTTGCGTACGGTGCAACCCTGGACCGGCGGCCCGCTGATCCGTATTCACTGTGGTCTGGAGGATGCGGCTGATCTGATCGCCGACCTGCAGGTGCTGTAAGCGCGACGTAAGCGGGCCGTCGGGGACTTTGATGCTGAAGAACTCGAGGTGGTCTTCGTAGTTGG
>DGIT01000049.1:11271-31196 GCA_002386465.1 Burkholderiales bacterium UBA4615 | reverse complement strand
TCCGGGCTGGTCGTCCTTGGAGACAAGATGATCGTGGGTAGGCGAACCGCACAGTTAGCGAGGGTGAAGAATGGGTAAGATGAAAGACCTAGCAATCGATCAGGCTAATGCCGAGCGTTCGTCACGCGGGAAGCGGGCAAGGCAGCGGGGCAATAGCTTTGAGCGAGAGGTCGCCGCCCGCCTCAACGGCAAGCGGACTGGGATGTACGGCGGCAAGAACGACGTGGAGGCTGGGTACTTCGTGATCCAGTGCAAGGTCGGGCTGTCGTACCCAGAGCGCCTTGACAAATGGTTAAGAGAACTTAACCCAAAGGCTGACCAACTGGCGGTGCTGGTGGTTGGCGACTCGCCAGGAGCAGGCAAGCGTCGGCGTGCCTTGGCGATCATAGACTTCGACGACTTCGTACAACACTATGGCAAGGAGGGAACCAGTGAGCTTTGAACCAAAGATCATCAAGGCAAACGTCTTCAAGGATAGCCGAGGGTACTTCAGCGAGATCCTCAAGGACTACGGCTTCGCTCAGATCAATATGTCGTGGAGCCTCGGCGGCACCTTCCGTGGCATCCACGCCCAGCGCCTTATGGACAAGGCGATGTGGATCGCCAGCGGCAAGGCTATCGTCTACGCCGTGAACCTCGACCCATCGTCCATCCTCTACGGCAAGGTCATCTCCGAGACGATGGAGGCTGGAGACGGCAAGGTCTTCTTCGCTCCCTGGTGGTGGGGTCGGGGCTTCCTCGCCCTTGAGGACACGACCGTGACCTACGCAACCACCGATGTCTACCGACCAGAGCACGAGACTGGCATCTCCTACATCGGTTTGGCCGACATTGAGAAGGACTTGGAGCGGGTCAAGGCACAACTCCTCGTCAGCGACAAGGACAAGGCTGCCCCGTCCATCAAGACAGAAGGCACGTCGGAGAACCTTGCCAACTGGAAACGAGCAGGCGACGACATTCTCCGTGATAGGAGTATGGAAGAGTGACCCTTCCGGCAAGGAAGCGAAAGCCTGATGCCGTCCTCGTCTCACAGGTCTGGCTGCACATCTTCAAGATGCTGCTTGACGGGCTAGAGGGACAACCAAACAAAGAACAGTTGGCTGCTTATGCCGCCAACGCCATCATCAAGGAGGTTGACTTTGGCTACGCAGCCTGACAACGACGAACAGATCGTCGTTCCTAGCATTCGACAGATCATCACAGCACCAGTCGCCACGCAGCACTCGCGCATCTCGCTCCTCTACGGAGTGGCTGCCGCCCTTGCTGCGTTTGCACCCGTGCCGTTCGGTCCACTTGCAGCGTTCACGATTGCCATCCTCGCTGCTGAACGGAAGAAGTGAAGCTTGGACTCACGTGCAACCGCTGCAAGGGAAGACTCAAACCTCTACGACAGCCTCCGCAAACACTTAGAGAGTACACGCTCCGCCTCTTCCAGTGCGAAGGATGCGGCAAGCGATGCGCAGTTGCGTGGTTCATCGTCAACGAACACAAAGCCCGCTGGCTTGAAAGGCTCTATGAGGAACACACCGAAGGACTTTGAACAGTACTTCCAGGGACTCTACGATGAAGCGCGGGACATCCTTGTCCAGCGTCAGCGGCAGTATGGCCCAGCCAACATCGAGTCCCTCGGTATTCCCGGCGTCTTCTCTCGGATGTCCGATGACAAGATGAGCCGCATCAAGAAGGCGTTGAGCGGCGAGTTCATCAAAGGTCGCGTCGTCCTCTCGCAAGATTCCCTGAAGGAACTTCAGCATCCGTCGGTGCGCGATGCCTTGATGGACGCTGCCAACTACTGCCTCATCCTTGTGTCGCTCATTGAGAACGAGTGGTCTAACCTAGAGTTAGAACGAGACCCCGATGATGGGGAATCCTACTGACCGAGACCCGCTAGAAGCCTCCGTAGAATCGCTTCTAGAGGGTCTAGGAGCCACGCAGAGGCACGTTTCTACCTGGGGTGATGTCTTACCCCTCCTTACCCCTGAACAACGGCTGATGGCCGCGTATGGCGTGTACCTAGCATTGGAGCTGATCCGTGAGCGACGAAGAAGTCAGGCAACTATTCAAGGAGGCAGCAGCGAAAGAGGGTAAGTCGCTGCGCCAATGGTGCAAGGATAACGGCATCGTCTACGAGACGCTCATCGGTCGAGAGATTCCATCCGACGTCCCATTGTCCGCCGTCCACGATCACGATGGTAGCCTGTTCGGCAACTGCCCGGTCTGCACAAAAGAATGAACCCCTGCTGGATGAGCGCCAGCAGGGGTTCGGTAGCGGGTAGGGGGACCACCCGTCGTAGTTAGTCTAGCACATCTTCAAAGTAGCTGCTAAGACGTACGTAAATCGGCGTGTGCTCACCGACGTATGCGCCAACCACGTTGAACTCGAAAAACTCAATCGCCTCTTCTTCCGTCATCCCATCGCGCTTGATTAGGATGTCAAGGCACTTGCTCTCGTCATAAACCACGATTGTCTTATTAAACTGTCGCCCTATTCCGATGATTGCATCATCAAATCCGTCTGCGTATAGTTCTTCGCTCATACGTCCTCCTTGAAGGTGGTCGTAGCCTTGACAAACGTCAAGTCAATCTCACCCGTCGGTCCATTGCGGTGCTTCGCCAGCGACAACTTGATCTTCTCCGTCGCCTGCCCGTGCTCCTGTCCATTGGGACGCCATAGCAGCATCACAAGGTCAGCGTCCTGCTCAATCGCACCAGAGTCTCGGAGGTCAGCCAGTCGTGGTTGGCCTCCTTCTCTATGCTCGGCGGCACGAGACAACTGCGACAGCGCAATCACTGGCACGTTGAGTTCTTTGGCCAGAGCCTTGAGCGAGCGCGAAATTTCGGCCACTTCCGTGGCACGGTTCTCGCCCGATGATCCCGAGCCGCTCATGAGCTGCAGGTAATCGACCATCACCAGACCAAGCTTGCCGTACTGACGGGCCAGGCGCCTGGCTCTGGCGCGCAACTCCAGCGGGTTCAGCGCAGGCGTTTCATCGATGAACAGGTTGGCATCCTGCATCTTCTGAATGGCGCTGGTCAGGCGAGGCCAGTCGTCCTCGGTCAGACGCCCGGTGCGCAAGCGCTGCTGGTCAATCCGCCCTACCGAGCACACCAGACGCATGGCGAGCTGGGTGGCGCCCATCTCCATCGAGAACACCGCCACGGGCATGCCCTGATCAATGGCGACATGCTCAGCCATGTTCAGCGCAAACGCGGTCTTACCCACCGAGGGGCGCGCGGCAATGATGATCAGATCACCCGGTTGCATGCCCGAGGTCATGCGATCGAGATCGGTGAAACCCGAGGGCACACCAGTGATGTCGTTCGGGTTCTCGCGGTTATAGAGGTCATCGACCCGCTCAACCACTTGCGACAGGACCGATTGCAGATCCTGAAAGCCACTGCGCCCGCGCGAACCATCCTCAGAGATCTGAAAAATGCGCGACTCTGCCTCATCCAGCAGCTGACGCGTATCCCGCCCTTGCGTGTTCAGTGCCGAGGTGGAAATCTCGTCTGAGACCGAGATCAATCGGCGCAGGATGGATCGATCCCGCACGATCTCGGCATAGCGGCGCACATTCGCAGCCGACGGTGTGCCGCTGGCCAGGGCGTTGAGATAGGACAAGCCACCCGCCTCATCCAGCCGCGAAGTGGCTTTCAGGGCATCGTGGACCGTGAGGACGTCGGCAGGCTGATTGCGCTCAAGCAGCTTGGCCATGTGTTGCCAGATGATGCGATGGTCATGCCTATAAAAATCATCTTCCCGTACGACATCCCCAATGCGCTCCCAGGCGGTGTTGTCGAGCATGACGGCACCGAGCACCGACTGCTCAGCCTCGACCGAATGCGGAGGCACCCGGAGCGCAGCGACTTCGCGATCGAGGGCGAGAGGGGCAATGGATTCGGGTTGGGCAGCCATGGCAGGATGGTAACCCGCGGGGCTGCAGGCCCGCCGCTAAAAGCGATGTCGCCAGGAAGCAGATCGGCCTGGCGCAGGTTGGCGAGGCATTCGCCCCGAGGCGGGCAAAAAAAGCCCGACCGGTGCTCCGATCAGGCTCTTCTGATGCGGTGAGACAACCGAGCGCCATGACTGGCGCTGAGGTCAGGCTTCGGGGCTGACCACCACCTTCACCGGTACCACGACGTCAGCATGCAAAGCCACCGAGACTTCATGCTCACCGATGGCCTTCAGCGGACCGTTGGGCATGCGCACCATGGCTTTTTCAACTGACGGGAAGCCCTGCTTGTTCAGCGCCACCGCAATGTCAAAGTTGGTCACCGAGCCGAACAGGCGCCCATCCACTCCAGCTTTCTGGCTGATCGGAAGGGTCATGCTGTCGAGCTTGGCACCCACGCCTTGCGCTGCGGCGAGCTTGTCTGCCTGAATCTTTTCAAGCTCGGCCCGACGCGCTTCGAATTCCTTGATCGCCACATCGGTGGCGCGGCGTGCTTTGCCTTGAGGAATCAGGAAATTGCGGGCGTAACCGTCTTTGACGCGGACCACATCGCCCAATGCGCCAAGGTTGACCACTTTTTCAAGAAGGATGATCTGCATGTCGCGCTCCGGATCAGTGATTGTCGGTGTACGGCAGCAGGGCCAGGAATCGGGCGCGGTTGATCGCGTCCGACAGTTGGCGCTGGTACTTGGCTTTGGTGCCAGTCAGGCGAGCCGGCATGATCTTGCCGTTCTCGGTAATGAAGTCCTTGAGCACATCGATGTTCTTGTAGTCGATCCACTCGACTTTTTCGGCCGTAAACCGGCAGAAACGCTTGCGCTTGAACAGCGCGCTCTGAGCCGGACGCTTGGGCTTTTTATCTTTGCTGCCACGACGCATGAATGCCATGTCATCAATCCTTTGAAATATGTTCGATCAGTTCGAATTCGGTGAGGTGCAGGACCAGGGTTCGGGAGGCTCGACGCCGCGGTGCGAGAAATCCGCTTGCCTTGAGCAGGCTGCCCAGCGCCAGCTTGTCGATGGCCAGCGCCACGCGATCTGCCGCCACGGCTGCGATGTCCATTTCGACCGTCCGCTCAATGCCGGCTTCGCGCTGCACCGAGTGGTGCGACAGCTTCAGCCCGAGGATCGGAATACCGGCCGGCGTGTAGCGGATCGCTTCGCGTTCGAGCAGCGAGGTCGTCAGCACAACCCGGTTCAAGCGGGGGTACCGACCTGCCCTTCCGCTCCGACAGTGGTCTTGCGAGCCTCTTCTTTCTGAATGCGACGCAACATCGGCGAGGGGCCGGTTTCGGCTTTAGGCATCTTCACGACCAGGTGGCGCAGCACTGCGTCGTTGAAACGAAAGGCGTGCTCGAGCTCTTCCAGGGTCTTCTGATTGCACTCGATATTCATGAGCGCATAGTGGGCCTTGGCCACTTTCTGGATGGGGTAGGCCAGCTGCAGGCGACCCCAATCCTCGATCCGATGCATGGCGCCCTGGTTGGATTCGACCAGCGTCTTGTAGCGCTCGATCATCCCAGGCACCTGCTCGCTCTGGTCCGGGTGGACAATGAAAACAATCTCGTAGTGACGCATCAATTCCCCTTCTTAGGATTGAAATGGTGTGATCCTCGATGACGGCTTCAAACCAAGAAGCCGGCCGCCGGCTCGATCGGGGTGCGTGTCCGTGCGGCGAGGAACCTGCGATTCTAGCGCGTCGAAATCAGCTCTGTCCAGCCATACCCCAAGGTCACAAAGGGGTCGTGAACGGTTCCGGTTCGCCTGCATAGAGTCTGCGCATGAGTTGGGTTTCGCGCTCGACCAGGATCTGCAGGAAGGCTTCAGCGCCGCGCATCTCCCGGAACACGGCAAAGCCTGCACTTAGGAAGTCCTGCATGGCACCCAGTCCGGCGAGGTGAGCGGGTCGCGCCATGGTCCTGAGCAGCGCACCGATCATGGGGTGTCGGACCAGCCCGTCCAGTGTGTGTCCGACATGCTCGACAAGCTCGATCTGCCGCTGTCGATCGGGCGCAGAGCCGGCGATGCGATAGGCACGCGCATAGGCCGGGGCATCGATCGGACAATCGCCCAACTGTGCATCCGCCTGCAGGGCACGCACCATGGACAGGTCCAGGCGCTCCGACAAGGCATCAAGCTCGACCGCATCAGCGATCGCGACCAGCGCGCTGTTGGGCAGGAATTTCACCAGCGCGGGAATAACGCGGGCCAGTTCAGCATCACGCTGGGAAAAATCCTTGGACCCGTAAAGCTCGTCCAGAAAGAAACGCGTTGCAGCCCGGTAACGCGGCGACGCGAGCAGGTCCGCATGCGTGCGCTCGAGTCTGGCCGCCTGCCAGGCGCGCAGTTCAGCACGCCTGGCAGGGTGTTCGGTCAGCGCACGCAGGCCGGCCACATCGGCCGCCGCCGCACGTAATCGGTTGGCAGAATCCATCCGGTTGATTTTAGAGGGGCGGCTCTAGAGGGTGCCGCCTAGAATGCAGTGATGCAACGACGGACTCTGATCAAAACCGGCCTGGCCGGCGCAGCGCTTCTGGCTGCAGCAGGTGGCGCCTCGACCTGGTGGCGCCAGGATCCTGCTGCGCAGCAGGCGAAGGTGCTGCATGCCCTCATTCCGGCCTTGCTCGAGGGCGCACT
Source organism: Burkholderiales bacterium UBA4615 (assembly GCA_002386465.1). GTDB lineage: Bacteria > Pseudomonadota > Gammaproteobacteria > Burkholderiales > Burkholderiaceae_E > UBA4615. The sequence goes on along the minus strand of DGIT01000049.1, from coordinate 24,606 downwards.
GCCCCAAGGTGGCGACGCGCGATCGGCAGCGATTGCGCAAACTGTGACAGCCGTGAAAGAAGCGATCAGGCGTCTGGCGCCTGAAGCGCAACAGGAACTCGGTCAGCTCTTTGCCTTGCTGGCCAGCCCACCAGGCAGACGTCTGCTCGCCGGCGTCGCCTCCCCATGGGAAAACGCGTCGGTGCCACAAGTGACCGCTTTTCTCCAATCCTGGCGAACCCATCGGCTGGGTTTGCTGCGCAGCGGCTACGGCGCTCTGCATGATCTGGTGCTGGGCAGCTGGTACGCCGAGCCATCTCACTGGTCATCCATCGGCTATGCCGGCCCGAGACCCTTATGAACACCCCCACGTGAACACCAACTCGCGCATCCCATTGTTCCCCGATCCCATCCAGGCAGGCCTGCAGCGCGGATGGAAAGTCATGGATGCTGCCCGGGACGCGATCCCGGAGCGGCTGGACGCGGATGTGGTCATCGTGGGCACGGGCGCAGGCGGCGGGATCAGTGCCGAGATGCTGGCGCGTGCCGGACTGTCGGTACTCATGATCGAGGAAGGGCCGCTGAGCAGTTCGCGCGACTTCGACATGCGGGAGGCCACAGCCTATCCGACCCTCTATCAGGAGTCGGCGGCCCGCAAGACCGCCGACAAGGCGATCAATATTCTGCAGGGCCGCTGCGTGGGCGGCTCGACGACCGTCAACTGGACCTCCAGTTTTCGGACACCCGAAGCCACCCTGCAGTTCTGGGCAGACCGCTTCCGCCTCGACAGCTATTCAGCAGCGCTGTTGACGCCATGGTTCGAACAGGCTGAAGCGCGCCTGAGCATTGCGCCCTGGCCGGTACCGCCCAACGAAAACAATGCGCTGTTGCAGCGCGGGGCGCAGGCGCTTGGCATTCCAGTGGCTGCCATCGCGCGTAATGTGCGCGGCTGCGTGAACCTTGGTTATTGCGGCATGGGGTGCCCGACCAATGCCAAGCAGTCCATGCTGGTGACCACACTGCCGGTTGCACTGGACGCCGGAGCACGACTGATCACCCGCGCACGCGCTCAGCGCCTGACCCTGCGCGGACGACAGGTCGAGTCCCTTGAACTGCAGTTGCTGGATGCCGACGGTTTGCGACCGACCGGGCGCAGTGTCACGGTGCGCGCGCGGCACTTCGTGATTTCGGGCGGCGCGATCAATTCACCTGCATTGCTGATGCGATCGCAGGCACCGGACCCCTTACGCATTGCCGGCACGCGGACCTTCCTGCATCCGGTAGTGATCACAATCGCAGACTTCGAGCAGGCCGTGAATGCGCATGAAGGCGCACCGCAAACGATCTACTCCGATCATTTTCTGGGTACTCAGGCAATCGACGGTCCGCTTGGCTTCAAGCTCGAAGCCCCGCCCCTGCACCCGGTCCTGTTCGCGACCAATCTCGCTGGCTTTGGTCCGAGTCATGCTGCACTCATGCAGCGGTTCACGCATACCCATGCCTTGCTGGCACTGATGCGGGACGGCTTTCACCCGGCATCCCAGGGTGGCACGGTCCGATTGCGCGCGGATACGACACCTGTCCTGGATTACCCGGTCGATCCCGTCGTGCTCGAGGCTGCACAGCGTGCCCTGCGCAGCATGGCCGAGATTCAATTTGCCGCGGGCGCACGCAGCGTGACGCTGGGCCACGACAGAGCGGTCGCTCAGACCACGATGGGCGCATTGGATGCGCATCTCAATACCTTGTTGCCGCTCCAACCGCTCGAGACGCGACTGGCGTCGGCCCATGTGATGGGAGGCTGTGCCATGTCGGGTGATGACCGGCTTGGCCTCGTGCGTCCCGACGGCATGCACCATCATCTGGACAACCTGTCCGTGCATGACGGATCCGTCTTTCCCACATCGATTGGCGCCAACCCGCAGTTATCGATCTACGGCATCGTGGCTCGCATGACCTCGGGACTGATTGGGCAGCTCACCGGTCGCGCTGGCGTGCGCCTCGCGTAAGGCCGGCTGCGCCATGATTGCCCGTATCCAGCAAGCGCTTCTGGGCGCACAGTTGCTGATCAGCGCACTGCTTGCTGGCTGGTTCATGCATCGCCTGACCCTGCCGCCGGCCGCAGCCGTTCCGCTGGCGCTGATCATTCCGTTCATGGTGCAGTCGGGCCTGATCGCAGCCGAGTGTCTGATCGCATGGTGGATCCGCGATGAGCCCGGCCCCGCACCCTCCTCGGCGGGCGACTGGATACAGGCCTGGTGGAAGGAATCGCTGTGCGCATGGCGCACCTTCAATTTCGCCCAGCCACTACTTGGGCATTTGCCTGTGGTGCGCGCGGGGATCGCGTCTGACCCCGGGGCAGTACCGGTCTTACTGGTCCATGGCTTTTTCTGCAACCGCGCCCTGTGGCGACCCATGGCGCGCGCGCTTGCCGCCCGGGGCCATGCGGTGGATGCAATCGACCTGGAACCCGCCTTCGGGTCGATCGATGCCTACACCGGAAAAATTGACGCGGCGGTGGCGGCACTCAGAGACCGGACCGGGGCGGCGCGCGTAGCGCTGGTCTGCCACAGCATGGGTGGATTAGCCGCACGAGCCTGGCTGCGTACCGGCACCGGTGCTCAGGTCTGCAAGGTCATCACGCTTGGCACACCGCATCGGGGGACGGTGCTGGCCGCCCTGGGTCACGGGCGCAACGTGCGCCAGATGCGTTGGGACAGTCAATGGCTCCAGCAGCTCGCTCTGGATGAGGTCGCTCAGGGGCCACAGCACACCCCCGACTATCTGGTGATTCGAACCTGGCAGGACAACATCGTGGCACCACAATCGACACAGACCCTGCCGCGCGCAACGATCCGTTCATTTCGCGGACTGGGCCATGTCGGACTGGTGTACGACCTGGCCGTTCGTGACACGGTGCTGCTGGCGCTCCAACTGCCCGAGTCAGCCTTCCGGCCTCAGAAGTGAATGCCGCGCATGAGCTGCTGAAAGGCCACCTGATCTGCATTCAGCGTCGGAGCTTTGGTCGAGGCTTTGTCACCTTGTGCGGCGGCTGAATCCGGGAACATCCGGAAGGACGTATTCATGACGATCTGCGCCAATCGCGGTACGGTCGCATGCATCACGGCACCGAGGATCCCCAGTCGTGTGGCAATGCGCGCAGGCTTGTAGACAATGGCCTGCACGATCATGTCGGCAGCTTCTTCAGGCGACAGCGTGGGCACATTGTTGTAGAGCTTGGTGGGCGCGATCATCGGCGTACGTACCAGCGGCATGTTGATGGTTGTGAAGCGCACACCCACGTCGCTGTATTCAGACGACGCGCACATCGTCCAGGCATCGAGCGCCGACTTCGAGGCGACATACGCCGAAAAGCGTGGCGCATTGGTCAGCACGCCAATGGATGAAATATTGATCACCTGGCCACCGCGCTTTTCTACCATTCGCGGAAGCAAGCCCATGGTGGTCCGAATCGCACCGAAATAATTGAGCTGCATGCAGCGTTCAAAATCATGGAAGCGCTCCTGGCTCGCTTCGATAGCGCGTCGGATGGAGCGCCCGGCGTTGTTCACCAGAATATCGACCCCTCCATGGGTCGTATTGAGCCAGGCCACCATGCGATCGACATCGGCCATGTCGGACAGATCCACCGAGAACGTATGCAACACATGGCCATCGGCCTTGACCAGCGCCCGGGCTTCATCGAGTTTGTCGACGTCGCGCCCACACACAATCGTGACTGCACCCGCCTCAGCGATCTTTCTTGCAGCAGCCAGACCAATACCGGACGAACCTCCGGTAATCAGCACCACCTTGCCCTTGACCTGCCCGCGCAAGGTGCGATCGATTTGCAGGTCGGGATCAAGGTGGCGCTCCCAGTAGTCCCAGATCGTCCAGGCATAGTCGCGCAGCCGGGGACATGCGATACCGCTGCCCTTGAGCGCCGCGGTGGTGTGCCGGCAATCGAAACGGGTGGGGTAGTTCACAAAGTCCAGGATGCCGTCCGGCAGGCCCAGGTCTTTCATCACTGCGCCGCGAATGCGCCGCACTGGCGTGAGCGCCATCATGCTTTTCTTGACGCCTTTGGGAATGAAACCCAGCAAGGCGGCGTTGATGCGCAGACTCATGCGCGGGGAATGTGCGGCCTCTGCGAAGGTGTTGAGCACATCACCCACCCGCATCGGCTCAGGATCGACCAGGTGATAACAGTCTGATTCGTGGGTACGCAAGTGGGCGATGTGGTCCAGCGCTTTCACGACGAAATCGACCGGCACGATATTGATCCGACCACCTTCCAAGCCGATGGTCGGTACCCAGGGGGGCAGCATCTGACGCACCCGCTGGATCAGCTTGAAGAAATAGTAGGGACCGTCGATCTTGTCCATCTCGCCGGTGCGCGAGTCACCGATCACCAGACCAGGGCGGTAGACCAGGACCGGCACCTTGCTTTCCTTGCGCACCACCTTCTCGGAAACGTGCTTGGTCTCGAAATACGGATGATCCAGGCCCTCGGCCTCATCGAACATGTCTTCGCGAAAGATGCCCTCATAAAGGCCCGCCGCGGCAATGGACGAAACGTGGTGCAGGGTGCCCGCCTTGATCGCATTGGCAAAGGCGACCACCTGACGGGTGCCCTCCACATTGACCTGAAGCTGACTCTGCGCATCGGCCTTCAGGTCGTAGATCGCAGCCAGATGAAAGAGATGCCGAATTTTGCCTTCGTACTTGCGCCGATCGGCCGGCTTGATACCCAGACCAGGCAAGGTCAAATCACCCTGCACCGCCACGGCCCGCTTTTCATCGACGCCCCAATACTCAAGCAGCGGCTGCACACGTTCGGGGGAAGGGTCTCGCATCAGAAAATAGACCACCGCGCCGCGCCGCTGAAGCAGCGCCCGCACCAGTCGTTTGCCGATGAATCCGCTTGCGCCCGTGACGAAGTAGTTCATGAGGAAGTCTCCTGCCTGTTGTTGCGTCAGTCACGACCTGTGCATCAGCCGTGGTTCGGAACGATTGTAGCGGGCGCCACATTAGTGTGCGCACTCTAGAAGGGCCGGCTACAGTGGTCGGGTTCATTGTCAAGGAGCTCCTCATGATCAAGAAAATCAAGCCCGCCTCGACGGACCCTGTCAGCACTGATTCACAGCTGGCCTCGGCTGTGAAAGCCTCGGCCCAACAGATCTGGCTCGCCGGACTGGGTGCATTCGCCAAAGCCCAGGAAGAAGGCGTCAAGGTGTTCGATGCGCTGGTCAGCGAAGGCAAGACCCTGCACAAGCGCACACGCCACCTGTCTGATGGGCGCCTGGACGAAGTGACCGGAAAGGTCGGCCAGGTCGCCACCGGCCTGAGCAAACAGGCCACTCAGTCCTGGGATCGGCTCGAGCAGGTCTTTGAGGAGCGTGTTGCACGGGCAATGTCCAAGCTCGGCGTGCCCACCAATGCGGAAGTCAGGGCGCTGAGTGCGCGGGTCGAAGCGCTGAACGAGGCAGTCCGCACCCTGGGCGCAAAGCCGTCGCCGCGCTCGTCGACCACCAAATCAGCGAGCAGATCCGCGCCCAAGGCATCAGGCAAAGCACCGGCTAAGGCAGCCGCACGCGGAACTAGCCAGGCTGCGACCTCACTGGCCCGCAAGGCCGCACGCAAAGTGAGCGCTGGTCGCAAGTGAGCCACAGGTGAGCTCGAGCGCTGCGCGCAGAAGGGTGCCCTTGCACCGACCCCGCCTGGCGCTCGCGCTGGCAGGCGGCGGCTTTCTGGGCGCGGCCTACGAGTTGGGCGCGTTGGCAGCGCTCGACGAATCCGTCGTCGGACTCGAACTCGCGGCACTCGATATCTATGTGGGCGTGAGCGCCGGCGCCTTTCTGGCAGCGGGGCTGGCCAATGGACTCAGCCCGCACGCCATGGTGCGGCTGTTCATCGAGAGTGAAGATGCCGATATCCCCTTCGACCCGGCAACCCTGCTGCGACCAGCCTGGACCGAGCTGGGCGAGCGGATCGGACAGGTCCCCACCATCCTCACCGGCCTGATCGAAGAAGCTCGCAGAGGGCTGCGCTCGGGGGGGACCGGGCAAGCGGCCTGGAGAATGTTGTCGCGCGCCGCAAGCATTCTGCCCACCGGCCTGGTCGATGCCGAGCCCGCGGAGATCAAGCTGGCGCAGTTATTTTCCCGCCCAGGTTTCAGCAACCATTTCGACCAGTTGCGCGCATGCCTTCGCATCGTGGCCACTGATCTGGACCGCGGTGAGGCGGTTGCCTTCGGCGGGCATGGTCTGCACGAGGTACCGATCTCGCGCGCGGTCCGTGCCTCCAGTGCAGTGCCGGGTCTGTTCGCGCCAGTGCGCATCCAGGGGAAGTGGTTTGTGGACGGGGCATTGAACAAGACGCTGCACGCATCGATCGCTCTGCATGAAGGCGCTGACCTGGTCTTATGCATCAATCCGCTGGTGCCGTACAGCGCAGGCGAGGACACCCTGCCGTCACCGATTGCGCAGCGTGGCATGGGCGCTGTCCTGTCGCAGTCGGTACGTACGGCGATCCGCTCGCGCATGACGGTCGGCCTGGAAAAGTACCGCAGCACGCATCCGGATGCTGACGTGGTGCTGTTCGAACCAAGGCGCGACGACGCGCTGACCTTTCTCACACGGATTTTCAGTGTCTCGAGTCGGCGCGGTCTGTGCGAGCATGCCTATCAGCAAACGCGGCAGGATCTGCTCGCCCGGGCCCAGACACTCGGCCCCCTGCTCGCCCGCCATGGCTTGAAGCTGAACCTTGCGCGCCTCACAGACCCCAGCAGGCGCCTGTTGCACCCCGGCCCACCTCGCCCGGCCCCACGCGGGGCGCTGGCGCGCACCCTGCGACGGCTGGACCATACCCTGGATGATCTGCAGCAGGCGTTGAACAGACGTCCATGAATGAAGGGGCTGGCGTGCTCGCGTTATCCTGAGCACGGATGCGGCCCGCCTTGCCGCCCTGACACCATCTCATGGGAGGGCATCACATGCAGCGCAAGGCGCCTCGGCGCACGCGAGAGCGCATTCTCGAGACTGCGCTCACCCTCTTCAACACCGAAGGCGAGCCGAACGTGACCACGGCGGCACTGGCCGAGGCCTTGAACATTTCGCCGGGCAACCTGTACTACCACTTCCGAAACAAGGACGACATCGTCCATGCCCTGTTCGACGCATTCGAACAGGACATCAACCCGCTGCTGCACGATGATGGCCAGACACAACGCGACGTCGAAGACCTCTGGTTGTTTCTGCACCTGCTCTTCGAGACGATCTGGCGTCATCGCTTCATCTATCGCGACCTGAACGACCTGATGGCACGTAACCGACGGGTGCGTCTGCGCATGCGCGCCATCCTCGAGCGCAAGACCCTGGCTGCCCGCCGACTGTGTGAACATCTGATTCATAGCGGTCAAATGCGAATCGGTCCGCTCAGCGCCGACGCACTGGCCACAAATATTGTGGTGGTAGCGACCGGATGGCTGGCGTTCGAGTACGCGCTACGAGGCGAGCGGATGAACGATCCAGGCGTTCAAGCGCAGGCCCTGTCACGCGGCGCCTTTCAGGTGGCTGCCCTTGCGGGGGCTTATCTGCAGGGCGACGCTGCGCGCCTGTTCGAGCAGCTTGCACAAGCCTATCTTCCTGAGCAGGCCATCGATCACGGATGGCCGCCCAGGAAGAGATAAGACAGCGATCAGTTGACGAAGCCGATCGGTTTGGAGAACTTGACGTCAGGTTTGGCGCGATGTTCGCGCTCGAGCTGCTCGACAAACTCCTCTGGCGTCGGCAGATCGCCCAGCAGGTCTGCCTGACGCTTCACCACGGCAAAGTCACCGGGCGCCAGCAGCTCCAAACGCGCAAGACGCTCGGCCAGTTCACGCGGAACTTGTGCAGCGGCCGCGGCATCGCGAGCGTCTGGATCGGTGATGGCCTCGTCCACTGACCACCCCAGCGCCTCGGTCGCAAACATGCGCAAGCGCTGTGCTGCATTCAGCGGCAAAAAGCGCAGCTTGAAGGCAAAGCGACGCAGTGCAGCTTCATCGATCCGATCAAACAGGTTGGTGGTGCAGATGAAGATGCCATCGAAGCGCTCCATGCCCTGGAGCATCTCGTTGACCTCGCTCACCTCGTAGTTACGCACGGCCATCTGGCGGTTTTGCAGGAACGAGTCGGCCTCGTCCAGCAGCAGAACAGCCTTTTCATGCGCGGCATCGGCGAACATCTTGGCCATTTGCTGTTCGGTTTCGCCGACGTATTTGCTCATGAGGTCGGAGGCCCGGCGGATCATGAGCGGGCGATCGATGCTGCGTGCAATATGTTCGCCGAGTGCCGTCTTGCCGGTACCAGGCAGCCCATAGAAGCACAGGCTGGCACGCGGCCGGGCCTTGAGCGCATCGATGATCTTCGCCACCGGATGCCTGCTCTCGACATTGAGCAGGCTCATGTCGTAATGCGTCGGAATCGGCCGAAAGCCGTCGTCCTCACCAGACTGCCCCAAGGCTTTATCCGCGCGCTCCAGCTGCCGCTCGACAAGCGCTTCCACAGGATCTTGCACCGATCCGCGGGTCAACCGAGCAAAGCGTGCTGCCGATTGAATTTGCGCCGGTGAAATCGCCTTGCGGGCTGCGACTTTGGCAATGAAGGCATCCGAGACGCCCAACTCGGACAGATGGCGTCGCGCGATATTTTCACGTACCCCATGCGGCGGATTCGCGAGCTCCAGATGGAACTGGAAGCGGCGCAGATAGGCCGGGTCGATCTGATGGATGGAGTTGCTGACCCAGATCGTCGGCACCGGATTTTGTTCAAGGGTCTGGTTCACCCAGGCCTTGCCATTGACCGTCGTGCTGCGACCGTCGTCGGCACCGAAAAGGTTGAGCACCGGTTCGCTGATCGGCGGAAACACATCTTCGACCTCGTCAAAGAGCAAGACTGCGTTGTGACGCCCTTTCAGAAAGGCCTGCGAGACCTGCAAGGATCGATACCGTTCCTTGCCGGACAGGCTGTTGCCATCGCGGTCCAGACAGTCGACCTCATAGAGCTCACACCCGGCCAGCGCTGCGATGACCTTGGCGAACTCGGTTTTGCCTGTGCCCGTGGGCCCGTAGAGCAGCACATTCACGCCCTGCTCCTGGCTGGCAACTGCGGACGACAGCAGCGCACCCAGGTAGCGGGTGTCGTCGCCCACATGCGAAAAGTCATCGATGCCCAAGGCCGTGGGCCGTGCCGGACGCGTGAAGGCCGCCATCATGGCGCTCTCGGTCTCGTAATGGGCTGTCAGAACCGACAGGAGTTTGTCGGAGACCCGCATCAGGTCGCCCAGGTCGGTGATCGCATGCTCTGCAATCGGCGTTTCGATCAGGCCCAACGTCTCAAGCCGCCCGCCGGCTCGCAATGCCGCAGCCGTTTCCTGGACGTCCTGCCCGAGGATGCGCGCCAGCATGGCATAGGCTTCCTGCGCGCTGGCCGCTTTGCAGTCCACGAGCACGGGCCGCAGTTCACGCTGGTAGCGACACAACGCCGCATGCAGCAGGATCGCGCGTTCGCAGGCCGACAGGTCGAGCACTCGCCCCAGCATGGCAATGTTGTCGACCAGCCGAATCGGCTGACCGGCCAGACGTCGCTCGAAGCGGTCGATGCTGATCTGAAAGACGCCCAGCAGATCCTTGCTGTGCACCTTTACGAATTCGTCGATGTAGTAATGGAATGCGGTGTCGTCATACAGACCGCTCCAGACGCCATGACGCGCCATGAAGTCCTCGGGCGTGAGCTCGCCTGCACCCGCCCACGCCGGAGATTCAGCGCAGCGGCGGGCCACATGCAGCTGCAGGCGGGCAAGCACCGGCCGCGGCCACACGAACCATTTACCTGCCAGCGTCACCAGGTTGTTGATGTCACGGCGCAGATTGAATTTGGAACCCAGCGTGAGCACCGACTGCAGCGCAAAGCGTGCGCACAGCAAGTCGAGCGGGCTGGCCTCGGAAAGCGCTGGCGGCTCGATCAATCCTCGGATCTCTTCAGCCCGCGTCGGCTCCGGTGCAGGCTGCTCCGAATCGGGGCGCGCAGCAAGGGGCAGGGGCGTCGAACTCAGACCTGATTCAGACATCGTCACACTCCTTTGGCGTGAAGGCTGTGTAACGCCTCAGTGCAACATCTGGCTGACCCCGTTGACACACTTTTGATGCAGCTTGGGATCAGAGCGATGCGCGCCGATTTGGATTCTGTATACAATTTGGCGATTCCCTTTGCGAGACCATGCGTTCAACCCCATTCATTGCTCTGGACGCGCATGTTGCAGGTTCGTCCAGCCTAGGCGCACTGCCTGCTGTACCGGCTCGGGTCGAGCAGACCTACCGCGCCTTGCTCGAGGCGATCGTGAGCGGTGAACTGCGACCCGGCGAGCGTCATACGCAGGAAGGCCTTGCGCAGCGTCTGGGCGTGTCCCGCCAGCCGATCCTGCAAGCGCTTTTGCTGCTGCGCAGGCAGGGGCTGATCAAGGACGAGCCTGGTCGATATGGCATCGAGGTCAATCCGCTGACCCGGCATTTTGTGGGCCAACTTTACGCAGTACGCGGTGCGCTGGACGCATTGGCCGCGCGCAGTGCAGCACAGCACCCCACTGCAGCACTGCTCAGCGAGGGGCGACAGCTGATCGCTGCCGGCCGCGCAGCCGCCGGTCGCGGCGACCTGGGGCCGCTGGTGGATGCAGACATCGCATTTCACCGGTTCATCTATGCAGCTGCCGGCAATGCCCTGCTGACTGAAACCACCGAAGTGCATTGGCTGCACACCCGCCGCACGATGGCCACCTATCTGCGGGCCGTCGACACCTTGCAGACCATCTGGACCGAACATGAGTCGATCCTCGACGCTATTGCACGCGGCGATGCGCAAGCGGCCGAGCGACTGGCTCGCGAACATTGCGAACACTCTGCCGGCATGTTGCTTGATGCCCTGCCCGATGCTTCATTGACCCAGACACCGAACCTGACCGACAGCCCGACCGAGATCATCCAGGAGCCCACATGAAACTGACCCCCGAACAGCTCGCCCAATTTGACCGCGATGGTTATCTGTTTTTCCCTTCCCTCTTCAGCGCCGAGGAAATGGCGGTACTCAAGGGCGAATTACCCTCGATCTACAGTCAGCACCGGCCGGAAATCATTCGTGAACGCGGCTCCGATGCGGTGCGTACCGTGTTTGCTGCACACCTCATGAACGAAGCCTTCGCCAAGCTTGGCCGACACCCGCGAATGATCGAGCCGGTCACGCAGATCTTCGGTGAGCAGGTGTACATGCACCAGTACAAGATCAACGGCAAGCAGGCCTTTGATGGCGATGTCTGGCAATGGCACCAGGATTACGGCACCTGGAAAGCCGACGACGATATGCCCGACGCGCGGGCCATGAACGTGTCAGTGTTTCTGGACGAGGTCAATGAATTCAACGGGCCGCTGCTGTTTATCCCGGGCTCGCACAAGCACGGCGCCATCGATGCGAGTCATGATCTGTCCACGACCAGCTACCCGCTGTGGACCATCGACAACGCCACCATCACCAAGCTGGTGGAGCGCGGCGGCATTGTTGCGCCCAAGGGACCAGCGGGCTCGATGATGCTGTTTCATTCATGCCTGGTGCATGGCTCGCCCTCGAACATGTCGCCCTGGCATCGGAACATTGTCTATCTGAGCCTGTGTGCCGTCTCCAACCACATCCGCCAGTTCAAGCGTGCTGACTGGATTGCACACCGGGACTTCACGCCGATCGAGGCCCTGCCGGATAACTGCCTGACCGATCGCTCGGTACGTATCAACACGCTTCCCCTGGCGCAAGCGGCCTGAGGCGCGTCGAATGAATCTGCATCGTCTGCTGCAACAGCGTGCTGCCGAAGGCAAGCCATTACGCATCGGTCTGATCGGCGCGGGGAAGTTCGGGTCCATGTATCTGTCGCAGGTGCGCCGTACGCCCGGGGTGCATCTGGTGGCGGTCGCCGACCTCTCGCCCGCGCGCGCCAAAGCGGCATTGCTGCACACCGGCTGGCCGGCGCAGGCACTGAGCGCACGCAGCTTTGCGGCGGCTGCGCGTGACGGCAGCACACGCTTGACCGATGACACGGCTGCGATGATTGCCGCACCCGAGATCGACATCGTGATCGATGCCACCGGCAGCCCCTCGGCAGGCATCGCTCACGTGCTGGCCTGCTGTGAACACGGCAAGCACATCGTGATGGTGAACGTGGAAGCCGATGCGCTCGCAGGCCCGCTGCTGGCGCGCCGCGCACGCGAAGCGGGGGTCGTGTATTCGCTCGCCTATGGCGATCAGCCTGCCCTGATCTGCGAGATGGTCGATTGGGCGCGCGCCGCAGGCTTTGAGGTGATGGCCGCGGGCAAGGGCACCAAATACCTGCCCGAGTACCACGCCTCGACGCCACACACCGTGTGGCCGCACTACGGCATCACCCCGGAAGATGCCAAGGCCGGGGGCATGAACCCTCAAATGTTCAACTCGTTTCTGGACGGTACGAAGTCGGCGATTGAAATGGCGGCCGTAGCGAACGCGACCGGATTGACACCCGCACCTGATGGCCTCGCCTTCCCGGCCTGTGGCGTGGACGATCTGCCGCATCTGCTCAGGCCTGCCGCCGATGGCGGCGTCTTGCATCATCGCGGTCAGGTGGAAGTGATCTCGAGCCTTGAGCGCGACCGCCGCTCGGTGTTCAGAGACCTGCGATGGGGCGTGTACGTGACCTTTGCCGCCGACTCGGACTATGTGCGCCGATGCTTCAAGGAATATGGCCTGCACACCGATGCGAGCGGCAATTTTTCGGCCATGTACAAGCCGTATCACCTGATCGGACTGGAGCTGGGCATTTCGGTCGCATCCGTTGGTCTGCGGGGTGAGCCCACCGGTGCACCGGACGGGTGGCGCGGCGACGTGGTGGCGACTGCGAAGCGGGATCTGAAAGCAGGCGAAGTGCTTGATGGCGAGGGCGGATTCACCGTCTACGGAAAGCTCATGCCCGCGGCCGACTCTCTTGCGGCAGGCGGTTTGCCGCTGGGGCTGGCCCATGGCGTGAAGCTCAAACGCGCGGTCAAGGCTGGCGCAAGTGTGCGCTGGAGCGATGTGGCCTACGACGCCCGCAATCCGGCGGTGGCGTTCCGTCGCGAAATGGAGCGGATGTTTTCGAGTCGAAGCGCTCGGGTTTAGCCGGCGCACACGCATGATTCCGGCACAATGCTTTGCAGTGCCACTTCATCTGCGCGCCAGCCATGCCAAGACTTCGTATCACCTCTGCCGGTCACACCTTCATTGCCGAGACCAACCCGGACGCCCCGAAAACCGTTGAAGCCTT
>DGIT01000049.1:8990-11232 GCA_002386465.1 Burkholderiales bacterium UBA4615 | reverse complement strand
GTTGAAGCCTTCATGAAACTGCTGCCTTACCGGCAAAAAGTGATTCATGTGCGCTGGAGCGGTGAAGGTGTCTGGGTGCCTCTGGGCGAATTTGATCTGGGCGTGGGCTTTGAGAATCACACCAGCCATCCGTCGGTGGGCGACATCCTGTTTTATCCGGGCGGATTCAGCGAGACCGAACTCCTGATCGCCTATGGATCCTGCTGCTTTGCGTCGAAGATGGGCCAGCTGGCCGGCAACCATTTTCTGACGATCGTGGAGGGGCGCGAACACTTGCGTGCGATGGGCGTCAAAACATTGTGGGAGGGCGCGCAGGATGTGCTCTTCGAATTGGCCTGAACACCTCTTCGACCCACGAGCGCATCATGAGTCAAGCGTCGACCCAACCCTCCTATCCGCGCGATCTGGTGGGCTATGGCCGCAACCCGCCACACCCGCGGTGGCCCGGCAACGCACGCATTGCCGTGCAGTTCGTCCTGAACTACGAGGAAGGCGGCGAAAACTGCGTGCTCCATGGCGACGCGGGGTCAGAGCAGTTTCTCTCGGAAATTGTCGGCGCTGCAGCGTACCCCGACCGGCACCTGTCGATGGAGTCCATCTATGAATACGGCTCACGCGTGGGGGTGTGGCGCATCCTGCGTGAGTTCGAACGGCGCGGCCTGCCGCTGACGGTCTTTGGCATTGCCATGGCGCTTGAACGGCATCCTGATGTGACCCGTGCCTTCGTGGAACTGGGCCATGAAATTGCCTGCCATGGCTGGCGATGGATCCATTACCAGGGCATCGATGAAGCCACCGAGCGCGAGCATATGCGCATCGGGATGAAGATCATCGAACGGCTGGCCGGCGAACGGCCGCTGGGCTGGTACACCGGTCGCGACAGCCCCAACACGCGGCGACTGGTGGCCGATCACGGTGGATTTCTGTACGACGCCGATTACTACGGCGATGAGTTGCCGTTCTGGACCCGCGTGGCCCGCACTGACGGCACCGAGGTTGACCATCTTGTGGTGCCTTACACGCTCGATGCCAATGACATGCGGTTCGCATCGCCACAGGGCTTCAATACCGGTGATCACTTTCTGCAGTACCTGATCGACACCTTCGATGTGCTGTATGCCGAAGGCGCCGAGGCGCCCAGGATGATGTCAATTGGGATGCACTGCCGATTGCTCGGCAGGCCGGGACGGTTCCGTGCGCTGCAGCGTTTCCTTGATCATGTCGAGCGTCATGACCGGGTCTGGGTCTGTCGGCGTGCCGATATTGCGCGTCACTGGATGGCGCATCATCCGGCACCTGCGCGATGAGCCTGCCATCTCCATCGACACACGCGCCGACTGACAGCAAAACGGCGCATGCATCATTGCGCTTCGCTCCAACGATTCTCGCGCGCGCCGATGTGCTGGCTGCGATCAGCGAAGACGCGCCGCGCATTACCCGGGCTTATCTCACGCCGCAGCATCGTGAGGCCGGTGAGACCATTGCCAACTGGATGCGCGAGGCTGGCATGCAGGTGCACTGGGATGCGTTAGGCAATGTTGTCGGTCGATACGATGGCCTCACACCGGATGCACCCGTGGTCATGACCGGCTCGCACATGGACAGCGTGCGCAATGCCGGGCGCTACGACGGGCTCTTCGGCATTCTCTCGCCCATCGCCTGCATCGCTGATCTGCATGCGCGCGGCGTGCGTCTGCCGGTGGCGGTGGACGTGGTGGCCTTTGGTGACGAGGAAGGCGTGCGCTTTGGTGTGACGCTGATCGGCAGCAAAGCCATGGCCGGTGCATTCGATGACAGCTGGTTCGATCGCACGGATGCCCAGGGGGTGAGCCTGCGCGATGCGCTGCATGCCTTTGGTGGCGACCCGGACGGTCTGGCCGGACTGGATCGACGCGGCACGCGGGTTGCTGCGTTCATTGAATCGCACATCGAACAAGGCCCGGTGCTGCTGGGCAAGGATCTGGCGCTGGGCGTGGTCACAGCGATTGCCGGGGCGACGCGCGTGCGCTGCATGGTCACCGGACTGGCCGGACATGCGGGCACCGTTCCCATGGGAAGCCGCCGTGATGCACTGGCCGCCGCCAGTGAGATGGTGCTGGCGGTGGAGACCCACTGCAGCTCGCACCCGGGACTGGTCGGCACCGTGGGCCGACTCACGGTTCTGCCCGGTGCGGTCAATGTCATTGCACAAGACGTGGAGTTCACGATTGATGTGCGCTCGGGCGTCGATGCGACACGGCTT
>DGIT01000049.1:3792-8966 GCA_002386465.1 Burkholderiales bacterium UBA4615 | reverse complement strand
CTTGCCGCCGTGGCTGCGCTGCAGGCGCAATGCGAAGCCATTGCCAGGCGGCGGGGCGTGACCCTGAGCTTCGAGCCCTTCTTCGAATTGCGCGCGGCCCCGTGCGACCCGAAGCTTCAGGCGCACCTTGCACACGCCATCGCGGCAGAGGGCCTGCCGGTGGAGCATCTGGCCTCAGGAGCCGGGCACGACGCGATGGAGTTTCCAGCGGTCTGTCCGACCGCGATGCTCTTCGTGCGCTGCGGCCATGGCGGAATCAGCCATCATCCCGACGAAATCATGACCGTGCAGGACGCAGACGTGGCCACAGCCGTTCTGCTGCGATTCCTCGAAACGTTCCAGCCTGTCTGAGAGCGCAGCAGGCTCTGCCGCGCGCTATCCTCGCTGATCACCCATCGGGAAGCGATACGCCTTGAAGCGCGCGTCCCTAC
Organism: Burkholderiales bacterium UBA4615; assembly: GCA_002386465.1. GTDB lineage: Bacteria > Pseudomonadota > Gammaproteobacteria > Burkholderiales > Burkholderiaceae_E > UBA4615. The sequence goes on along the minus strand of DGIT01000049.1, from coordinate 8,535 downwards.
GATCACGGAGACACGATGCATCTGTCGAGCCTTGACATGTCACGCAGGCAGGCGATCGAACGCCCTGCTGCGATCGCCTGGTCTGCGCCCGGTCGCGACTGGTCTTTCGGGGAAGTGGAAGCACTGACCAATCGGCTGGCGCAAGCCATGGTGGCGCTGGGCGTGGGCCGCGACGATCGGGTCGCCACCCTGACCCGCCATCAGCCGGAAAGTGCCATGGTGACGCTGGCTGCGCAAAAAATTGGCGCAGTGTGCATGCCGGTGAACTGGCGACTGGCCGGCCCGGAAGTGCAGTACATCCTCGATGATGGTCAGACGAAGTTTCTGATGACCGATGCCGAGTTTGCGCCGCTGCTGGCGGGTCTTGCCGTGCCCACGTTGCGCGCCACCGTGCTTTCACAGGCGCAGACCTCGGGCGGGGCGGCTGGACCAGCAAGTACAAGCTGGCCCACGCTGGAGCAGTGGTCGGCCCCACACCCGAACATCGATCCGGGCTTTCGCCCGCAACCGCAAGACGCCGCATTGCAGCTCTATTCCTCGGGCACAACCGGCCTGCCCAAGGGCGTTGAACTGTCGCACCGTGCGCTCACCCACTCGCTGGTCGACGGCGTGGCCGAGGTCTGGGACTACCGCCCGCAGGAGCATGTCAATCTCAACGCCCTGCCCGCCTTTCACATTGCCGGACACGGCATCGCACTGCTCACCCACGCGATGGGCGGATTGAGCATCACCCTGCCCGACTTCGAGCCGGCGGCCGTGCTGGATGCGCTGGTGAAACGCCGTGTGAGCCACGCCTTCCTGGTGCCAGCCATGATCCAGTTCCTGCTGCAGGCGCCGGGTGTGGAAAAACAGGATTTTTCCGCACTGAAGATGATTTCGTACGGTGCCTCGCCGATCTCGGACCGCGTACTGATCGATGCGATGCGCGTACTGGGGTGCGAATTCGTGCAGGTGTACGGTCTGACCGAAACCTCCGGTGCCGTGACCGTGTTGCCTGCGCGGGACCATGTCGCCGAGGGTCCTAAAGCCGTCTTGCTTCGCTCGGCGGGGTTGGCCATGAAGGACGTCGAACTGAGAGTCATCCGCCCGGGCACCGATGAGACCGCCGATGAAGGCGAGGTGGGCGAGTTGCTCGTGCGCACGCCCAAGAACATGACCCGCTACTGGCGCAAGCCCGAGGCCACACAAGACACCCTGATTTCTGGCGCTCCCGGCGAAGACCCCTGGTTACGCACTGGCGACGCCGGCTACATGCAGGACGGCTATCTGTTCCTGCATGACCGTATCAAGGACATGATCGTCTCGGGCGGCGAGAATATCTATCCGGCTGAAGTTGAAAATGCGTTGATGCTGCATCCTTCGGTGGCCGACGGCGCGATCATCGGGGTGCCCGACGACAAGTGGGGCGAGGCAGTCAAGGCCATTGTGGTGCTCAAGCCCGGGGCATCGGCTGATGCCCAGGCGATCATGTCGTTCATGCGAGAGCGGATCGCACGGTTCAAGTGCCCCAAGTCGGTGGATTTCGTGGAGAGCATTCCCCGCAACCCCAGCGGCAAGATCCTCAAACGCGTGCTGCGCGAGCCGTACTGGAAAGATCACGCCCGACGCATTGCCTAAGCCCCGTTTCACCTCTACCGGAGACCACCACATGACTGCCATTCGTGAAATCGCCTCGGGGCTGCGTTTCCCCGAGGGCCCCATCGCTTTGCCCAATGGCGACGTACTGCTGGTGGAAATCGAGGCCGGCACGCTGACCCGCGTCAAACCCGATGGCCGCACCGAGGTGGTGGCCACGCCGGGGGGTGGCCCGAACGGCGCCGCCATGGGCCCGGACGGCAAGGTCTACCTGTGCAACAACGGCGGCTTCGAATGGTTGCCCATCAAGGGCGGTGGCAAGCGCCCTGGCCATCAGCCTGCCAACTATTCGGGCGGTCGCATCGAGCGCGTGGACCTCGCGACCGGTCAGGTGGAGGTGCTCTACACCCACGGCCCGAACGGCCCGCTGCGCGGCCCCAACGACCTGGTGTTCGATGGCCACGGGGGCTTCTGGTTCACGGATCTGGGCAAAGGCCGTCATAGGGATCTGGACCGCGGAGGCGTGTTCTATGCGCGCGCCGACGGCTCATCGATCCAGGAGGTTATTTACCCGATGATGACCCCCAACGGGATCGGCCTGTCGCCTGACGGCGAACGCCTGTATGTGGCTGAGACGCAAACCGGGCGGGTCTGGGCCTTCGAGATCGAAGCTCCGGGTGTAGTGAAAAAACTGCCCTTCCCGGCACCCAACGGCGGCACGCTGCTCGCAGGCATGTCCACCTTTCGGCTGTTTGATTCGCTGGCCGTGGATTCAGGCGGCCATGTATGCGTAGCCTCGCTCTTTGAGGCCGGCATCACGGTCATCCCGCCTGACGGTGGGCCCTCGCATCTGGTGCCGATGCCCGATCTGTACACCACCAACATCTGCTTCGGTGGCCCGGATCTGAAGACCGCCTTCATCACCTTGTCGGTGAGCGGCAAGCTGGTCGCGATGGATTGGCCGCGGCCTGGGGTGCCCTTGCACGGATTGAATCGCTGAGTCTATTCAGAGTGCCGAGTCGCTACGACGCCCCGGTCAGCGGCTCACATTGCAGCGAACGACGCGCCGCCTCCACGGTGTCGCGTTCGCGGGTGTAGTCGGTCACCAGCACCCGCATCAGCAACAGACCCTTCGCGGACGGTGCCTGAACGACCTGCGCACCAGCCGGCATGGGCATCTGGCCCGGGTACGCGCTTGGCCCACTCAGGACAATGTCCACCGGCCGACCTGAGGCCTCGCGATCATTGATCACGAAAAAGTTGTCGGAGTTGGCGGCGTACAGCGCGATTGACCAGTAGTTCGGGGACTGAGGATGGGCGCGGATGCGCATCGGCTGAGTCGAGACATCAAAGGCGCATAAGGCGTAGAGCAGATCCGGGCTGGGCATGACCACGCGGCGCTGCAGATGGTCGGTCGGAGGCGGAAACACCACTTGATTGGATGCCTGCGAGGCCGGCGCTGCGGCCGACATCACCCTTCCCATGATCAGGCGCGGCAAGGCCCACAGCGCGGCCAGGTGAACGGCCACGGCCACCGTCAGCAGGGCTGCGAGACGGATGGACCAGAAGCGCGCACGCGCGGGCATCAGTGGCAGCCCTCCAGGGCGTGGATCGTGGGCGCCGCCAGTGAGGCAGGGGACTGCGCCACACCGGGTTGCGGGTTGTACAACCGCATCGTGAACATCAGACCGCGATTGCCCGGCGTATGCAGCCACCCTCGTTCCGGCGCACCTGCAGACAGCGCCGGCTGAGGGTCGGGTGCACTGATCAGGCGAAAGCGCCCCTGTTCATCCAGCACCGCAGTGTTGCCATTCAGGCTGTACTGGCGGGCCTGCGCAGGAAACAGATGAAAATCCTCTGCATAGGCCGTAATGCTCCACCACCGTGCAGGCGGAGGCACCCCTTCAATGCGGTAGGTACAGCGCGATCGCAGCGGCTGGCCCGCGCTGTCTGTCTGCGCCACGTAGTACATGGTTTCGCTGCGCGACAGCGCCAGCAGTCCGCCCAGCGCTACCCGGGCCCGGGTGTAGAGGTCGGCTTGCGCGCTGCCCGCCAGCATGCTGATGCGCCACGGACCCACCGCCTCACCGAACCCCGCGCCACTGCGCAACACGGCCCAGGCCGAGCCCCACTGCGACCGCGAGCGCGTACCACCCGACGACCGCTGGCCAACGCCGGGCCGGCCGCGAATGCTGCTCAGGCACCGAAGAGCGCCGCCTCAAGGCCTTGCGCATCCAGTGCGCCCTGGCCGCGTGCGTCCTGCGGCAGCAGTGCCGCGAGCAGCAGCAACTGATCGAATTCGGGGGCAAAGGCATCGATGAGCTGCTGCGGATCGGGACAGAATCCTGCATCGGCCATCACACCGAACTGCACCCCTCCGGCATACGAGAGGATCGAGACGCCCAGACCGATATCGCCCGATTGCGGCACCCAGAACATCATGCGGGAGAGCGTGCGACCGGCCATGGACATCGGCATGCCTGGGCCTGGGACATTGGTCATGACTGCTGTGGTCTTATTGGCCATGAACTGCAGGATCGGGTCCTGCACCGCCCGTGGCGCATGCCCCACGGCAGCCAGCAACCCATAAGTGATCAGCGCCTGGTAGCCGCCCTTGAGCGCATCCATGCGCCGGCGAACTTCCTGCAAGCGCGCCACAGGATTCACGATCCCTACGGGCAGCACCAGCGGTACCAGACCGAATCGGTTACCCAGTTCCAGGCCGGCCGAGGCCGGGCGCAAATTGACCGGAACCATCGCACGGATCTGACAGCCCTCGGTGTCCTCGCCCTGCGCAATCAGATAACGGCGCAGCGCCCCCGCCACGCACGAGAGCAGCACATCGTTGACCGATGCCTGCAAGGCGCGTCCCACCAGCTTCACATCGTCCAGGGGCAGCGGCTCGTTCCAGGCCACCCGCTTGTGCGGGCCCACCGTACCTTTGAGCCGCGTGAGCGTATCCGAAGGCATGAGGGCCAATTGCACCGCATCGGCCACTGCGCGCTGGCCCACTTGCGCATAGCCGCCCAGCTGATCCGGCCGGGTGGCCAGCTTCATCGAACCGGAGACGACCTGGCCTGCCGCGCCAATCGCCTGTACCGCGCGCTCGGTCAGGGGTTGCAGGAGCGTCTCCCACGGGTTCGAAGACAGCGTGGCCTGGCCCAGTCC
>DGIT01000049.1:0-3723 GCA_002386465.1 Burkholderiales bacterium UBA4615 | reverse complement strand
GCTCGAGGCGCGTCGTCGGTCAGGCTGAGCAGCACACGAATCAGGGCGATGCCGTCGGCGATGCAGTGATGAATCCGTGCGACCAGCGCACTGGTGCCGCGGTAGCCCTCGACCACTTCGAATTGCCACAGGGGGCGCTGCGGATCGAGCGGGGTGACCGCGCGTTGCGCCACCAGCGCCTGCAGCGCAGCGTCATCGGCAGGCTGGGCGAGGCGGCTGTGGACCAGATGGGCATCCAGATCGAAGTGTGGATCGTCCACCCACCAGGCGGCGCCACTGGCATCGGTCTGCACGCACTGGCGAAACCGTGGAAACGTCAGCAGGCGGCTGGCCAGCAGCGCTTTGAGCTTGCGTCGGTCGACCGGGCGATCGAAAACCATGATCCCGACGATGACCATCAGGTTGCCAGGCCGGTCCATGCGCAACCAGGTGGTATCGACGCTGGACATGCGCTCGCGATGCGCCGCTTCAAGGTTGGCCACAGCGTCTCCGTATCTGGGGGTGATGCAAGAGGAGCAGGGGAGGAAGGGAGCGCATCGGCACACCAAACTTCCAAGGCTATGATAGCCGGCGTCTAACCCCTTTAGCAGGAGCCGATGTCATGGCCGATTTGAAGCAGCAGTTCGAGCAGGCAGTTGCCGATTCCAAAACATTGAGTGAGCGGCCTGATAACGCCACCCTGCTGCAGCTCTATGCGCTGTACAAGCAGGGCTCGGAAGGTGATGTCCAAGGCAAGCGACCTGGCTTCACCGACATGATCGGACGTGCCAAATGGGACGCCTGGAACGAGCTGAAGGGCACGACGCAGCAAGACGCCATGACCCGGTACATCGGGTTGATCGAAGATCTGAAGGACGCCTGATCCGCGCGGCTGAGTCGACAGGCTCAGCCGAAATATTCGTCGAAGTTGCGGTGAATCTGCTCTTCGATGCGCCCCTTGAACGCTGACAGCAGAAAGCCCAGTTCAGCGGTCAGTTCGATCTGCGACTTGGTCACGCTGAGTTCGCCACTGACACCGGTGCGCTCGAAGTACAGCGTGTTGCCGTCCCACTCGCAGCTCATGCCGAATTCGCGCTCCATTTCATCGGCCACTTTTTGAGCCGCCGCTTTGGCTTTCTTCAATCCCAGGGCGTGGTCGCGCTGCAGTTGGATGGTGGGCATGGTCAGGGCACGTCAGGAGTCAGGGTTGCGGAGTCAGCCGCCAGCCGGGCGACGGTCAGGGTTCAGACAGGACGGTAGCGGTTCAGCTGCTGCGAAGGCAAGCAGGTTTCGGGCGGCGAGCATGGCCATGCCCAGACGGGACGAGCGCGTGGCACTACCCAGATGCGGCGTGAGCACCACGTTGCGCTGAGCGAGCAATGCAGGATGAACCTGCGGCTCATTTTCGTAAACATCCAGGCCCGCTGCAGCCAGGTGCCCCGCCTGCAGTGCCTGGACAAGCGCCCCGTCATCGACGATGCCGCCACGCGCAATGTTGACCAGCGTGGCCGTGGGCTTCATGCGTGCCAGTTCGCGCTCGCCGATGAGGTGATGCGTGGCGGGCGAATAAGGCAGGACCAGCAGCACATGGTCGGACTGCGACAGCAGCGCATCCAGTTCGACGCGCGTTGCACCGAGTTCGGCTGCGTTTGCGGCGGCTGACCGGTTGCAATACAACAATCGCATGGAAAAGCCTGCGGCACGCCGTGCAATGGCCGACCCGATGCGACCCATGCCGACGATACCCAGTGTCGCCCCATGGACATCGGCGCCCAGAAACTGGTCCCAGGCCCAGCGGCCCCATTGGCCCTCACGCAGCCAGCGCTCGGATTCGCTGATGCGCCGCGCCGTGGCCATGAGCAACGCCCACGCCATGTCTGCCGTGGCTTCGGTGAGGACATCAGGCGTGTTGGTGACCGCAATGCCGCGGGCCGAACAGGCGGGCAGGTCGATATGGTTGTAGCCCACCGAACCTGTGGCGACGATCTTCAGATGCGGCGCCGCCTGCAGCGCGGCCTCATCGACCCGGTCGGTGGCCACCACGAACAGCGCATCACAGTTGGCGAGCCGGGCATGAAACTCGGCCGCCGACCAATGCGTATCGTCCGGGTTGGCCTGCACCTCATAGGCCTGCGAGAGGGCTTGCATCACCTCTGGAAAGACCTTGCGGGTGATCAGCAGACGCGGCTTCATCAGGCGGCCTCAGCAACCAGAATCACGTGCACGCGATACGGGCCGTGGGCTCCCAGGACAATCGTCTGTTCAATATCGCCGGTGCGTGAGGGGCCGGAGACCAGGTTGGTGGCGCGTGGCAGTTGCCCCCGCTCGTCGCGAGCCAGCGCAAAGGCCTCTTCGTAGTGCGCCACCACACGTTCCATGGGCACCACAGCGATATGGGTTTCGGGCAGCAGATGCATCGAGGCTGGCGTGTCGGGGCCCGAGAGCATCATCAGCGTCCCAGTCTCGGCGATCGCAACGAATGCGCCGCTGATTCCGACCAGATCACCGCCCTGCGGGCGTCGCGCCTGCACAGTCAACCCGGCAGTGGCCCAGTCGAGCCCGCCCAGCGTATTCCAGCAGACCGCCTCGCGCGCCAGACCCTGCGCCTGCAGATAGGTCGCCACCGCTTGGGGTACATCGCTCATGCGGGCCACGCGTTGCGTGGTGCTGGACATGCGGGCGGCCTGAGCTTCGAAATGCGCGACGCGATCTGTGCTCACCGTCGGCTGCGGTCCGATCGATCGCTTGGCAATCCAGTCGGCCATGGCTTCACGCTGCGTGATGGAAGCCTCCGCGTTGCGCCCCTGGGCACTGCGGATACGGCCCAGGATGCGGGCACGGTTTGCGGTGGTATCAAGCGCGTCGGAGGATGAACTGGACTCGGTTGTCATGTCGGTCTGTAGGGCTGGGGGCGGGCAGATCGGGGCAGGCTCAGGGAACCGCCACCTGAAACACCTGGCGCAGATAGGCCAGATAGGCCGGATCGTCGCACATGGTCTTTTCGGGCGTATCGGAGAGTTTGGCCACCGGCTGGCCATTGCAGCGGACCATCTTGATCACGATCTGCAAGGGGGTGAACCCCATGTCATTGGTGAGATTGGTGCCGATGCCAAACGCAAGTCGCGTGCGCGATGCAAACCGCTTGTACAGACTGATGGCCAGCGGCACGTTCAGGCTGTCGGAAAAAATCAGCGTCTTGGTGCGTGGGTCGATGCGCAACGACTCGTAATGCGCGATCAGCTTTTCACCCCATTCGAACGGATCGCCGGAATCGTGGCGGGCGCCGTCAAAGAGCTTGCAGAAATACAAGTCGAAATCGCGGAAGAACGCCTGCATGCCATAGGTATCGGACAGGGCGATACCGAGGTCACCCCGGTACTCGCGTGCCCAGACCTCAAAGCCGAAGGTCTGGGAGTCGCGCAACCTGGGGCCCAGTGCCTGGCAGGCTTGCAGATATTCATGGGCCATGGTGCCCAGAGGCGTCACCGCATGGCGCATGGCGAAGAGCACATTGGAGGTGCCGGCAAAATTGTCGCCCAGCTCTTCACGCAGCCCGAGAATGACCTCCTCATGCCAGTCGCGTGAAAACCGCCTGCGGGTGCCGTAATCGGCGACGCGCATGCCGGCCAGGGTGTCGTCATTGCGGATCAGGCCGATCTTGTCGAGCAGCCGCCTGCGGCCGGCGCTGTAGTCGGGATGCCGCTGCGTGTTCCGAAAGTAAGTCTCGTTCACGATGGCCAGCAG
>DGIT01000124.1:40630-84200 GCA_002386465.1 Burkholderiales bacterium UBA4615 | reverse complement strand
GGTGCCCAGGGTGCCGGATCGGGTCTGCGCGCCGAGTTTGGAGGCGGCATCGGCTTCGGCGGCGATATCGGCTATCGATACGGTAACGGCTGGGCGGCAGAAGTCGAGTGGAACTACCGGCGTCACTCGATGGATGCGCTGCAGCGCAACGGCAGCAACCTGGCTCGGGTGGGGATTTCGCATCGAACATCCTGCTGATCAACGGTTTGCGTCGCTTCAATCTGGCAGGGGGATGGACCCCCTACGTGGGCGCCGGCATCGGATGGGTGCAGGAACTTGACATGGACATCACGCCCGTCGGCGGGGGCGCCGACCGGAGCTACTCGGTTGGCAGCAAGGCAGCCTTCCAACTCATCGGCGGTGTCGAGTACGCGCTTAGCCGCAGCTGGCGTCTCACCGCCGATGCTTGGTGGCTTCGGGTAGGCAGCGTGCGGTTGGATAATGCGTCTGGCAACCCTGGGGGTAGTGCTGGCCTGCTCAAGTACAACCCGTTCTCAGTTCAAGTCGGCATCCGTTACAGCTTTTGATACGCCCCCGAGTCGGTATTGGGCTGCGCCGCCGAAGCGGGCGAGAACCTCGCTGCGTCTGCGGCGGCTGACCGGTACCTGGCGACCATCGCTCATCAGGCAAACCGCGCCCGTGGCGGTGCGCCGAACAGCAACGAGATGGTCGGTCGCCACCCACCACGACCGGTGCACGCGCAATCCCGTCGCGGCGTCCTGTGCTTCGACATCCGCCAAGGCGCCCAGGATCAGGGCGCAGCCTCGGGGAGTCCAGACGCGCAGGTACTGGAGCTCGGAAGTGACTGCGATCACGTCCGTGCCGAGCTCCGCTGGCAGTCGATGACGCCAGGTATCAGGGCTTTGAGCAGGCAAGACCGTAGCTTGAGCATGGCCCGGATCGGAGGATGGATCGAGCGCTGCTCGCCTCGCCCCGGGGTTGCCGGCCGCTTTGCACTGGCGGACTTTCCCGTGCAGCAGCGGTGGCATCAGCCAGTGCATGCGAGGTAAGCAGATCAATACCCACGATGTCGTGACCGGTGCGACGATTTCCAGATATTCCCTGACCAGGGGATTGGCGAGCGTAAGGCCGGCAAGATCAGCCGCTTCATCGTCAGGTCGAGCCGCGTAGCCGAGCCAACCCTCCATCAGGCCTTCCCCGATCAGCCAATACAGCGGCGTCAGTAATACCGAGCCGAGCAGACCAGAGAGCAGCACCAATGACCAACTGGGTGCCCGGCTGGCGCCGTAGCTGCGGGTCAGCAGGTAGAGCACCGACTGCAGGACAAGCAAGCCGGTCACGATCTGCAAGGTCCAGAACACCAGCCGCATGGCAAATGGCGCCGAGAAGCCTACGTCAGGCTTAAGTGCCAGCATGAGCGCAAGAAACACCAGGCCTGCGATGGTCAGGTAACGAAGGATGCCTGCTGAATTCGCGCCGTTCCCGATTGCCTGAGCGGTTACTGTCGCGGGAAAGTCAGGAGAACCCATGTCTGCGCACGCGCAAATGGATGACTTTCAATTATAGACCGCGACATGTCGGGCTTCGAATTTGTAGCTGATCCGCAGGTGCATTGGAATCGACAGATCAGGATGTCAGACCTAGGGTAAGACTGGTGCTGCGGATGGCCAGCGGGAGGCCACGCAATTGCCAGGCAGAGGCACTTAGCCGCTGCGCCAGCCATCATGGGAGCAACAACATCCAGATTCGCGGGGTCACCAATCGAGGGTTCGAATGCATCGCTAATCGACGGTCCTTCAGACCAGGGGCCTGCCCTCGGCCAGGCCCGGTCTAGCCAGTGTGTCGATCCGACGCAATTGCTCGGCGTTCAGGCTGATCGCGTCAGCTTGCGAGTTTTCGTCGATCCGCACCAATTGTCGAGTTCCTGGAATCGGAATGATGTCCTCGCCCTGATGCAGCAGCCACGCCAGTGCCAGCTGCGCCGGCGTCAACGACAACTCTCTGGCCATCTGCATGATCGGCGCATACCGGGCAGTGTTGGTGGCCAGCCCCCGACCAGCGAAGCGCGGATTGTTCTGGCGAAAGTCGGTGGGTTGGAGGCTTGTAACGGTGCCGGTGAGAAAACCGGCCCCCAGCGGGGACCATGCCACCAGTGCAATGCCCAATTCGCGCAGGGTCGGCAGCAAGGATGTCTCTGCCTCCCGTCGCCAGAGTGAGTATTCATACTGCACTGCGGCGATCGGATAAACGGCATGGGCGCGGCGTACCTGCTCGGCGGTCACGTTGGACAGCCCGAGATGACGGACCTTGCCGGCGCGCACGGCCGTCGCCATCGCTGCGACCGTTTCCTCGATGGGCGTCGCCGGGTCGGGGTAATGTAGGTACCACAGGTCGAGCGCGTCCACACCCAGACGCGACAGGCTGGCATCGAGCGCTCTTTTCGCGTAGCTGGGACGTCCGTTGATCTTGAGCGAGAAGCCCCATCCCGTGGGGAGCTCGGTACCGGTCTGATCATGCTCATGGACGATACCGAACTTGGAGGCCACGAAGGCGTCACGTCTGCCGCGCACCGCGCGACCGACCAGGCTTTCGTTGTGGCCATTCCCATAGGCATCGGCTGAGTCGATCATCGTCATGCCGGTTTCCAGCGCGCGATGGATGGTCTTGATGGCCTGGTCGTCGTCGCTTGCGCCGTAGTAGCCCTCAAGCACCATGGCTCCGTAGCCGAGCGCGCCAACGCGCGGACCGCCTTTACCCAGCGTGCGTCCCTTGATCATCGTCTTGCTCCATGGATGGTCTTCGCGATCGCCCGGTTGACGGATTCGGCTCGGGATTCGCCGAACTCGGCGCTGTAGCGGCGATAGAGCTCGTGCCATGCGTCGTGAATCCGGGGGATGAGCCTCACCCCTGCGGGTTCGAGGGTGAGCCAGGTGTTGCGCCCTTCGCGTGTGCGTCTGACGAGACGTTCTTTCTCAAGCCGCTCGATCAAGCGCGTCACCGTCGACCGGTCGAGTGTCATTGCTTCGGCGAGTTGCGAGCCGCTGGCAGTCCGCCCAGGCGACTCGGCCAGCGCCATGAGCACGAACGCGTGACTCTGCGAAACCCCCACGTCCCGAAATGCCTCGGTGGCCTGACGATCGATGCGACGGAACAAGGCACCTGCCGTGAAGTAGAGGCACCCCGTGAAGTAGTCGCTCAGATTCGGATTGTCGATTCGCTGCTTTCCCATACGACGATTGTATGTGCAATTGTATATGCACGCCATTGCTGAATCACACGAATAACGCATGGCAGGTATGCATTCTTGAGGATTGCTCTGGGGTGCTTATCTGCGAGACGATGATCTTCTAAAGAATTCAGTGCGCAATCCGTGTCGACTCGGCATCCACCACCTCATGCAGGCTCCCTCATGGCGAGGATCGCCGGGATCGCTCTGACTGCGTTTGTGTTCGGCTGCGCATCCAACGGGAGGGATGAACCCTCGCCTGAGCTGGTGAGTAGCGGATGGAGCAGTGCGCCATCCCTGGCGCCTGTCGCCGACTTTGATACCTATGTGGTGGACATCACCCAGGAATTGCGTGTTCACCGGGTGCCCTTCAATGGGTCAAAGGCCGATGCGGAGCTTAGCGTGGTCGCACCCCTGCGGATCAGGCCGGACACTGCTTGTCGCGCCGAATCGCCCCGAGGCATAGCGGTCCTTATCCATGGGTTGTCTGACACCGCATTCGCCATGCGCGATCTTGCGCAGTCGCTGTCGAAGCAGTGCTTCGAGGCTCGTGTGCTGCTGCTGCCCGGACATGGGACACGTCCTGCGGACCTGCTCGTCGTCGATCACAAGGACTGGTTGGCTCATGTTCAAGCGGCGGTCGTGCAGGCCCGACGCGAAAGTGACTTCGTCGTGCTCGCTGGCTTCTCCCTCGGGGCAGCCCTTGCACTCACTGTCGCAGCCGAATCGCCAGGCCACGTCGATGCGGTCATCGGCGTGTCGCCGGCCTATCGATTGCGCTCGAACACCCTTGCGCGTCAAGCAAGATGGGTGGCCACCATTCGCCCATGGCTTGACTTGGGCGGGCGCGATGATTTCGCACGGTATGGCGCATTGCCCACACGGGGCATTGCCTCGACGATGGCCGTGATCAGCCTGATGGACGCACGCATGAGGAGCAACGGGACATTCGGAACGCCGTGGTTCTTCGTGCAAAGCGAAGATGACGAAGTGATCGATGTCGCCGCGAACCGACGATTTTTCGATGCGAACGCCGGGCATCCACGAAGCAGGGTCGTCAACTACTTTTCCCGCCAGCCCAGGGCAATGTCTGGTGATCGTGAGGTATGGCTTCCTGCTGCCGATACCACGATGCGCGTGGTGGGACTCTCCCACCTTGCGTTGCACATCTCGCCGCACAATGCCCACTATGGTCTCTCGGGTAGCTACCGGAACTGCGGCAGACCGCCATTGCGCAGAGAAGATGAGGTCGAGTCCTGCAGGCAGGCCGGGTACGTCTGGTATGGCGTCGGCGGGCAGTCGCCTCCTGCCGGTGAAGCGGGCGCCCGTGCGACGTTCAACCCGCACTACCCGGACCTGGAGCGCCGCATTGGCGAATTCCTGAACGGGATTGACGGCCGAGACCGCACCGACGTGGCCTTTCAGCGGAGTGGTCCGTAGTGTTGCTATCCGCCTCAGATCAAGACAGCCGCGTCGCCCTTGGCGCCCTGCCTGCGCTCGAACTCTTCGGCATCGAGCCACCTGTGTCGATCGCGTTGTCCACGGCGGGCATCCAGCCTTGGTTCCTCGCGCTCGCCGCGTTGTTCCTCTGGCGTGTCCTGCGCAGGCAAGCCTGAGGTCGCCGACATGCCTCTCAGACGACTCGAGATCTCACAGTTCGGTGGCCCCGAGATGATCCGGCTGGTCGAGGATGCGGCGCTGCCGCAGCCAGGCCCGGGCGAGGTCCGTATCCAGGTCGAGGCATCGAGCCTGGTCTTCACCGACATGCTGATCCGGCGAAACTTGTATCCCGTCCTGAAGCTGAGCCTGCCGCTGACGCTGGGCTACGACTTCGTGGGCCGTATCGATGCACTTGGCGCGGGCGTCACGCATTGGCACATCGGCGATCGTGTCGCAGACCTCATCCAGCTTGGCGGCAATGCGACCCACCTCGTGCGCCCAGCCGACAGGCTTGTCGCAGTACCACAAGGGCTCGATGCGACCCGGGCGGAGCCTCTGATCCTGAGCTACATGACCGCCTATCAGGCGCTGTTCCGTGAAGCGGACGCGAAGCCGGGCGATTCCGTCCTGATCTGCGGCGCCAGTGGCGCAGTGGGCATGGCCGCGCTCGACCTGTGCCGAGCCTTCGGGTTGCGAGTGGTCGGTGTGGCCTCGGCACGGCGGGAGCCGGTTGTGACCAGTCTCGGCGCGGCTTTCGTCGCATATGACGGCCCCGATGCAGCCGGGAAGCTGGATCGCCTGTCGCAAGAGGTCGGCGGCTTCAAGGTGATCGTCGATGCTGCCAGGGCCGAGTCGCTTGCGGCAGCCATGGCTCGCCTCGCACCGCAGGGGCGGCTGGTTGCCCTGGGATTCAGCGCCGCATTCCGCAACGCCTACAAAGCGGGCGACGACAGCCCGGGTGTGTTCGCGCGGCTTCGGTTCGCCCTCGACTTTCTGCGTATCAAGTGGCTCTCGTCGCGGCCGGGTTCATCCAGGCGGGTTGTCTTCTACGACATCTCGGGTCGCCGGCAACGGCATCCAAAGGAATTCGCTGATGATCTCGTCACGCTGTTCACCCTGCTGGAGGGCGAGCGGATCACGCCACGCGTTCAACGTGCCTTCGGGCTGACGGATGCCGTGGAGGCGCATCGCCTGATCGAATCAGGACAGGTCGAGGGCCGACTCGTGCTCGATCTGATGTTGCCGACGGGCGGCGGCTCCAGCTGCGACGTTCGCGATGAGTCGAACCCTCGAAATAAGGACTCATGACTCGACGAAGGGATTGATTGCTGAGCGCCGACTGATACCTATCGTCAGCGCAGATGCGATGCCGCCACCGCCCCTTGCTGAATCCGGCTCATTCGCCCTCTCAAACGCCGATCCCCTGGTTCATTGCGTCCCGGAGACCCAACATGCAGCTGCCGTTCAAGTTCATCCGCAACCTGCACCTGGCGACATCGCCGTTCATCGGCGCATTCGTCTATTCGGGCGCACTGCGCTCGAACGAGACCTTTCTGGGGCTCATCCAGTGGGGCGTATTCCCGCTGGTGGCCGCTGCCGGCCTTGCGCTGTGGCTACGCCCACGACTGGCACGGCGTGACGTAACACAACACACACCACGTTGAGCCGACTGCGCGCCGTTACAGGAGCGAGGCCTGGCGAGCGCTTGCCCGACGACCGAAACGGCACCGGCGCCTGCTCGAGCAGCAGGGCCTCAAGCGTCGGGCGCAAAGTGGCGCCGAGCGGCCACGAGCGGCAAGCAGAACATCAGTGCAGTGGCTGTGTTCAGGAGCACATTACCCCAGACGCCGTGCGCCAGGGAGAAGGCCGTGTCGACCAGGTACCACGCGAGCAGCGGCCAGGCGATGGCATTCCACGCATAGCGCTCGCCTGCCTGGAAGGGCCGGCGGGCCAGCACGATGATGGCCATCATCCAACCGGCCATGACAGCTCCGATGATGCCATTGGCAAACCGTATGTAGCCCTTTGCTTCGATCGGAACCGGCACCGGACTAGCGGGCTGATGGAAGTACACGAGGTTGAAGAAGGTTTCGCCCAGCGACGGCGCGAATAGCAGCACTGCACTCAAGGCCAACACCACCCCCGCGGCTGCCTGGATCAGGCGGGACCAGAAGATGAGCGCGGGTTGATTCATCGGATCGTCCTTCGACTCGCTCTACGAGCGGCTATTGCTCCAAAAGGCTCACGCCTGTCTGATCTGTTCACTTTTCGACCGATCGTGAAGGAGCACTCTCACGATCTTGACATCGTCGCGGGCGCGCCGGTCGGCCAACCTGCGGCAGGCGTCCCCGCCACTGAAGAGAACCAGCGCGATGCCCAAGCCTTGCGCAAAGTCCCTTTGCGTCACGAACCGCAGGGCAAGGCCCGCTACACCGAGCAATCCCTACAGCATCAGGTCACGACCCCATGCATTGTTGCCCTTCTGCAGGCGCGCTGCCTCGGCAGCCAACGTGGCTTTCCGGTCAGACTGCGGGCCCTGTTCAAGTTGACGCACCTGGCTCGGCGTGCGGAAGTCCACGACATCGCCGACGGTGCTCATCATGAGGCCGAGCAGAAGCAAGGAAACGGAGTTGGAAATGAACATGCATGGACTTCATCAGATCGCATGCGCCCTTGAACAAACCGCGCACAAGCAGGCTGCAATGACTCAGGAGGCTTCGTGTCTCAGATCGCACTGGGTAGTGCATCGGCCAAGAAGTCATAGACCGCACGGATCCGCTTGCTGGTGCGGATCTGCTTGTGAACAGCCAGCCAGACTGGCAGGGGCTCGATTTTCAGTTTCGGCAGTAGCGGGATCACCGCGGGATCAGTCCGGATTAGATGCTCGCTGACAAAGCCGATTCCTAACCCGGCGCGCACTGCCTGCCATATGGCGATCAAGTCGTCGGTCCGAAATGCGAACTGCTCCCTTTCAACCGAATAGCCGAGAGAGGCAAAGCCTTTGAGGATCTCGTCGTTGCGGTCACCACCAATGAGTTCATGCACAAGGAGGTCGGGCAGATGGCGTGGCACGCCACGCCGACGCAAGTATTCCTGGTGAGCACAGGCTTTAAGCGCCACGTTTCCAACCCGTCGTGCAATCACGTTGGCTTGATCGGGAGGGACCATACGCACTGCGATGTCGGCCTCTCTACGCAAAAGGTTGCTCACGGCATTGCTCGCCACCAGCTCAACCTGAACCTCTGGCAGGGATACGCGCATCTGCGCCAGTAAGGGGGGTAGGACGAAGCACGCTATAGGCTGGCTGGCTGTAATGCGTACGGTCCCAGATGCAGAGCGATCAGAGCCTGCGACACTGCGGGCAAGCTGATCGGCACTGCTTTGCATCGCGCGCGCCGAGTCGGCTAGACGAAGCGCAGCCTCGGTGGGAGTCATGCCTCGTCCGGTGCGATCGAACAGAACCAGGCCAAGTTGAGCTTCAAGCTCCGCCACATGTCGGCCGATGGTGGGCTGGCTTGATTGCAACTGGCGCGCAGCTGCTAGGAGGCTGCCTCGTTCAAGCACTGCAAGAAAAGAGGGTACGAGAGACCAGTCAAATGAGCTATTCATATATGAAACTTAGAGATACAGATATAGCCAATTGCGTTCATATCAACGCCTTCTCACAATACCTGAATAGCCTGACTGCTCACCGGTTTCTCGTAAAGATCATCCAACGTGGAGAGAACGATGCAACGAAGGAACTTCATTCGACTCGTGGGTGGTGGAGTCGTCGTGGCCGCCACACTGCCGATGACCGCGTGCTCGTTGAGCAGCGCCTTCCCGGCTCAGGCAGTAGAAGCCTGGAAGGGGCCTCAAGATGAGTCCGACCTGCGCAGACGCGCACTCGCTTACGCGATTACCGCGCCTAATCCTCATAACCTTCAGCCCTGGTTGGTCGATCTGCGGGAAAGCGGTGTGATAACGGTGCTGACTGATCCTCAGCGTGTATTACCGCAGACGGATCCGTTTGGACGGCAGATCCTGATCGGGCATGGCGCGTTCCTGGAACTGCTGGTGATGGCACTGGCGGCGCAAGGTACTGCAGCAGAGGTGGCCCTGTGGCCGCAGGGTGAGCTTGGCGCTGACCTCAAAGGATGGGATCGCCGCCCGGTGGCACGACTGACCCTTAAGCCTGGGGGGCTGAAGGATCCGTTGTTTGCACAAGTGTTCAATCGGCACACGCCGAAATCCGATTACGACCCAAGTCGGACAGTTTCAGCAGACACATTAAGTGCGCTGATGGCCAGCGTGAACGATAAGACGCTGCGGGTTGGGGGTACGGTCAGCGCGCCGGATTTACCCCCTCTGCGAGAGCTGTGTTGGAAGTCAGCGCAGGTCGAAGTCCTGACCCCGCGCACCATCATGGAAAGCATCCACCTTACGCGCGTGGGGCCTGCGGAAATTCTCAAGCACCGAGATGGCATCAGCCTCAACGGCTTGATGGTTCGGGCGCTCGACGCGCTCGGACAGTTCGACCGGAATGCGCCGCCGACGCAGGGTAGCCAGGCATACAAGGCGATGATGGGACGCTTTGAAGGTCACAGCAACACATCGATGGGATTTGTCTGGCTGAGCGGCAAAAATCGGCGCGCAGATCAGATCAACGCAGGGCGCGCCTACGTGCGACTCCAACTCAAGGCAACCGAACTAGGTGTGGGCGTACATCCGATGAGTCAGGCTTTGCAGGAGTTTCCTGAAATGGCCCCTCACTATGCGCAAGCCCATCAGCTGACGCTGAAAAGGCCGGTGCCGATGACGCCAGACGATGAGACATTGCAGATGTTTTGCAGACTCGGCTACACCGGTCAAGCAGTACCCGCCACACCCCGACGACCACTGGCAGCTTTTGTCCGAACCTGATGCGCGTGAAGCCGCGTGGCGTGTGTTGTTGTCGACAAGCTGGATGAATTGCAACCCGATGGCCGCAGGCGCCCTCGAATCGTATTTTGGCTACAGGCGGCTTTCAGTCAGGCGATCCAGAATGCCTGCATGTCGCTCTGACCAATCGCCGAGTTGAAGGACTTCGCCACGGTAGACGCTTTGCAGGAAGGCGGTTGTGAGTTCTCTTGTCGCCTCTTTGACCTGAGTATTGAGAAGGGGCCCGCCTGTCCCGCTTCGGTCAGTGAACATGCTGTGTGTTCCGCCTTTGAACACTGCCAGCCATTTGCGGCTGCTTCGTACTGCTTCAAAGACTCCGATTCTGTCTTCGGCCGCGCTGAAATAACCTGGAATCCGGATGACGTCACCTGTGGAGGTGATGTGAAGAGTCGGTACGTGCACAGAAGCGAGGATTTGTTGGGCTGATCGTTCGCCATAGAACGGCGGTGCGGAGATCATGATGGCGGCCTTAATGCGTGAGTCCTGAAACTGAAGGCTTCGCCCATCGCGATCGACTCGCGCGCCAACGGCCAGTAATGCGGTGTTGGCACCGTAGGAATGGCCTGCGATCGCAATTTGCTCGGAATCGATGACGTCGCCCAGCACATGGCCAAGCAGACTGTCCAAGGCGAAGCGAAGGTCGAGCACACGAGAGACAGCTTCGTCTTCCTGGGCAGCGCGGCGCAGCCGGTTCACAACGGCCAGTGGACTGCCATCAGACCACAATGATCGATCGCTGCCGATGTGCTGCACATGCAAGGTTGCAAAACCGTTCGAGGCCCAATGCTGGCCAAGATAGCGGTAACCGGCGCGAGAGCCTCCCATGCCGTGAGAGAAGATCACCAGAGGCATCTTGCGAGCGGCGGAGTCCATCGGCAGGTACAGCCTCACAGGAACCTGGCGGGCTCGGCTGGAGTCGAACCAATCCAGGTCGACGCTTTGCCAGGTTCGCAAGCCCAAACCAGCAGACAGGCTGGGTTTCGCGATCAGTAGCAGGCCGGTTGCGAGGCCTTGCAATAGCAAGCGTCGCCGCGTAAGGGTTGGTTGGGCCACGGTATGTCCGTTGTGGTTCAGCGTTTCATGATCAGTGCACTTTGCCCTGCCGAACCGGCAGACAGAGCACGACGGTCAGCAGCCCCAGGCAGGACAATACGCCAAACAACTGTTGGTACCGAAGCAGGCTGGCGCCGACCTGGCCGACGACTGCAACGGCCAGTGCAGCGCCTGCTGCACTGCCGAACTGTCGCATGGCGTTATTGACGCCGCTGCCTGCGCCAAGCCGGGTGGGGCCAAGTGCCGCAACGGCTGCGCCACTAAGCGACGGAAAGACCAGGCCGATGCCCGTTCCACCCACGAACTGCATCGGCAGCCAGACGGCAAGGTAATCAGGTGTCGTACTGATGCGCAGACTCAGCCATGCCTGGGAGATCGAAAAGAGCATGGCACCTGTCAGTAGCAGAGGTCGATGCCCCATTCGACCCGCAAGCCGCCCCGCCAGGATGGAGACCGGGATCGAGATGAGCGGGCCCGGCGTGACGGCCCATCCCGCTTGCCCTTGGGAATAGCCCCAGATACCGGTCATGAACAGAAATCCGGTCAGAAACATGGCTGTGAAGGCGATGCCAAAGACAGCTGAGGCGATGTTCACGAAGAGAAAACTGCGGTCTTCGAACAACGTGAGGTCCAGAGCCGCGTTGGGTCTGCCGCTTGCCCAGCGGCGAAATGCCAGCAGCAACGCGAGCCCGGCTGCCAAGGCCACGAGCGCCTGCCGCCAGTGGTTGGCGTCGCTCAGAACGATGGCCCATGCGACTGTGCCTGCGCCCAGGCTGAGCATCGCGATGCCAGGCCAGTCTAGCCGTGCCCCGGTCTCGGGGCTGATCGATTCCTGAAGGCCACGCTTGGCGAGTAGCCAAATGATGACGCCAAGCGGCAGGTTGATCAGGAAGATCCATCGCCAGGACGCCAACTCGATGATCCATGATCCAAAGGCCGGCCCAGCCGCTGCCGCCAGCGCCCCGGATGCGCTGAACATGCCGACCGCTGCGGCGCGCCTGTCCCTCGGGAAAGCGTTGAGAATCAGAGCCAAGGATGCCGGACTCATGAGCGACGCGCCGATGGCTTGCAATGCACGTCCGGCGATCAGGGGGCCGATGCCCGTTGCCCACGCGCAAAATGCCGAAGCCAGGGTGAAGAGGATCAGCCCTTGCAGAAACACACGCTTGCGACCCTGAAGGTCTGCCAATCGTCCAGCCGGGACCAGCAAGGCGGCATAAAGCACCGTATATGCGTTCAGCGTCCATGACAGGTCGGCGGCGGATACGTCCTGGAAGTACGCTCTGAGCGATGAATAGGTCGCCACCACAGCGGTGCTGTCCAGAATGACCAGGAAAACGGCTGCACTGGAAAGCCAGAAGGTGCGCCAGGCCTGGGACGATTGGGGTGGGGGCATCGGGACAGGCTGGGTCACAGCAGGTCATTCACGCAAGCGTGCGCAGAAAAGCGTCGATGAGCGCAGTCGCTTCATCCGGGGCATCAACGACCGAGATGTGGGCGGTGTCGAGTGCCTCGAATCGCCCTTTGGGCAACGTGCGCGCTGCAGAGGCCATTGGCTCCATGGGGTAGAGCGTGTCGTATCGCCCGGCGACAAACAGCGTGGGCGCGTGTATCGCGCTCATCCGAGGCGCAAGAGGTTCACGCTCGATGAGTACAGATCGAACAGCTCGGGCCAGTCCAACGCCCTTGACGTGCCGAAGGTGCTCATGGAAGGCCTGCATGATCGGGCCTCCCCGTCGGATCGTCTCGGGCAAGAAGAAGGCCTTGGCAACGCCCTGACGGTACATCGACGTGCCGTGAATCCAGCGTGCCCCCCAGGTGACAAATTGATCACTGAGATGCGGCCTGGTGGGCGAGGTGTAGACCGGCGTGTTCATCATCACGAGTCCACGCGTCCGGTTCGGATAAGACAGGGCAAATTCCCCGGCGACCAGTCCGCCCCAAGAGGTGCCAATGACGATGACCGCTTGCTGGATGCCCAGGGCATCCAGCACGTCCGCCACAGCGTGCGCGCACTGGGCCATCGTGAAAGTGCTTGGCGAAGGCCCGCTATCGCCATGTCCTGGGCCATCAATCATCAACAGTCGGTGCCGATCCTGCCAGGCTGCGGCCGGCACTCCATAGATGCGGTGGTCGGCGAGGATGGATGGCCAGAGCACGAGCAGTTCACCTGGACCATTGACCGGGCCTGAATCAAGCACGGCCAGTTGGCCGAGCCGGGTCGATACGGTCTGCGCCGCAGTGGCAAGCCTCATGTGTCCATGATTAGGGAGTGTCGTCGATGCTAAGTGTAGGGGGTTGCGCCTATAAAGTAAATACCATTAACATTTGGGCATGCCGCCTGACACTGCCCGACAGACATCCCAACCTGACCGATTGCCGGTGAGCCGCGGCAAGCGCTTTCACCACGGCAGCCTGAAGCAAGCCCTGATCGATGCGGCGCTGGCCAGCAACGACCTTGAAGGGCTGTCAATCAACCAGCTGGCTGCTGGCGCAGGCGTCACGCCTGCTGCGATCTACCGGCACTTTGCCAGTCGCGAGGAGTTGCTTGGTGAGGTTGCCCGAATCGGGTTTGATCGGCTGGAGGCTCGGTTTGCAGCGGCTTTTGACATTGCCAAGCCACCCGCAAGTGCTACCCAGGCGACCGCCCGGTTGAGAAAGCTGGCGGGTGCCTACCTGACCTTCGCGGACGAGGCGCCGGCGCTCTGGCGTCTCATGTTCGGAACCCAGGCCGCGGCGTACCGCTCCAAGGCGGACGTCCTCTTTCGGCCCAACAGTTATGACTACCTGCCGGCTGCGTTGATGGGCCTGCACGTGGCGGGCGTCATCGGCCGGGCGCCAGGCGAGCGTGATGCGCTGTTTGCCTGGAGCGCCGTCCACGGCGCGGCAATGCTGCGTGGCGGGCATGTCTTCGCGGCCCTGGGCCCTGTTTCGGCGCTGGCAAATGACGTGGCCGACAGGGTCATCCAGTCGCTGCGCTGACCCCCGCCTCACGAGTTCCCCTTGACCCCAACCACTGTGCCACCCAGGAGCCCGAGCACATGACTTCCGCGACCATCTCCCAGACTTCGACGGGTACGGCAGGTGCCGCCCGTCGCGCCCCTTTCCCGGCTGATATCGGCAACCACTACCTGATCGGGCCATATGGTCCGGTGCTGGAAGAGGTGACTGCGTTTGATTTGCCCGTGAAGGGTGACATTCCATCAGACCTGGTCGGTCGCTTCGTCCGCAACGGCCCCAATCCGATCGAAGTCGCCGACCCCGCCACTCACCATTGGTTTCTCGGTGAAGGCATGGTCCATGGCGTGTACCTGCGCGCGGGGAAGGCCGAGTGGTATCGAAATCGCTTCGTACGCAGCCGTCTGGTGTGCGATCGGCTCGGAGAGCCGTATCCCGCAGGCAAGCCACGCAGCAAGGTGGATGTGGTGAACACGCACATCCAGCACTTTGCCGGCAAGACCCTGGCACTGGTCGAATCCGGGCCTCCGGCCATGGCGCTGTCGCACGAGTTGGACACCCTGTCCTACGAGGACTTCCAGGGCACCTTGGGCGGAGCCTTCTCGGCGCATCCGCACCTCGATCCGCTGACGGACGAGTGGCATGCCGTGACCTATGAACTGGAAAACAGGAGCGAAATCCGGCACGTGGTCGTTGGCACGGATGGCAAGGTGCGACGCTCGGAGGTGATTGGGGTGTCCGACGGCCCCATGGTGCACGACTTTGCCATGACGCAGCGGTACATCCTGCTTTTTGATCTGCCGGTCGTCTGGAATGACGCATCGGCTGCGATAGGCCATATTTTCCCGTATCAATGGTCGGATGGTCGTGCTGCCCGAGTCGGCCTCCTGCCCCGCGACGGTGCGGCCAAGGACGTGGTCTGGATCGATATCCCGCCCTGTTACGTTTTCCACACCGCGAATGCCTATGACGCGGCTGATGGCTGCGTCGTTGTCGATCTGGTCGAACACCCCAGCGTATTCCGGACCGCCTTGAATGGTCCTGGGGAGGGTCCGCCGGTGTTGGCGCGGTGGAAACTCGACCCCAAGTCGTGCTCATTCAGCAAGGTGGTGTTGTCGGCCACGCCTCAGGAGTTTCCGCGCATCGATGAGCGACTGACGGGGCGTCAACATCGCTACGTTTACGGGGCGGGCATCCGGTCAGATCGGGGGTCGGCGTTGTGCTACGACACCGAGGCCGGGGTGGAGCAGGCGCACGATTTCGGGCCTGGCCGTTTCGGGTCCGAGTGCGTGTTCGTACCGAAGTCAGACGCCGCCAATGAACGCGACGGATGGGTCATGACCTATGTGTGGAACGCGCCCACCAACAAGTCCGATCTGGTGATCATCGACGCCAGCGATTTTTCCGGACCGCCCCAAGCCGTGATCCAACTGCCCGCGCGCGTGCCTTTCGGTTTTCACGGCAGCTGGATCCCTGATCAGGCTTGAGAGCCCGTCTGGCGCTGACGCCACGTCACGCGCCCAACCCTTCCAGGAGTTGATGACATGATTCTTCACGATCTCACACCGGGCATGCATCCTCGCCGGGTTCGCATTTTCCTTGCCGAGAAAGGCGCTGTCATCGAACGACGCGAGGTCGATGCGGCGGCTGGCGCCAACGCGAGCCCTGAATTCCGCACGCTCAATGTGCTGGGCAAGTTGCCCGTGCTGGAGCTGGACGATGGCAGCACGATCACGGAATCGCTGGCCATTTGTCGTTACCTTGAGTCGGTCTTCCCCGAGCCATCCCTGATGGGCCGTTCGCCGCGCGAGGCAGCACGGATCGACATGTGGACGCTGCGCATGGAGTACGAGCTGTCGCGGCCGGTCGCCGAGGTTTTCCTGCACACCAGCGCGTTCTACCGCGGCCGCGTCGAGCAGGTGCCGGAAGTCGCTGACTGGGCCCGCAGCCGTGCGCTGCAGACCATGGCCTGGCTCGACCGCGAGTTGGCTGACCGCGCCTACATCGCCGGGGCCGACTACACCATGGCCGACATCGTGGCCCAGTGCGCCCTGGTGCTGGGCAAGGCGGTGGGCCTGCGGGTGCCGGCGGAATTGCCGAACCTCGCGCGCTGGTTCGCCGCGGTCTCGGCCCGCCCCACCGCGCGTGCCTGAGGTCCACGACGATGGACCCGGTCGCCATCGGCCGCCCGCCGCTTTGCCCGGGCAGGCCTCACCGTGTGCGTGGCGCGGCGCACCGAGGCAGCGCTGCAGCCGCTGGTCGAAGAAGCCGACCACCTGATCCTCGCGGCGCGCATCCAGCCCGAAGGCCAGCGCGCGGCCACCCTGGGCGGTAATCTGGTCGAGCGGTGGTAGAGGCGCCACTCCGGCATGGCTCTTACCCACAGCTCTGAGGCCAGCTCTCGCTGTCGTGCTGGTTGTTGCCCCCCATCAAGGACTGACCATGAGTGATGAGACCACGACCCTGATCACTGGCGGCAGTGGCGGCATCGGGCTGGAGATGGCGCGGCCAAGGCCTCCGTGCTGAACTTCTCCGAAGCGCTTGCAAAGGAACTCGAGGACCACGGTGTGAGCGTCGGCTGCCTGGCCCCGGGGCCCACCGACACGGCATTCTTCGACAGTGTCGACCCGCGGCGCATCGCCGGTGGTCATTGCTTCGGCAAGGCCGCGCGGGCGGACCCGCGCGATGTGGCCGCTGCGGGGGTGGAGCTCTTGCTGGGCGGTGGGCTCACCCGCGTGGTGGGGCTGGCCAATCGCGTGATGATCCTGGGCAACCGCTTTGTGCCCCGATCGATGGTCGCGACCGTGTCCAAGCGCATGCTCCGGCCGCTGGAGACCGGGCAGGCTGAACCTTGATTGACTCAGTCAAAGGGTACCTGGCCACGCACGCGTCGGTCGCGCGGGCTTGTCATCACACGTGGGGTCGCTCACCCACGGTTGTCGGGTCGGGGGCGGTCGAGTCTGCATTAGTCGGAGGATTCTCATGAAGCTGGCGGTCTTCGGCGCCACCGGGTTGACTGGCGGGCTTGTCGTTCGGAACGCGCTCGCCCAGGGCCATGAAGTCGTTGCCATGGTGCGCGACCCTCGCAGGATGGCACTCGAGCACCCGAACCTGGTCGTGATCGGTGGCAGCCCAAGCTTGCAGGCCGAGGTTGAACACTGTGTGCGCGGAGCCGACGCCGTCGTCCACTGTCTTGGCATCGGCGGCAAGGGCAACGGGCAGGCCACCACCCTCATCTCGGACTCGGTCAAGGTGGTCTTGGCCGCCATGCAGCGTCATGGGGTTGCGCGCATCGTGTGCATGTCCAACGTCGGGGCAGGGGACAGCGGCACCTGGTTTGCAAACCGGATCATCATCCCGCTGTTTCTGCGGTGGCTGATCCCCATCGTCGAGGACAAGAATCGCATGGAGGCGGCTCTGAAAGAGAGCTCTGTCGAATGGGTGTCGGTTCGATTACCAAACATCGTGGAAGGACCTGTCAAACCGTGTCGGGTGAGTGCCGATGGTCGAAGCATTGGGCTGTCCATCACTTCTGAATCGGCAGCCCTTTTCCTTTTGGAACAGGTTTCGTCCGATAAGTACCTGCGCCGTACGCCCAGTGTCAGCAACTGAGGGGAAAACGTGAGGCCGATGGCTGGTCAAAGAACCGAGGAAGCGCACTTCCAGAACCTGTCGGGGTACCCTTGGTCGCCGCAGTAGGCAACCGGCTTGTTGGCGCTGGGCGGCATGCGCATGCACTACCTAGACGAGGGGCCGCGCGATGCTGCGGTGACCTGGCTTTGCCTGCACGGCAACCCTACCTGGAGTGACGTGTACCGCGCATGATCCACATGTTTCGTGCGGCCGGGCATCGGGTGGTGGCCCCCGACATGCCGGGCTTTGGCAAGAGCGACAAGTCCGTCGATGTTGCGCAGCACAGCTTCAGTCTCCCGCACCACGCGGGGCTTTTTGCTTCTGGGGTCCGAAGGAATCCTTCACCCACCGTACAAGATCGGCAGCCCTTGAACCGCGGAAAAGTCGCGGTCATGTGTCACGAGGGCGGCGGCACCCATGTCGAGCGCGGTAGCCAATTGTGCGGCGTCGGGTAGCTTGAGTCCGTACTGAGCCCGTAACTGCGCAGCCTGGATGGCCACCGCTACCGAGAAGGGCATGATCTGGTATCTGCCGAGGGCTTTTTCGTAGCGCTTGGCCAACGCCACTTCTCCTGCCTTGTAGGGGCCTGTCAGTACTTCAGCTAGCGTGATGGTGGATAACGCAAGTTCTACCCGGCCTTCCTCGGCCGCCGCAAAAAGGCCCTCGAAGCGCGGTGCGAAGTCAGGATGGTCCTGCAGCAGGTAAATCCAGGGAGCAGTGTCTACCAGGACAGTGGCGCCTTCCGGCAGGGCACCCCAGGAACGGTCCTGGCGGCGGCTCGTGGACTTCTTCAGGTTTGCCATTCGTCGCGCATGTCGGCCACCGTCTGGCCTGCCCCCTCAGGCCACATATGGCGCCCCGTCCCACGCAGGGCCATGATGCCGCCCTTGCGGATTCGGCCAGTCTCCTGTGCCCGCAAGAACGATATTGGGACGACGGCAGCCACCGGCTCGCCGTGTCGAGTGATCACGCTGGTATGCCCGGCGCGCGCCTCGGCCGCTATATGCGGCAGTTGTGCGCGGGCCTGCTCTAGCCCATAGATCGACTTCATTTCGGAGTCTCGATAAATATGTACAGACTGTACGGAATATCAGAATTGGAGTCAAGCCTTCGATAACTTTCACGTCATGTCGCGGTCATGAGTGCCTCGCCGGTTCGAATCCCCGACAGCACCCAAAAATCGCGCGGCTGAGCCTGATCGAGTTTGTGCAGCGAGCTCTACTGGGCCGCCGGAACACATCCTGCCAACTCAATCACGACCTCCATTTCCAGGTCGAGGACAATCGGTTGGATCTGGCGCATCTCGCGACGCAGAACTGAGGCCGATCCCATCGATCTGGGGCCACCGTGCTGGTAACCCGATGGCTAACCCGGTGGATGCAGCCTTTATTGCAGCGGCTGTTCGCGAGTTACTCGCGGCACCTTCGCCCTTATGAGCTGATCAGGTCGCGGTGACCTGCGAGCGCTGCACAAGCCGAAACCAGCAGATCGCATCGGGTGGTCATCGGGGCCTGCTCCTGGCGGGTCTCAGACAGGCTCAAGGGGGGCGACGAGCCCCGCGTGGAGCCAGTACAAGGTGCCGTGGAAGGATGTGGCCACCCCAAAGGGGCACTTGGGCGCGCACGGCGGTTTAAAAATCTCGGGCACCTTTCGCACCATGACCTCGTGACGTTGCTGAAGGTGGACTGTGACCATGCCGATACCCCGTGGCGACGAAGTCGGCCTCCATGCCCACCAGCAGGCGCTCGATCGCGCGCTTGCACGGGTCGCGTTACATGACCGGCGGGCCCCCCAGCGTATCCTCCAGGTAATGCAAGATCACCAAGCTCTCATTCAGGATGCGGCCGTCGGGCAGCTCCAGCACCGGCAGCGCGGCCCTACCGCGCGTCCTGGCGAGCCATGCAGGGTCACGCGGCTTCGTGATATCGACGACGTGGAAGTCGAGCGCGTCTGCCGCGCCCTTCAGCGCGAGCAGGATCTCCAGCCGCTGGTGATGGTGGCGAGCCCGGGCTACCTTATTATTGTTACGGCACGCCGCGCGGGCTGATCAATAGCCGGTCTGAAAATGCCGGATTTGCCGTCAGAGCCTTCAGTGCCATGAGCCAAATTATCTCGCGTAAGGGGACTTTCGATGTCGGCGTCGACCTGGGATCGTCGGTGTCAGCGGACTACATCGAGCGGCGAACTAACAGGTTCGACGGCAGGATCAACGCGCTTCAAGTGCGCCTGAATTGAAGCCCTGCCGGATGTCGCGAACTCAGTCCGTGTGATGCAGCAGGTTTGCCTTTCATGTCTATTTAGGTCGGTTCCGGTCGGTTCCGGGTACGGCGCCGATGCTGGTCAACGGCATGTTCGCTTATTGAGGCTCAACTCCTGACCTGCAGCGCACGGTCCGTTCTAGGCAGCACACGACCGACAACAGCCGCCGCCTCGAAGCCATGCTTGCGGAAGGTCGAGAGCACAGAGTCCACTGCGCTCGGATCGCAGGACACCAGCAGGCCGCCGCTTGTCTGCGGATCGGTCAGCAGGGCCTGGTCTTCGCTGGCAAAGCCAACCGGCAGCACGACGTCTTGACCGTAGCCCGCCCAGTTGCGTTCTGACGCGCCGGTGACGAAACCGCGCGAGGCGAGGTCACGAACACCAGCCAGAAGCGGCACTGCGGGCCAGTCCAATTCCACGGTGCAGCCGGCGCCGCGGGCGAGTTCCAGCGCGTGGCCGGCCAGGCCGAAGCCGGTGACATCGGTCAGCGCGTGGACGCCGGGCAGGGCGGCAAGATCGGGACCCGGGGTGTTCAGCTTCGTCGTGGTCGCGAGCATCTGCGCATAGCCCTCGTCGCCGAGTTGTTCCTTCTTCAACGCCGCGCTCATCACGCCCACACCCAAGGGCTTGCCCAGCACCAGCAGGTCACCGGGCTTGGCATCGGCGTTGCGCCTGACGCGCTTCGGATGAACGAGGCCGAGCGCGACCAGACCATAGATTGCCTCGACAGAATCGATGGTGTGGCCGCCGGCGATCGGTATGCCGGCCGCGCGGCATACCGAGGCTCCGCCTTCCAGCACGCGGCCGATGGTCTGTGTCGACAGCACGTTGATGGGCATGCCCACCAGCGCCAGCGCCATGATTGGCTGGCCTCCCATCGCATACACGTCGCTGATCGCATTGGTTGCCGCGATGCGCCCGAAGTCGAACGGGTCGTCGACGATGGGCATAAAGAAATCCGTAGTAGCGATCAGCGCCTGCTCGTCGTTGAGTTGATAGACCGCAGCGTCGTCTGCAGTCTCGATCCCGACCAGGAGCTCCTTGGGGATGGGCATCCCTGCCGTTCCCTTGAGGATCTCGCTGAGCACGCCCGGCGCGATCTTGCAGCCGCAGCCGCCACCGTGCGACAGCGAAGTGAGCCGGGGCTCGGCAAGCGTCTTGGAAGGGGTGGGTGCATTCATGGCTGATCTCCGGTTGGGCGGCTCGCGATCAGCGAACCGACGAGACGATGAAGGGCTGCCCGCTCGGTTCCGGGCTCGAATAGCGCCGAGCGCTGGGCCAACTGGGTGGCCATCCGTAGAAGTATAGAAGGATCGTCGCGTGCTGATGCCAGCAGAGCAGCCAGTGCTGCATCGTCGCCGGGCTCGAAGAGACCTGCGTAGTCGTTGCCCAGCAGGCCCAGATTGCCATCGATGCGAGAAGCCAGCACGGGTGTGCCGCTGCGGATGGCCTCGATCACCACATGGGCACCGCCTTCCATCCTGCTTGCGTGAACGAGCACATGTGCCGCCTGGATGCGACGGCGCACCGTACCGTGGGGCAGCCCACCGAGCCACCGGAACCGGGGTTGCGCATGGGCCAGGGCCTCCGCTTCTGTGCCAAGACCCAGGTCCAGTGCATCGCCGATATGGTCGAAGAGAAGGTCCTTGCGCAGCGAAAGTCGCTGCACCGCCCGCCAGTAGGTCCGCGGATCCTTCTCGTCGCGCAGGTGGCCCACCATCAGTGCGCGCAGGTGCCGAGTGGCCTTGGGCATCGGCGCCCGCTTCGTGCAGGACTGCAGGATGATGTGCGCCTTGTCGCGCATATCCTCGGGCAGCCGCTGTGGGCCCATTTCATTGAGCACCACCAAGGCATCGGCCAGGGCGAGAGAATGTTGGGCCTGCGTGTCGACATCGATGTCGCGGTACAGGTCTGTGCCGGTCAGCACCAGCACCAAGGGCCGATCGACATGGGCAGCACGCCACGCCTGGATTGATGCTGCGGAGCGCCGCGCGTGCAACGCGATCATCAAGGACTCGTCGCCCCCGCTCCAACGGTCGGTGAGGCCGACGCGGTAAGCTGGCTGCAGCATGCGCGCCCAGCGATGGGCGGTCTGCCAGTTGCCGTTGTTGGCTGCTGCCAGCGCAGGCGTCACGATGACGAGGGATTCACGATGCACGACGCAATCCTAACGCGTCCCGCGCTCGATGCCCGGCGGGGTCTGCATGAGGCCCTGGCCGAAGCGATGGTGGCCAGCCGTGTCGACACGCTGTCGACCTTCGCGGCCTATGAGGGTGCACTGCCCGACCTTCGGGTGCCGCCGCTCGCTGAACTCAACCCCCCGGTGTGGGAACTGGGTCATATTGGCTGGTTCCAGGAGTACTGGATTACGCGCAATCCTGAGCGTACGCAGGGGGTACGGGCCGACCCCAATGCTCACCGAAGCGCCCCCAGGCGTACTGGTGCCGATGAGCTCTACAACTCCAGTTGGGTACCGCATAACAGCCGCTGGCAATTGCTGTTGCCGGATGCCGCCGCCACGCGCGACGATCTGGCGTGGCAACTCGACGATGCTCTGCGTCTGTTGCGGCAAGCGGCCCCCGATGATGCCGGGCTTTATTTCTTTCGCCTGGCGCTGCTGCACGAGGACATGCATCACGAGGCGGCCCTGTACATGGCCCGTGGTCTAGGCATCGCCATCGAAGACCCTCGCTGGCAGACGAAGCCGCTGCCGGCACCGGCCCCTTCGCTGGCGTTCGATGGCCTTGACTGGCGGCTCGGCAATACGCCTGATCAGGGCTTCTCGTTTGACAACGAGCTGCCGGGCTGCACCGTGGAACTGCGCCAGTTCGAGATCGACCGCCAGGCCGTGCGCTGGGAGGAGTATTTGCCCTTCCTGCATGCAGGAGGCTACGACGATCCGAGCTGGTGGACCGAGGCGGGCGCGCGCTGGCGCGCTGCGCAGACCTCTGACGCACCGCGTTACCTGCGCCGCGCTGCGTCGGGTTGGGAACAGTGGCGAGATGGCAGGTGGGGGCGCCTCGATCCACAAGAGGCAGCCAGCCACATCACCCTGTACGAAGCCGAAGCCTGGTGTCGCTGGGCGGGCCGTCGTTTGCCGACCGAGGCCGAATGGGAATGCGCCGCCTGCAGTGCGCCTGAAGCCTTCCGATGGGGTGACGTGTGGGAATGGACCGCGAGCCCCTTTCAGCCTTTTCCGGGCTTTCAGTCGCACCCCTACCGTGACTATTCCGCACCCTGGTTCGACGCCCGACCAGTTCTGCGAGGTGCTTCGCACTGCACGCAGTCCCGGATGCGCCATCCGCGCTATCGCAACTTTTTTCTTGCCGGGCGCAATGACGTGCCGGCTGGTTTTCGCAGCTGCGCGCGGTAATCAGGCGCCGGCGACGAACACGCCGTACCAGCCGAGTGGGTCGGTCCAGTGGCGGGGCTCGGCGAAGCCTGCTTGGCGCAACAGGCCGGAAAAACCCTCCAGCGTCCACTTGTAGGAGTTCTCGGTGTGGATGCGTTCGCCGGCGGCGAAGCGGCGCTCACCGCCTGGCCAGCGCACCCACTGAGCCTGGTGCGACTCCAGGTGCATTTCGATCCGCGACTCTGCGCGGTTGAAGAGTGCGACATGACGCCAATGGCGCAGGTCGAAGTCGGTACCGAGCAGGCGGTTCAGGTGGCGCAGCAGGTTCAGGTTGAAAGCCGCGGTGACGCCCAGTGCGTCATCGTAGGCGGCCTCCAGCACGTCAATGGTTTTGACGAGATCTACACCGATCAGCAAGGCACCACCCGCCGTCATTTCATGGGCCTGGCGCAGCAGCGCCAAGGCGGCTGCGGGGTCGAAGTTGCCGATGCTCGAGCCGGGATAAAACACCAGGGCCCGCGCGCCGGTCAATTCGCTTGGCAGCGCCAGTCTGCTGGAAAAGTCCAGCCCAACGCCCAGCAGGTCCAATGTCGGGTGATCGCGTTGCAACTGCGCCAGTGCCTTGGCCAGGTAGTCGGCCGATATGTCCACGGCCACATAGCGGCGCGGCGCCAGCATCGGGAAGAGGGCGGCGCCCTTGGCGCAGTTGCCGGCACCCAGGTCGACGATCACCGGGTTGAGGCTTGTTGAGCTTCGGACTGCGTCCGCGATGGCTGTGCCATGCGCGGCGAAGATGCCAGCCTCTGTGCGGGTGGGGTAATACTCCGACAGCTCGGTGATCGCGTCGAACAGACGCGAGCCTTGTGCGTCGTAGAAATACTTGGGCGGCAGCGATGCCGGCATGCCAAGCAGGCCCGCGGCGGCCTCGGCTGCGGACGCGGTGTCGGTGGCAGAGTGCAACTGCAGGAGTCGGGGTTGAGCCATGAGGTCAGTGTCGGTGACTGAAAGGGCAACAGGCCCAGCGGGGCACCGGCGACTGGACCGGCGGCAAGCTGCTAGAGTCCGCGAGCTTCCTCTTCGCTCCTGCCCGGGAAAATTACCACATGATCCATCTGTCGCCTTTGCGAACCCTGCGTTCTCTGCTGACCTGCGCCTTGCTGACCTTCGGTTGCATCGCCCATGCGCAGCAGGTACTCCGCATCACGGCTATCCCCGACGAATCGCCCACCGAGCTGGCCCGCAAGGCAGCCCCGCTGATCAAGTACCTGGAGGGCAAGCTGGGTATGAAGGTGGACTACACGCCCGTGACCGACTACGCGGCTGCGGTCGAGACGCTGGTCAATCGGAAGGTCGATCTGGCCTGGTTCGGCGGCTTCACCTTCGTGCAGGCCAATGTGCGCTCGGGTGGTAAGGTGATTCCGCTGGCGCAGCGCGAAGAAGACACGCGCTTTCGTTCGGTCTTCATCACCACCGACCCAGCGATCAAGACCCTGGCTGACCTGAAGGGCAAGGATGTGAGCTTCGGCTCGGCCAGCAGCACCTCGGGTCACCTGATGCCACGCAGCTTCCTGCTGCAGGCGGGGGTCAACCCTGAGAAGGA
Source organism: Burkholderiales bacterium UBA4615 (assembly GCA_002386465.1). Taxonomy (GTDB): domain Bacteria; phylum Pseudomonadota; class Gammaproteobacteria; order Burkholderiales; family Burkholderiaceae_E; genus UBA4615. The sequence continues at coordinate 59,798 of DGIT01000124.1, read as the reverse complement.
CTTCAAGCGCGTGGCCTTCAGCGGCGCGCACGACGCCACTATCGCGGCCGTGGCCGCAGGCAAGGTGCAGGCCGGGGCGCTGAATATTTCGGTGTGGGAGAAGTTCGTCGCCGACAGCAAGGTTGACCCCACCAAGGTTCGCGTGTTCTTCACGACGCCAACCTATTACGACTACAACTGGACCGTGCATGCCAATATGCCTGCAGCGCTTCGCGAGAAGCTCACGCAGGCGCTGCTGGCGCTGTCGCGTGACACGCCTGAGGGCAAGGAAGTGCTGGAGTTGCAGCGGGCAACCCGGTTCGTGCCAGCCCAGGCCGACCTCTACAAGGGCATTGAAGCTGCCGCGCGTAGCGCCAATCTGCTCTGAGCACACCGCGCTTGAAGCTTGAACTGCAGTCGATCGCAGCGCGGCACGCCACGACAGGGCGCGAAGCTGAGGACGCCCTTGCCGACCTGAGCTTCAGCATTGACGAGGGTGAGGCCGTGGCGGTGATCGGGCCTTCGGGTGCCGGAAAAACCACGCTGCTGGAAGTGCTGGCCTGCGCGCGCCCGCCTGCGCGGGGCGTTGTGCGGATTGACGGTACGGACCCCTGGCAGCTGCAGCGCCGAGCCTTGCAGCAGCTGCGCGGGCGGCTGATCCTCGTGCCTCAGGTTCCGCCGTTGCCGCCGCGACAGCGCGTGGTCACCGCGGTGCTGGCCGGACGCCTGCCGGCCTGGAGCCTGTGGACCAGTCTGCGTTCGCTGTTTTATCCGGTTGACATCCCGGCGGCCGACCAGGCGCTGGCGGTATTTGACCTGGCCGACAAGCTGTTCGAGCGCGTCGACCGGCTGTCCGGCGGCGAACGACAGCGCGTAGGCCTGGCGCGTGCGCTGGTCTCGCCGGCCCGGCTGTGGCTGGTGGACGAGCCGCTGTCGGCGCTGGATCCGTCACGTGCACAGCGCGCCGCCTCGGCGCTGGTGCAGGAGGCGCGCGCGCGCGCAGTCACACTGGTCGCCACGCTGCATCAGGTGGACGCTGCACTGGCTCACTTCCCGCGCATCCTCGGCCTGCGCGAAGGCCGGCTGCTGTTCGACCTGCCTGCGGCGCAGGTGTCGCCCGACCTGCTGGCGCGCCTGTACGCGCAGCACGAGGACGAATTGCGCGGCACGGTGCCGCCAACCATCGAACCCGCCACGCCGGCCGCGTCTGTGGTGATGCATTGCCGATGAGTCTTGCCGCGCCGGTGCAACGCGACCCGGCCTGGCTGGGTCGCCTCGGTATGCTGGCGCTGGCGGCGGTACTGCTCTGGCCACTGCTGTTGGCCACCGAATTCAAGCCCTGGCTGCTGCTGGACGCCGACACCGCACGCGTCACCGGGCGCTTTATTGCCAGCTTTCTGCCGCCGGCGCATGCGCCCGACTTCCTGGCGCTGGTGGCACGCGAAACCTGGCGGACCGTGGCCATCGCCACCGCCGGCATTTCGCTGGGACTGCTGCTTGCGGTACCGCTGGCCTTGATCGCCACATCAGCCTTGTCGATCTCGGCGCTTAGCGGCCGCATGGCCGCATTGCCGCTTGGTGTGCGGCTTGCAGCGCGGGCACTGTTGATTGTGCTGCGCAGCGTGCCCGAGCTGGTCTGGGCATTGGTCTTCGTGCGCGTGGTCGGTCTTGGCCCGGCGGCTGGCGTGCTGGCCATCGCGCTCACCTACGGTGGCATGCTGGGTAAGGTCTACGCCGAGATTCTGGAGAGCGGCGAGGTGCATGTCACGCAGACGCTGCTGCGTAACGGCAGCACGCGGCTGCAGGCCTTCTCCTTTGGCCTGTTGCCGCAAAACGCGGCCGAGTTGACCAGCTACACCGTCTACCGCTGGGAATGTGCCATCCGCAGCTCGGTGGTATTGGGCTTCGTCGGCGCCGGTGGCCTGGGGCAGTTAATGGACGGATCGCTGAAGATGTTCGCCGGTGGCGAGGTGCTGACCATTTTGCTGGTGTTCGTAGCCCTGGTCGCGCTGGCCGATCGACTAAGCGCGGCCTTGCGCCGCGCGCTGGGTTGAAGCGATGGCTCCGAGTGCTGCCAATCGACCGAACCGTCTGCCGCCGCCGTTGTTTGTCGCGCGCTGCCGCGCCTGCTGGCTGGTGGCTGGCATGCTGGCGCTGGTGGTGGCCAGTTTCCTGTCACTGGATCTGCACTTGGCCGAGTTTTTCTCGAGCGCGGCGCTGGCCGGCATGGGCCGCTTTCTGGCCGAGTTCATGCCGCCCGACCTGAGCCTGCTGTTTGTGCGCAACGTGGCTATCGCTGCGTGGGAGACGCTAGCCATGTCGTTACTGGGCACCTTGTTGGCGGCAGCGGGCGGTGTGCTGCTTGCGCTGCCCGCGAGCCGCCAGCCTTCAGGCGGCGCGGCGCCACAGCCGCTTTCGGTGCGTGCGGGGCTTGCCGACGGCGTGCGCGCCTCGGCGCGGCTTTTTCTCAACGCACTGCGTGCCGTGCCTGAACTGGTATGGGCCGCGTTGCTGCTGATCGCCGTCGGCCTGGGCCCTTTCGCCGGCACGCTGGCGCTGGCAGTGCACACCAGCGGCGTGCTCGGCCGGCTCTTTGCTGAAGCGATCGAGAATGCGCCGCCGGGCCCGGCCGCCGCGCTGAAGGTGCAGGGCGCCGGCACGATTCGCCAGTTTTTCTACGCCAGTCTGCCGCAGGTGCTGCCACAGCTGATGAGCTACTCGCTGTATCGCTGGGAGAACAACATTCGCGCTGCGGCCGTGCTCGGCGTGGTGGGTGCAGGCGGCCTCGGGCAGATGCTGAGCTTCCATATGAGCCTGTTCCAGATGCACAAGACCGCCACGGTGCTGATTGCGATGCTGTTGCTGGTGGCGCTGGTGGATGGTGCCAGCTTCGCTACGCGGCGCTGGCTCACGCGATAGAGCGTTGGGACTTGCGCCAGCGCGACGCGCGCAGCGGCGCCGGCACCAGTCGGCGTTCGACCAGCGCAAATACGCCCTGCACCAAGAGCGCCAACATGGCGGCCGGGATCGCGCCAGCCAGCATGCGGTCGATGTCGTTGACTGCCAGGCCTGACACGATGCGTTCGCCCAGACCGCCTGCACCGACGAAGGCGGCCACGGTGGCCGTGCCCACGTTGATGACGGCCGCCGTCGTCACGCCGGCCAGCAGCGTGGGCAGGGCCTGCGGCAGTTCCACCCGCCACAGCACACCCGCGTCGCGCAGGCCCAGTGCGATGGCGGCATCACGCTGGCCTTCGGCAACGCCGGCCAGCCCGGCGACCGTGTTGCGTACGATGGGCAGCAGCGCATAGAGAAACAATGCGACTAGTGCTGGCGCGAAGCCTATGCGGCCGAGCAACGCAATGAGAAAGGCCAGAAGCGCGAGCGACGGCACCGTTTGCAGCAGGCCGACGGCGCCCAGCACCCAACTGCCCAAACCCTCGTGACGATGCGCAATGACGCCAAGTGGCACACCCAGTGCAACAGCCAGCAGAACCGAACCGAATACGAGGCCCAGGTGCTGTAGCAGCAGGCGGCCCAGGTCAGGCGCCAGGACGCGGTCCACCAGCCCGGGTCGACCGGTGGGCGCCGCGCTTGGCGACGCGTCGAGGAAGCCGCGCGCAACGTCGGCGAATGCGCGCCCATCGAGTTCAACCGCGGCGTTGAGCGCGATCATGCCTGCATTGTCGATGCGGCCTTGCAGCGAAGCCAGCGCCGCCTGCGCCGGCGCGGGCAGGGTCGTGCGCATCAGCAGCACTGCTTCGTAGCGCGGGAAAAAGCCAAGGTCGTCCTTCAGCACGCGCAGGCCGAGGCGGCCGATCTGCGCGTCGGTGCTGTAGACGTCGATCAGGTCCACCTGACCCCTGGCCAGCGCCTCGTAAGCCAGTCCATGGTCGAGCGCTAAGGGTTCGGCTAGGAGAAGGCCATAGCTGCGCTTGAGCGCGGGCCAGCCGTCAGCGCGCACCAGGAATTCATGCGACAGGCCGAGCCGCAGACGCGTCCCCTCGGCCGCCGGCAATCGGGCCAGCGCCGACAGCGAATCCACGCCCAGCCGCTGCGCATCGGCCTCGCGCATGGCCAGCGCGTAGGTGTTGTTGAAGCCCAGCGGCACTGCGACCTTCAGCCCGCGCGGGGCCAGCCAGGCGTTCAGCTCATCGAGCGTGGGCGGCGGCGCGCCGGCGGGTGGATTGCGCTTGAGCAGCTCGCGCTCGATGGTGCCGGTGTACTCCGGGTAGACCTCGATCTGACCGTTGCTCAGCGCCTGCTCCAGGATGGCCGTGTTGCCCAAGCCCTGCATGTGCTCGGCAGGTACGCCGCCGCGCTCCAGCGCTTGGCGGGCGATCTCGCCCAGCACATAGCTTTCGGTGAAGCGTTTTGAGCCGACCTTGATCGGATCTGCGGCCTGTACGGCCGTGCCTCCGGTGGCCAGCAGGAGCGAAGCCAGGACCAAGGTCAGTACAAGAAGGACGCGCGGCGAGAGTGAATACATACCGCATTATCGCGGCACTGGTGCAGGAACGCACGCCTGTACCCATGCCCGGTCGCCGGTTAAGCAGCCGGGGAACCTGAAGCCCGGCGTTCCGAACGAGCTGACCGTGCTGCTCGACGACGTCCGCTCGATGACGATGGGCAACGGCGCTGCATCAGGCCCATGAATCAACGACGGCGAGCCAAAATAACCCGAAGGCTACGTGGCCATGCTGCAGTAGCAGAGCGACAACACCTCAGCTGCGGTGTTAAGTGCGCAACGACGGGCTTTTGCGTGTCATGGCATACCGGGCAATGCGGCAACGGTCTGTTCGATCGCTTCAGCAAAAAGCGACTACCAGCGGAGCGCTTTAGGTCCCAACCAGTGCCCAAGCCAACCCGTCAGTGCGATCCCCAATGAGTACCAGGTCGCTACAAAAGCGACTGAGGTCTCCGGGCACGCCAACGAGTACCCCATCGCGCCCACGGCACCCGCTGACAACCCAGCCGCACAACCCGCTTGTTTCAGCCTGGTGGGCGCAAGGCTGCGCATCGTCCAGAGAATCGCCATGAGCGCGGGCAACGACAGCATCATCAGCATCCAGGGACACATCCACCATGTCTGCCCCGATAGTGCAGACCACCGCTCGCCTTCAGATGCGGAGATCAACGTCGCTGCGCCGGCTAGAAGCATCACGATCACGGTGCTTGCGACCGCTGCACGGCCCATCGCCGTGGAGGATGCTGGGCGTGAGAGTCGCGCTGCCAGGGTACTTGCCCCCGCCAACAGCAAAGCGGCGTAGATGAGCTTGATCCATGGGGCTGCCGTGTAAAAAACAGCAGCCGGCAATGGGCCGATCAGAGCCAAGGCGAGGACGCTGCTCGCCAAGAGGCCCAGTGCGACCGAACCCGCCAAGCGACGTCCGACAGGAAAGGCAGGCGCCGGGCCAGCCTGCGTTGCCAGCATGTCAATCAGTGCGTCAGTCTTCACGTGGACTCCTTGCGCACGAGGGCCGCCAGACGTTTGAGGCCACGGTGAACTTGAACCTTGATCGCTGACTCGGACTGACCGGTCCGTTCCGACGCTTGGGCAACGCTCAGCCCCTGAAGTTTTGTCATTTCAATAGCGACACGTTGAGCCTCAGGCAGTGCTTCCAAAAGGGTGCGCAGGTCGACGTTAGCCAGCGTTTCGCCGGGCTCTTCGGCCTCCAAATGTTCTTGCAAATCGTCGATCGGCTCATGCAGGGCTTCACGCCGGCCACGTCTCCGGTAAAGGTCCATTAATTTGTGACGGGAAATGCCTAGCACCCAGGCGGTGACCGGTTGGGATGGGTCATAGCTGCCCCGGTGCACATGAAGCGCCAGCAATGTTTCCTGCACAAGGTCCTCGACATCGTCCGGCAGGTTCATTAGATGGCGACGGAAGTAAGACCTCAATCGCCTGGCAATCGTCCGGAGAGCTTCGCGATAAGCAACCTCATCCCCCGATTGGGCGCGCAACCACAGCAGCTTCAGGCCGGACTCGAAGTCATTGTGATGGGCATCGTTGTTCAATTCGTCGCAGATCAGGATTTGGTTACACCCTGGCAGTATGGCCGGGGTCTTTATGCAGATCCGTCTCCAACCGGTCGAAAATTGACCTGTAACCTTTGTCGTGATCCGTGCGAATGACGGAGAACATGATTTCCCTGCCGACTTCTCCTGTGCACAACCAATCACGCTTTGATTCGCGAATGCATCATTCAACGGCCGCCGCAATCCGGACACCCCGGCGATTTGGCGCTCTGGTGGGGGCTTTCGCCCTGATTGCCCTGGCCCCGCCGGTCGGTGCCACCACAGGGACCAGTCCTTTGCCGCACACTGACCCTTCAGGGGCGCAGTGGGTCGGGCGGTTCGATGTTGGCCTGACACCCTGGCAGGAGATTCGGCTCAAGTCTGGCCAGCGTCCCAATACCTTCAAGTTCGTTCAATGGGAGGGTGTCAGGGCCGTTGAGGTTATTTCACAGGCCAGCATGTCGCTCTTGGCGCGTCCCATCAGCGTAGACCTCAAGGCAACGCCCGCATTGTGCTGGCGATGGCGTATAGGAGCCTCCTTGAGCCAAGCCGACATGACCAGGCGTGAGGGCGATGATTACGCGGCGCGGGTTTATGTGAGCTTTCGGCTTCCGCCCGCCTCACTGGGTCTTGGCCTGCGAGCGCAACTCTCTGTGGCGCGTGCTATCTGGGGGCCGGACCTGCCGGATGCAGCAATCAACTACGTCTGGGACAACCGCCAACCCATCGGTACCATCCGCCCCAACGCCTATACCGATCGCGCTCAGATGGTAGTCCAGCGCAGCGGCGACCAGGATGCCGGGCGATGGGTCTGGGAGCGGGTCGACGTCCTTCGCGATGTGACCCGGCTGTTTGGTCCTGGCGCAGACCCTGTCCAACTTGCGATCACGGCGGATACTGACAACACCCAGTCCGGCGCGCGGTCGGGATTTGCTGATTTTCACTTTGTGCCGGGCGATATGCCTTGTGGTCAGCCGCACAAATAAGACTTGCAAACCCCGACCTGTAACTTTTCTGCTGCGCATGGCGAATAGTGCATGACCCAACATATTGATCGAGTGCGCCATGCGACCCACGCTTCCACTTCTCGTCCAGACTGACTTTCCTGCACTGAGCCGCAAGGGCCTGGAGACGCTCCAGGTCAACTTGGGCTACAAGTGCAATCAGTCCTGTGTGCACTGTCATGTGAATGCCGGGCCCAACCGCACCGAGATGATGGACGAAGAGACGGTCCGCCTGGTCCTGGCCGTCCTGCAAGCACGTCAAATCAAGACGCTGGACCTGACTGGTGGCGCGCCCGAACTCAATGAGTACTTCCGTACGATGGTGCAAGAAGCGCGCAGCATGGGGGTGCGTGTCATCGACCGCTGCAATCTCACCATTCTTTCAGAGCCTGGTCAGGGGGGGTTAGCAGCATTCCTCGCCGAACAGGGGGTCGAAGTGACGGCTTCCCTGCCGTGTTATTCGCCTTCGAACGTGGATCGTCAGCGCGGCGATGGGGTGTTTGAGCGCAGTATCGCGGGCTTGCAAACGCTCAATGCGCTCGGCTATGGACAGGAGGGTTCAGGGTTGGTCCTCAATCTAGTCTACAACCCGCAAGGCCCCGTCTTACCGCCTGTGCAAGGGCCTCTTGAAGCAGATTACAAGCGAGAGTTGAGGGCGCACTTTGGCATCCGCTTCAATCAGTTGTTCGCCATCACGAACATGCCGGTGCAGCGTTTTGGCAGCACCCTTGTGAGCAAGGGCAGCTTCGAGGGGTACATGCGCTTGCTCAAGGACGCCTATCGTCCGGAAAATCTGCAGACGGTGATGTGCCGAACCCTTTTGAGCGTGGACTGGCAGGGATACCTATACGACTGCGACTTCAACCAGATGCTGGGCATGCCAGCTACGCTCGCAGCTGCATCAAGACCGCACCTGCGGGACCTGCTTGCCACGGACGCGCTCAGCACGCCGATCCACGTGGCTGACCACTGCTACGGTTGCACCGCAGGCCAGGGCAGCAGCTGCGGTGGAGCGCTGGAGGCCGAGTCCGCAGATCCTGCACTGGCGTGCTCTGCGCTGGAGGCCAGATGAGTGGCGTCCCACGCTGGACACGTTGGCTCTTGATCTTGCTGGTTGCCCTGGGCCTGTGGCTTGCATACCGGCAGTGGGACCTGGGCCAGTGGCTCTCCCTGGAGCAGCTCAAGGCCAGCCGCGACACGCTGGCCAGCCTGTATGCAGATCATCCGGTGCGCACCGCCCTTGTCTTTTTCGTGGTGTATGTGCTGGCCGCCGCGCTGTCCATTCCAGGCGCAGTCATTCTGACCTTGGCTGCGGGTGCGATGTTCGGCCTGCCGCTTGGCCTCCTGCTGGTGTCGTTCGCCTCCAGCGCAGGCGCACTGCTGGCCTTTTGGGTGTCGCGCTACCTGCTGCGCGACGTCATCCAGACGCGCTTTGGAAAGATGCTGCAGCCTGTCAACGACGGCCTTGCGAAAGACGGCACGCTTTATCTGCTTACGCTCAGGCTAGTGCCCGTATTCCCGTTCTGGCTGATTAACCTGCTCATGGGACTGACCACGCTCGGGGCGCGTCAGTTCTACATTGTCAGCCAGATTGGCATGCTGGCGGGCACGGCCGTGTACGTCAACGCGGGCACCCAGCTTGCGGCAATCGATTCAACGCGCGATGTGTTGTCGGCTGGCCTGCTCGGCAGCCTGGCGCTGCTGGGTGTATTTCCACTGGTCGCGAAGTTTATTGTGGGCGTCTTGCAAAAGCGCAAGGTGTACGCAGGCTGGCAACGGCCCAAGCACTTTGATCGCAATCTGGTGGTCATCGGCGCAGGTGCTGGCGGTTTGGTGTCGGCCTACATCGCGGCCGCCGTCAAGGCCAAGGTGACCCTGATCGAAGGCCACAAAATGGGTGGCGACTGTCTGAACTATGGCTGCGTTCCCAGCAAGGCCTTGATTCGATCGGCTAAGGCCATCCAGCACCTGCGCCAGAGCCAGACCTTGGGCATTCGTAATGCGCAGGGTGAAGTGGACTTTGCCGGTGTGATGCGCCGTGTGCACGAGGTGATTCATACGATCGAGCCTCACGATTCCGTCGAGCGTTACAGCTCACTTGGTGTGGAGGTGTTGCAAGGCCATGCACGCATTACTTCACCCTGGACGGTGAAGGTGCGCCATCCGGATGGTTCAGAAAACATCCTGACCACGCAAAACATTGTCATTGCAGCCGGAGCGAGCCCGTTCATCCCTCTGATCCCCGGCTTGAAGGAAGCCGGCTTTTTGACCAGTGACACGATCTGGGGGCTGACCGAGTTGCCTCGCCGCCTGGTGGTGCTGGGCGGTGGCCCGATTGGCTGTGAGCTGGCTCAAAGTTTTGCCAGGCTGGGCAGCGCAGTCACGCAGGTCGAGATGGCGCCACGCCTGATGGTCCGGGAAGATCCCGAAGTGAGTGATCTGGTGGCTGCGTCCCTTCGCGCAGACGGCGTGAACGTCCTGACCGGTCACCAGGCGATTCGCGTGGACATGAGGCACGGCGAAAAGTGCCTGATCGTGCAACACGGCGATCAGGAGTTGCCGATTGCCTTCGACCAGTTGCTGTGCGCGGTCGGTCGTAGCGCGCGCGTCACGGGCTATGGTCTTGAGGAACTGGGCATTGCGCTGACGCCTCGCAAGACCATCCAGACCAATGCCTTTTTGCAGACCCAATACCCAAACATCTACGCGGTGGGCGACGTGGCGGGGCCATTCCAGTTTACCCATACGGCAGCGCATCAGGCCTGGTATGCCGCGGTGAATGCGCTGTTCGGGCGCTTTAAGCGTTTCAAGGCTGATTATTCAGTCATTCCGTGGGCGACCTTCACCGACCCGGAAGTGGCGCGAGTGGGACTCTCTGAATCCGAGGCCCGTGAACAAGGTGTGGCTTACGAGGTCACCCGCTACGGCATGGATGACCTGGATCGAGCTATCGTCGACGGCACAGCGCACGGCTTCATCAAGGTACTCACCGTGCCAGGCAAGGACAAGATCCTGGGAGTCACCATTGCGGGTGAACATGCGGGTGATCTTCTGGCCGAATATGTGCTGGCCATGAAGCATGGACTGGGTCTGAACAAAATCCTGGGCACCATCCACATTTACCCGACGCTGTCAGAGGCCAATAAGTACGCAGCCGGTGAATGGAAGCGGGCTCATGCGCCGCAGCGCGTTCTGCGTTGGCTGGAGCGTTTGCATGCCTGGGAGAGGAATTAACCATCAAGCGACGCGACGGTTTGGTGTGCGCGTAGAGCGCAGTGGCGAGCCTGATGCCGATCGTCAACGCCGTGCGTGGTCTTGCACACGGGCACTTAAATGCTATCGTTTCGCACCGATTTTCGACGCAAACTGACTGATGTACACACCTGCACATTTCGCAGTGACTGACCCGGCGGCCCTGCATCGCATCATTCGCGAGCATCCCCTTGGCATGTTGGTGACCCCCTCTCCAGATGGCATGGATGCCAACCATATTCCCTTCGAGTTTGACCCGACGGTGGGTACGCACGGACTGTTAAGCGCCCATGTGGCCCGGGCCAATCCGGTGTGGCAGCAATGTGCAGGCGGTACCGATGTCCTCATCGTGTTTCGCGGCAATGCGCACTACATCTCGCCCAACTGGTATCCCAGCAAGCACGAGACGCATCGGCAGGTGCCGACCTGGAACTATGAAGTGGTGCATGCGCACGGCCGATTGACCGTGCGCGATGACGATAAGTTCGTGCGCGGGGTGGTGGCACGCCTCACCCGTACGCATGAAGCCCAGGAACCCAAGCCCTGGAAGATGGGCGATTCGTCGCCCGACTATATCGATGGGATGGTCCGCGCCATTGTGGGCATCGAGGTGTTGGTCACCCGCCTGGAGGGCAAGTCGAAGCTCAGCCAGAACCGTGAGCCACGCGACGTTCAGGGGGCTGCTGACTCATTGCGTGCCCGGGGCGTGCTGCCTCTGGCCGAGTCGATGGAGCATCCTCCGAACGCCTAAGAAGCGTGGGCCAGTCAGGGGCCCGTCGGGGTGCCCGCAGTATCCGCGACGTGACCCCTAAGTGACCTGGAGGTGCCCCCTAAGTGATCCGATCGCGGTGCCTCTTACGAAGGCTCGCACACCTGCGCACCAAACAGCGGACCGTCCTGATACTGCAGCACCAGCATCTCCACGGGACCATCCAGGTGCTGTGTATCGACCTCGCCGATCATCCTGCACATCAGACGCGGGCCCTGGTGCAGGTCAACGATGCCGATGGCATAGGGCGTGTCCCCTAGGAAGGCCCCCGGGGCGACGTGCACGCGTGTAAAGCTGTAGAGCGTGCCATGCGCTGCCAAGTCCAGCCACGCCACGTCACGTGACCAACAGGCACGGCACAGGTTACGTGGTGGGAAGCTCACGATACCGCATTGCTGACACTGGGTACTCGTGAGCCGACCCCCACCGAGCGCCTCCCAAAACGGTCGAGTAAACGCCGAGACCCTCGGGGCGAACGGCCGGTTGCCAGGTAGCTGAAGGCGAGGCAGACCGCTCATGCCTTGCCCTCCAGGATATGCACCAGCGCCGCGTTGTATTTGCCAAGCTCCGAGATGGTCATGGCGAATTCACGGCGCAGCACTTGTCTGCCGGACGCGCGACCATGCAGTTGCGTGACCGCTTCGACCACATCGTAGAGGGGTGTGACCTCCGGCGGATGGCCGCGTGACAGGCATCCGCCGCAGGTATTGACCGGATAACGCGCATCGAACCGGGTGTCACCAGCGGCAGCTGCCGCTGCACCCCGACCGCGTTCAAAAAGCCCGAGTGCTTCGGTGCCCAGTGCCTCGACGATCGTGCATGGGGCATAGACCTGGAACGTGCCGATATCTTCCAGCGAGACGCCCGCATCGGTCAGCGCCCGAGTACTGGCGCCCTGCAACGAGGCATAAGACAGCGTGTCGCCGGGCTGATCCGAGATCTGGTGTAGCCCTTCATGCTCGAAGCCTCTGCCGAGCACCAGCACATAAGGCCGGCCACTGGCACGCGCCATATCCTCGGAGACGATCAACAACGCCACAGCGCCATCCGCACGACCCGGTACCTCAAGCAGCCCAAGTGGTTCGACGATCGGGCGGGCGTTCAGCACTTCATCGAGGGTGATTGGTGTACGAAACTGCGCCAGCGGATTGGCAACGGCATGGCTACGGTTTTTCACTGCAATCGAGGCTAGCGTCGCTCGTGGGACGCGATACTCATGCAAATAGCGCTGCGCATCCATCGCATACCAGGCGATCGGCACGGCGCCGAAGACCGACTGAAAGTCGACATCACCGGTGAGCCGAATGCTGTAGTCCAGGTGTTGTGCCGTGGGAATGCCGGTCTCGAAATGCACGCCCACCGAGAGCACGCAGTCGGCCTGCCCGGAGGTCACCTGTTGCAGCGCGATATCGAATGCATGCCCGCCGGTCATGCCATTGCCCAGCACCTGGATGACTGTGGCACGGGCCCGAATGCCCAGGTGCGCGGTCAGAAACGTGTGGAAGTATCCCTGGCGCGTATGGTCACCTGGGTGCGCTACCACCACCCCATCAATGTCCTCTTTCGAGAGACCTGCCATCTGTGCGGCCTGCAGGACCACTTCGGTAGCCAGTTCGTGCTCCAGCACTTCGGCGCCTGCAGGTGCGCGCTGATATGAGCCAACCGGCACCGCGCCGTAGCCCAGGATGGCTGCGCGGCGCATCAAGACTGATCCGCAGGCCAGGCCCGCCAGGGCGACAAGCGAGCGCTGCGCACGCGTGACGTCGAATTACCGGGCAATCTGGATGCCCTCGCGTTCCCGGTCCCACAGCAAGGCTTTGCGCGCGATGGCATCTTGCTTGAGTTTGTACTTCTCGATTTTCTCGGTGGCGGTCTTGGGTAGCGCATCGATAAACTCGACGAAGCGCGGCACCATGTAGTAGTTCATGCGGTCCGCTGCATATTGGACCACCTCAGCATGCGTAAGCGTAGCGCCGGGGTTCAGCACGACGTAGACCATCACTTCGTCTTCGCTTAATTCCGAAGGCACCGGCACAGCAGCCACTTCAAGAATCGCCGGATGCCCGGACAGGATCATTTCAACCTCATAGGCCGAGATGTTCTCGCCACGTCGCCGAATGGCTTCTTTCTTGCGGTCGATGAAGTACAGGTAGCCATCGGTGTCCAGATATCCCCGGTCACCCGTGCAGAACCACCCGTCGATGAATGCCTGCGCGGTCTGTTCGGGCATCTTGTAGTAGCCCTTCATCATGGTGCCCGGGTGTCGCGGTCGCATCTGAATCTCACCCACCTCACCAGGTGTCAGTACACGGCCATCATCGTCTGCGATGCGAAGGTCCGATGCGCCACGGGCCGAGCCTGCCGAACCGGCTTTATCTGTACGGTCGTCGGGCACGAAGATCGTGACCGCATAGTTCTCGGACATGGCAAACAGGGAGGTGACCGCCGCGCCGTAGCGCTGATGGAGCTCGGTGTGCAGGTCGCGGGTCATGGGCACTGCCATGATCTGGCGCAGCGCATGGGCGCGGTCCTGTGGGCCGGGAGGCAACTGCAGCAGAATGTTGGTCATGGCGCCCAGCGAATTGAACTGGGTGGCGCCGTACGCACGGATTTCTTCCCAGAAGCGGGTCGCCGAAAACCGTGCAGACAGCGCGAATGTGCCTTCAGCCCAGAGGGCTGCCGTGCAGGAGTACCACATCGCATTGACGTGAAAGAGCGGCAGGCATGCGTAAATCACGTCATCAGACCGATAGCCGTATTCCGTGCAAATAGCTCGGCCGACGCCCAGGCCTTGCGAGTGCGGGCACAGCACCCCCTTGGAAGGGCCGGTGGTGCCGGAGGTGTAGACAATGAGCTGCGCATCGTCGTGGCGCACCCGATTGACGGGCGGTGCGGTCTCATCGGTCGATTCAAAGCCCTGCAGCGGGCACGCCCTTGCCCCCGGATGCCCTGCGCGCAGGTCGGCCGCAGGCAGCGGCCCCTTGAACACGTAGTGGCTGATCTGCTCGAGGGTCGGTGCCACCGCCTGAATGCGATCGGTCCACTCGCTGTCAACGATGACCATCCTGGCATCCGATTGCCGCAAAAAATACTGCAGCATGTCGCCCTTGGCTGCGGTGTTCAGCGGGACGGCTACGGCACCGAGCTTAGCCAGTCCCCACACCACCCATAAGAACTCGGGGCAATTGGGCAGCATCACCGCCACATGGTCCCCATGGCCGATGCCCTGAGCCGCAAATCCGTTTGCATAGCGGTTGGTGAGGCGCTCCACCTCAGCGTACCGGTAGCTGCGCTCCTCCCACAGCAGGAAAGGACGCTCTGGAATCCGCCTGGCCTTGTCCGCCAGCACGCGCCCGATTGTGCGCGCCTCGAGCGGATAGTCGGGAAAGTCGGTGGGCACGATCGATCAGAGGACGGTTTGACCGTGCTTGGCAGCCACTGCCACCAACTGCTCCTTGTTCACGCTATCCCAGTTAACCCCTGAGTCGTACTCGGTGAACATCTCGCAGGCATTGCCCCTGGACGTGATGGCCAGCACAGCCGCGCCCCCTTTGCCGAACTTGAACCAGTGGGTGCAGCCACCTGGCACGTGCATGAGCGTGCCGGGCGTGGCGACTGTTGCCTGCCCGTCCACACCGCAGTGCACCTCACCGCTCAGCACAAGAAAGGTCTCGTCCCATGGATGGAAATGAGGGCCGGGCCCTTTGCCCTCGGGGCCACTCTGATGAAAGATTTCATAGCCATCGGTGTCGGCCTTGGAGGCGAGTACCGAAATCATGAAACCGCCTGCATTGAGCGGGGCAGGGCGATCGTCCGGGGACAGGATGAAGGGCTTGGCCATGGGGTTCTCCTAAGTGGCTAACCGGCAGAGGCAGGTCTGAAAAACGGCATCATTCGGCCTTCCTGCGCACGTTGGAATTGCACTGCGACCGGCATCCCGATCTTCAGCGACTCCGGGGTGGCGTCGACGATGTTGGTCATCAGTGTCGGGCCTTCATCCAGCTTCACATAGGCCAGCGTATAGGCAGGCGTGGCCTTGCGTGCCGTGCTGAATGCATACAGCGTGCCACGGCCGCTGGCAGGCAACCACCGTAATCGGGTGCTGCCGCACAAGGGACACAGGGCGCGCGGGTACCAGTGCGGGCGCTTGCAGTCGTCGCATGTATTGAGCAGGAGCTGTCCGTTCTCGGCAGCCGCCCAGAATTCCCGTGTTTCGGGAAACGCCGCTGCGAAGGGGTCTTGCTCAAAAGTCTGAGGCTTGATCGTGGTGTCGCTCATCGGATTACTCCCGCTCAAGAATGACGGTGGCATGCGCATGACCCGGGCCGAGGACCATGCCCGGACCAGCGGCCAGCGCTAAACGGCAGTCTTTGACCTGCACGGCCGGGTGGGCTTCGCCACGCAGCTGACGCACGGCTTCAATCGCCTTGGTGATGCCGCCGCGATTCATCGGATGGTTGTTGCACAGGCCTCCGCCGTCAGTGTTCCAGGGCAGCTTACCCACGCCGGAGATGAGATTGCCATCGGCCACAAAGCGACCGCCTTCTCCTTTTGCGCAGAACCCAAGGTCTTCGAGCTGAGCGATCACCATGATCGTGAAGTTGTCGTACACCGAGGCGTAGTCGATATCGGCAGGCGTAATCCCGGCCTCTGCAAACGCAGCTGCGCCTGAGCGCTGTGCGCCGGTACGTGTCAGGTCCAGATAACCGCCGTCCGTGGTGTTGATCGTCTGACCACAGCCAATCACTTTGACCACGGGGCGCTTGAGGCTGCGCGCGATTTCGGGCTTGGTGAGCACGAGCGCGCCACCGCCGTCGGTGATCACGCAGCAGTCGAGTCTGCGGATCGGGTCGGAAATCACCGGCGAGTTCATGACATCCTCGACCGTGACAGGCGTGCGCAAAAGCGCATTCGGATTGTGCTGCGCGTGCTGCGACGCCGCCACTTTCACCCAGGCGATTTGCTCGAGGGTGGTGCCGAACTCATGCATGTGACGCTGCATCATCATTCCGTAGACCCCACCGATCGTCCACTTAAAGGTGGATTCCCAGGCGGCTTCCGGTCGATCGACGGGGGGCGCACGGAATGCGGTTCCGGTGGCCTGGCCGCTGGAGCGAGGCTTGCCTGCGAGCGTGATCAGGGCCACCGAGCAATGACCCGCCGCAATCGCGGCCGCCGCATGCTCGATGTGTGCGAGGTAAGAGCAGCCGCCCGATTCCGTACCGTCGTACCACTTCAGATTCAGGTTCAGGTAGTCGGCCATGTACAGCGGACTGGCTCCAGGCGCATCTCCGGAGCAGAAATAGCCATCGACATCTGACAGGCTCAATCCCGCATCTTTAAGGGCGCCGATGGCGCTTTCGGCGTGCAGCTGGGCTACGGACTTGTCGGGCGCCAAGCGGGTCGGGTGTTCATAAGCGCCGACGATACAGGCGCGTGCCTTGATGCTCACTCTGAGGTCTCCTGGTGTGTGATGAGGTAAACGGTGTGACGCGTTTTACGGTGTGCGCCACGCCTGTGGACGGGGTTGAATCACGCAGCCATCTTCGGCAACAACACATCCTTGATTCTGGCGGCGAGCTGATCGCGCAGCGCGGGCAGGAATGTGATCGTGTAGATAAAGCGCAGCGAAGCGAGGAAATGTCTATTGCGCTCGAAGAAGGTACGCTCTTCAGCCGGCTTGTCCGCGAAATAGTGATTGAGAAAGTGTTCGCACAACACTGCGCCTTCATCAGATGGAATTTTAGTCACCATCTCGCAGGTCTTGAGCTCGGGATAGCCGTAGATCGCACAGATCAGTCCGATGTCAAACAGGTAGTGCCCACGCGACACATCGCCCATGTCAATGATCACCGGTTCGCCTTGGCGAATCATGATGTTGCTGGTGTGCAGATCAAAGTGCACCGTCGATGCAGCCTCGGGGATGCTCTCCAGCCGCTCCAGCAGGAATGCGATTTCCTGCCCGGACAGGAAGAAGTCCATTTGCCGGATGTAGCCCCGAAAGTTGTTCTTGATATCGGGAAACACGGTCGGATCGGCGACGGCCTCGTGAATCCCTTTGGCAATGTTCGCAAGCGTCTTGCCATGTGTCTCGAGGTGATCCAGGTCTTTGCGAATGATGGCGCTGAACTGGGTCGCCTCGAGCATTTCGTAGATCACGCCCGTGCGGTTGCCGCAGGCCACGACTTCATACGAAATCGCGGTCGGAATGCCGGCAATGAACGCAGCCTTGGCGTAGGCTTTTTCTTTTTCCGCAATGTCTGGCGCCACGCCCTCGTTGTAGAGCTTGACGATGGTCTCAGGGTCCAGCCGATAGCATTCGCCGCACACACCGGCAGACAGGAACTCCTTGTCTGCGATCGTAATCTCGCGACGCTTGGGGCGGGTCACCAGCAGCTTTGAAAATCCGGTGACATCAAGCACCTCTTGCACCTCACGCGCAACATCGATGAGCGTGACACCGCCACCGGAGGGCAGCAACTGCTTTTGTGCACGCATGATTTCGCGCAGACCGGCACTCGAGATGTAGGAGCAGTCGCCCAGATCGAGCGTGAGATCGCGCACGCCCTCAAGCTCAAGTGCGCGCTCCAGGATCGCAGCCGTGCTCATGTCCAACCGACCCTTCAAATGAAGCGTGAGGGCATCGGCCTTGCGCTCGGCGGTGATTTCCATCGTATGTCTCCTGATCCTCGATGCACGATTGTAGGTGCCCGCAGCGCAGACTGCACGCGGCAGTGGCCGGTGGGCTCCGGTTGTAAGCCAGACCTTGCGCTATCCTCGACGCCAACCGTATCGACCGATTCCTGTTGCCTGCGGAGGGACTGTGGCCAAACCGTTCAATGCCATCACTGTCGTCGGCGCTGGAGCTGTTGGCAGTTTCTATGGCGCGCTCCTGGCCCGCGCGGGGTATCGGGTGACGCTCATCGGTCGGGCTGCGCATGTGGCTGCAATTCAAAGTGCAGGACTGCGGCTGGACATGGCGGGTGTGGTTCAGACCGCACCGGTGCAAGCCAGTGCCGATCTGAAGGCTGTCCAGGGCGCCGATCTGGTGCTGTTCTGTGTCAAGTCCACCGATACCGATACGGTGGCGCGTGAGATGGCGCCCTGGCTTTCGAAGGATGCGGTGGTACTCAGCCTGCAAAATGGAGTGGAGAACGCCAGCACCATTTCCCGGCATGTCCCGAACAGCGTCGTTCCCGCTGTGGTGTATGTGGCTACGGCAATGCCTGCGCCAGGATTAGTGAAGCATTTCGGGCGCGGGGAACTCGTGATTGGTGCGCTGGATCCGATGCGCGCTCCTGCGTCTGACGTTGTGACCATGCTGCAAGCGCTGGTCGAACTGTTTGCCGCAGCAGGCATTGCGGTGACGTGTTCTGCTGATGTGCGTGCCGAACTCTGGTCCAAGCTGATGGTGAATTGCGCCTACAACGCCTTGTCGGCACTGGGACATGCCCATTACGCGCGGATTGCCAGCCTGACCGAAGTGCGTGCTCTGCAGCGAAGCATCGTGCAGGAGGTGGTGGAGGTGGCGGCGGCCGAAGGCGTGGCTTTGTCGCTGCAGGCCTCACTTGAAACGGTGGACCGTATCGCGCAAACCATGTCGGGTCAGCATTCGTCCACGGCGCAGGACATGGCACGCAACAAACCCAGCGAAATCGATCACCTGAACGGATTCATTGCGCGTCGTGGCAGTGAATTGGGTATTCCCACACCCATCAACCGCACGCTGCATGCGCTCGTGAAGCTGGTCGAGGCGGGTTATGGGTGAGGTGCCTGGGGGCAACCCTGAATCCGTGCCGGTTCCGAAAGCATTCGTTCAGGCACTGCGCGCCTTGGGCTTGACCGGCGAGTCTGCTTTGATGGGATGGCCACTGACCGGCGGCGTGTCCTCGGACATCTGGTGCATTCGTACGCAAGACGGCCTGGTCTGTGCCAAGCGCGCGCTGGCCAAGTTGCGTGTAGCGGCCGATTGGCATGCCCCGATCGAACGCAATCAGTACGAAGCACGCTGGATGGAGCAGGCCTGGCAGGCGCAACCGGGCTGTACGCCACGCCTGCTGGGTCAGCACCCCGAGTCCGGTGTACTGGTCATGCGATGGCTGTCACCGCATGATCACCTGCTCTGGAAGCATCAGTTGCGTGA